>CP002190.1:2703496-3006992 GCA_000525675.1 Bdellovibrio bacteriovorus W
CGTGCGTGATTTGCTAGTTGGCATTCATCCCAAGGACTTCGACATTGCGACTAACGCTCATCCAAATCAGGTGAGAAAGAAAGTTCCTAACGCCTACGTGATTGGCCGCCGCTTCAAGCTGGTTCTTGTAAAGCGGGGGGATCAACAGTTTGAAGTCGCTACTTTCCGCCGAAATGTCACTCAAGAAGAGATGAGTGCGGATGATGGTATCGAAGGTGATAATTACTTTGGAACGGTGGAAGAAGACGCCAGTCGCCGTGATTTCACCGCCAATGCTGTTTTTTATGACCCTATCGCGCAAAAAATTATCGACCACTGCGGTGGAATGGACGACATTAGAAACCGCGTCTTGCGCATGATCGGCGATCCCATCGAGCGTTTTGTCGAAGATCCGATTCGGATTCTTAGAGCGATTCGCCTTTCTCATAAGCTCAACTTCTCTTTAGCGTCAGATATGCGCCAAGGGATTGTCGCCTGCGCCCCTGAATTGCAAAAATCGGTTTTACCTCGTCGTCGCGAAGAGTGGCTTAAGTTTTTACGCCTTAACGAACCGTTTTTAGCTTTCTTAGAACTCTATGATCTAGGGATTTTAAAGACCACTTTGCCAGGCCTAGAAAAGATTTTCGAGAACCCTGAGAAACTCGCTATTTTTGAAGTTTACCTTTCTCGTATCGACATCTCTGGAATTGATAAGGCTAACCCTATTGAGCTTTTTGCGGGCTTCATGCTTGCTTATTGCAAAGCCCACTACGGAGAAATTGCGATCACTGAAGAACTGGTCGCCAATGACGAAGAACTCCTGCAATTTATGCGTGATGAGTTAGGAGTCTTCAAATTAGAAATGACGATCTTCTTCAAAGCCCTGCATATCATGGCGGGTCTTCATAAAATCGAGACCTACTCTCGCAAGGGCGAACGCCGCAAATTGGCCTACGTTCTGAACGAGTCTTTCCCTTTAGCCATTAAGCTTGCAACTATTGATTACTCTTTAGGTGGCCAAGAACTTTCGTTCTGGATTCAAGAAATCGAAAAATTTTCTCGCGGTCCTCAAAGAAGAAATCCCAAGGACCCTGCAGAAATTCACTAGAGACAGTGCAACGCCCTTAAGCGGCGTTGCGAACTTTTTGATGAGACATCACTTCAGTAGCAATCTTTTCAAGAGGCACGACCTTATCGACTCCCCCTAAAGCAATCGCAGCAGCTGGCATTCCAAACACCACGCAAGTTTCTTCATTCTGTGCGATCGTGAAAGCGCCCGCCTCGTGCATCGCCTTAAGGCCCTCGGCACCGTCTTTCCCCATCCCCGTCAGAACAACACCCGTAGCGTTCTTACCCACATACTTAGCCACAGACTTCATCATATAGTCAGCCGCAGGGCGCACACTATGAAGAGGTGGCAATTGATGGAGCTTTACGTGATAGTAGGCTCCAGATCTTTCGATCTCCATATGGAAGTTTCCGGGAGCAATCAAAACTCTTCCTGGAACCACCTGATCACCATCTTCAGCTTCCTTCACTTCAAACGGAAACATATTATTCAGATTATCAGCAAAGGTCTTCGTAAATCCCGGTGGCATGTGTTGCACCACCAGCGTACCCGGGATATCTGGCGGCATCCCAGATAAAAATGTTTTTAAAGCTTCTGTTCCACCCGTTGAAGAGGCAATAGCTAACAACTGATGCGTTGTCCGTGCCAGTGAACTTGCCATTGCAGGCTTTGCCACATGAGCAGTCACAGGACGCGGAGAAGAGGGGCGAATACGCGCCTTAGCCACTTCTTTGACTTTTTCAACCAAAGAGCGCGACAGGTTTTCTAAAGTTTGAGAAACGTCGATAGATGGTTTTTCTAAAACCTCAATCGCACCCGCCTCAAGAGCTTTAAAATAAGTTTCAGAACCCGTCTTTGCTAAGCTTGAAAAAATAATTGTACGAGTTGGAAAGTGTTGCATCACTTTTTCTAAAAAACTTATGCCATCCATTCGCGGCATTTCAATATCCAACGTCATAACATCTGGCTTAAGAGCGACTAATTTATCCCGTGCAATATAGGGATCTGCCGCCGTTCCAACCACTTCAATGTCGGGACTGGAGTGAAAAATCTTTTCTAATAACTTTCTTATAACTGCAGAGTCATCGACAATTAATACTCTTACTTTCGACATACTCAACTCCTAGATGCGCTCGTAAACAGCACGAGACAATGATTTAAGACCTGGATGTTTAACGTTGCCTGACTCTGAATGTCCGAGCACCAAATACCCACCTGGAGCAAGACACTGAACCAAATTATCGATCACACGTTTTGTTGTTTCTTCATCAAAATAAATCAGCACGTTTCTACAAAAGATCATATGGAACTTGTGTTGAAACTCGTATCTTGGATTCATCAAATTAAATGGCGCAAAACGAATGAGATCATGGATTTGATCATTCGCTCTCCAAATCGGATCATCCACAGAGATCATCTCTGTGAAGTACTTACTTCTTTGCGCCGGAGGCAGACCTGCCATCTCACGTTCAAAGTAAACACCAGCACTTGCTTTTTTAAGAACTTCAAGATCGATATCTGTCGCCAGCATTCGAACTTTCTTAGCCTGTTCTCCGAGAGAGTCCCACACTGTCATCGCCATTGTATAGGGTTCTTGCCGTGTACTCGCAGCCGCACACCAAAGGCGTAACTCTCCTGGATACTTTTTCATAAGTTCCGGCAGAGCACTGTTCATAAAATCGAAGTGATTCGACTCGCGATAAAACGAAGTCATGTTCGTTGTCAGAGCGGAAATATACTCAGAAATAACTTCTTTATCGCGCGCTCTCAAAAGATCCCAATAAGCCTCGTAGCTATCAAGACCATACCTGCGTAGCATTTTTACGAGGCGATTGCGCACCAGTGCGTGATTTTTAGGAGTCGGTGGCAAATCAATACCAGCCAACTCATAAATAAGATCTGCGAAGTTGCTATAGATCTTGTCTGATAATTTGATTTCATCAAAATCAAAAAGAATCGCTGAAAAATCATTTTTTTTCGCTGCTGAACTCACACTGCGGCCCTTCCACTTACAAATTGAGAATTAACCAACGCCGATGGCTCTAAAATCAAAACTGTTTTTCCGTCACCTAAGATTGCAGCTCCTGCAACTTCTGGAATATCTAAACCCGTGACGATAGGCTTCACGACGACTTGCGCTTGTCCTAGGACATCGTCCACAGGTAGTGCTACTTCTCCGCGCGCAGTTTCAACGATCACCAACATGGATTCTTCTCTACGAGAGCTTAATGAATCCCCGCGTTTCACCCACGACTCTGATGTGAGCGTTTCAAGATTTCCAAGGGTGTTTGTCATATCAAGCACAGGAATAAGTGCTCCACGAACGTTGGCAATTTTTCCTGATCCCGTAATTTCTGTGTAGTCTTTCGGCTGTACGCGAACGATCTCACGAATATTATGAATCGGAAGAATGAAACGCGATCCACCAAGTCCGACAATAATTCCATCCGTGATGGCTGTGCTTAAAGGAATCGTCATTCTAAACGTTGTACCCACTCCCCACTTTGAAGTGATGGAGATCTTGCCATTGATTTTCTCAAGGTTTGACTTCACAACATCTAAACCCACACCGCGACCAGATAGATCCGAAATCTTATCTGCTGTTGAAAATCCCGGTTGCAGAATATATTGAAACACCTGCTCATCGGGAATCGTCGCAGGATCTACACCCTGAGGCACAAAGCCTCTTTCAATTGCTTTATTCAAAACTTTTTCACGATTAATACCGCCACCATCATCACTGATTTCGATGATTACATTCCCGCCAGATTGTTTGGCAGAAACGACAACCTTTGCTGTCGCGGGCTTACTTCTTTCTTTTCTCAAAGCTGCTGGCTCTACCCCGTGATCCATCGAGTTTCTGACAAGATGAACCAAAGGATCCCCTAGAAGCTCAAACACTGTGCGATCCACCTCGGTCTCATCACCGATCAGTTGCAAATCCACCGGCTTATCCAAACTGAGGGAAACGTCGCGCACAATGCGCTGAATTTTTACGAACAAAGATCTAAGCGGCGTCATGCGGATGCTTAAAGTCTTTTCATAGAGTTCACGCACAGCCTTGTCGAGTTGATCCACAATTCCTTCAAGGCGTAGATTCAATCCACTTGTCACGGCATCGTCGTGCACCAACTGATTTTTTAAAACAACCAACTCACCGACAGCGTCCAAGACGGAATCCACGCGTCCCGTATCGACTTTGATAACAGAATTCGCCTTGGCATTTGTGCTACCCGCTTTCGGCGCATTGGCAGAAGCTTCTTTAGGAGGTGCAGCCACTTCAGAATTATTTGATATTAAAGAAAGAGCTGGCTTTTCCAACGCAGGCTCTGCTGTCACTTCAGCAACCGCTTCTTGAACTTCGCTAGGCTCTGAGTTTTGCCCAGCTTCTTGAGCTTCAAACTCGGCACGATCCTCAGGGCTTAATTGCGCAAGAAGTTCTGCGAGGAGTTCATGATTTGTATGATCTTCATCCGATCCCACTTCAACATCAGCTACACCTTCAAAAAAGTCATCTGGAGCTTGAACTTTTTCTTCTTCTTCAGCACTTGCCACTACTGGAGCTGCCTTAGCGTGCTTACTAGGTTTTCCGCTCATCTTTGCATGCAGATCAATAAGTTGAGATTTGAGTTCTTGTGGATTCCAAACTTCTTCAGATCCATTTTGCAAAGCGTGGACTCGGTTTTTTAACTCATCACCCGATTGCAATAACAAAGAAATACAAGTTGAATCTACCAACCCAGGTTTTGAACGCAAAAGATCTAAGAGATCTTCCATCACGTGGGCAAAGCTAGATAGCTCTGTTAGGCCAACCGCTGCTGCGCCACCTTTTACGGAGTGAGCGACACGGAAAATGTCCGTAAGGTCTCTCACAGGATCATCACTGTTCTCAAGACGCATCATGAATTCTTCATATTGATCCAGCATGAAAGCTGACTCATTTAAAAAATCCATCTGTAACTCTTCAAAGAATGCTTTATCGTCGCTCATTATATAGATGCTCCTCAAAGGGGTCTAAAATCCATATGGCTTATCGGCGCAATTGAGCAAGTTTAGCGTCTCACCTAAGTCTAGAACATCATTTCAGTTTCGTATAAATGAGGCGTCTTCGTAATATTCCTGTCTTAGCTCGAAGCTGTCTCAGAATGAGACAGAAACATTTGGCCTTTTTTAATGATCCAGTCCTTAAGTTCCTAGACTATTTTCTCGATGAGTAAGGGGCATTCAAAACATCAAAAGGAATAAGCTATGAGCGAAATGATTCAAAAGGCAAAACCAGGTCAGTACCTAACTTTTCAACTTATGTCTGAACAGTATGGTGTTGCCATTGAAACAGTCCGTGAAATCAATCAGTTCGGTGAAATCACGCCTGTCCCGCGAACACCAGAGTACGTAAAAGGTGTTATGAATCTCCGTGGTAAAATTATCCCTGTCGTTAATCTGCGTGTGAAGTTTGGAATGAATCCGCAAGATACGACACGCGACACTTGTATTATTGTCATCGACACTGAAATCGGTCAGGTCGGAATGATCGTCGACTCTGTAAAAGAAGTTGTTGATCTAGAGGATGCTAAAATTGAACCGCCGCCGGTTCTCAGCAGCTCTGGCGCGACGAACTTTGTAAAAGGTATGGGCAAGGTCGATGATAAAGTCGTTATCTTAGTGGATGTGGTTTCCGCATTCTCTCAAGCACAGATGAGCCAGCTCTCTGAAGCGACTCATGAATCCTACGCAAAAGCTGCGTAAAAAAAAGCCCGCTGATTGCGGGCTTTTTCTTTTTTAAACTTCAAAATCTAGATCAGCTCTTCACAGGCTTTAATCATCGCCTGAGAATCCAATCCATGTTTCGCATAAAGTTCCAGAGCTAAGTAAGCACTCTGTCCAAACTCTGCTTTTACACCCAATGATTTTAAGCGCAGATTGACACCTGCAGAAACCAAAGCATGCGTCAGCATTTGACCAAAACCACCAATAGCCTGATGATCTTCAGCCGTCACGAGACGACCACCCGTTTTAGCAAGGGCTGCTTTATATGTTTCAACATCCACATGGTTGATGTTTGCAGAATTCACCACGATCACGCCCAAACCCTTCGCTTTCAAAGCTTCAGCCGCTAAGAGAGCCTGCCCTACAAGGGAACCCGTCGTTGCTAAAACAACAGACTTTGCTGAGTCCGTCGCTGTGTCTAACAAGACTTGCGCTTTTTTAAGATCGTACTTTGCTCCCGCTTGGAATGTTTTCGGGAAATTCTCGCGACCTAAGAAGAAAACAGAAGTGTTTGGAACCTTCCCAGCTTTGCGATCCGTCGCAAATTTTTCAATCACCATTCCCATTAATGCATCGGCTTCTTCACTGCAAGATAGAGAGTAAATATCCACGTGTGGGATTGAAGATAACATCGCCATATAGCTGAGTGCTTGGTGAGAAGCTCCATCCGCAGCATCTTGGAAACCCGTATGAGAGAACACCGCAATGATTGGCGCCTCTGATAAAGAGCCCATTGTGATTGGCAATGCCCCTTTCGTAACACCAAACTGTGCAAACGTATCTACCACTGGGATGTATCCCAATTTTGAAAGACCTGCCGCTGTAGAGATCATATTACTTTCAGCAATACCCACATCAAAAGAGTCTTGAGGGAATTCTTTTCTAAACCCTGCAACTCCCGTTGAACCAGGAAGATCCGAAGTCACGCTCAACACGGGTAATCCCGCCTTACGAGCGCGCACCATCGCGGAAGAAATACCCACTTGAATTTTCTCACCTGAGTCTTTGACGGCCTTTGCTTTGATTTCAGCTTCATCTTTATTCAGCTCTTCAATCCAAGAATCAAATTCTTGAGGATAAGCTTCGCCATCGTAAATTTCTTTTAAGAATGTGGGCAATTCTGAAGGTGATTTCAGAGGGAACCCATGGCCACCACTTGATGACTCCACAGTTTTCTTAGTTCCGATCCCTTTGATAGTTTTTGCATGAATCACAACTGGAACTTTAGGATTCTTTTGCGCACGCTCAACAGCGTCTTCGATGCTCGCCATACATTTTTGCAAGTCATTTCCTTGCTCAAGCGTAATAACATCCCAGCCTAAGTCTTTAAGAGATTTAAAAGTTGGAATCATTGAGAAAGACTCTTCATCAATGCGACCTGAAAGTTTTGTATTATTATCACTAATAATTAATACATACGGTCCCATTTTTCCTGTTTGTGCAAGACCCGGAATCGCGCTCAGGGCTTCCTTCGCTTCACCTTCCATACATGCACCATCAGATATAGCCGTCACGGTCACACGATTTTTACCACTGATCGCTTCACCCATCGCCAATCCTTGAGTCTGTGGCAGCGCTGATCCCAGAGGACCATTTGATATAAACACACCTTCAGGGAAGCAATGAACCTCTCCGTGCCCAGTCAAACCACTTTCAATAGAGCGAAACTTCTTAAGACTATTTAAAGTCAGATCCGCCATTCCATAGTTAGCTTTTAAGGCATACAGACCATTTTCACAGTGACCGGCGTCGTTCACCAAGTGAAAGAGTTCGAACCACTGTTTGTTCTCTTTTTTGGATTTATGAAAAACAAGACCGTGCAAAGCAGACATCAACTCCGCAAATGCCGCAGGACCACCGTAGTGGCAGGCAGCTCCACCTAAAACAGCATTCATATCCATCAATGAAACCAAAGCGCGCGTGGCCTTAGGATCAACGACGTTGATTTGCTCTCCGCTTTTTAGCTGAACAGATGTTTTAAAAGATGGCTCTCGTTGAGGATTGCCGGCGAGTTTTGTTTTGATTTGGATTGGTTCTGTCATAGTATAAAGTTCTACTCTGTCTGCGTGCAGTGGTAAAGTGAACTAGACTGCTTACTGGGAGCGTTAATTATGGAAAAAATCATCTCTCATCAAATTCGCCAAATCCCAAAAGTGGAACTGCATCGCCATATGGACTGCTCAGTGCGTTGGAGCACTTTGGCGGAGCTGGCTCCGCAATTGGGCATGACTTGGCCCTCTTCCTTGAAGGAACAAAGAGAGCAGTTTCTGGTGACAGAACCGATGAAGGATTTAGGCTCCGTTTTAAATAAGTTTTTAAATACGCAAAAAATCTATGCCTCGGCAGAAATCCTAGAGCGCATTGCCTTTGAAGCCTGTGAAGATGCATTCAATGACGGCATTATTCTCTTAGAGCTTCGCTACGCCCCAACCTATATTCAGGATGGACACGGTCTCAGCTTTCAAACCATTCATGATGCCATTGTTCGAGGGATTGATCGCGCGATGAAAGCCTATCCAATGGCCGTGGGCCTTTTGGCAACCGTTCAAAGAATTAAATCCTACCAAGAAGCTGAACGTGTTTTAAATTTCATGCTCGATAACAAAGAAACTTTCTTAGGAATCGATCTTGCTGATAACGAAGAGGGCTTTGATCCCAAAATCTTTGCTCCTATTTTTCAAAAGGCCAAGGCTGAAGGCCTTCGAGTGACCATTCACTCTGGCGAAATTCCGAACTCCCTTTCGGCACAATGGGTTCGCGATAGTATTGAAATATTAGGAGCTGAACGCATTGGCCACGGAATTCAAATCATTCAAAGCCCCGAAGTGATCGACTATGTTGTTCGCCATAAGATCCCTTTGGAAGTCTGCCCACTGAGCAATTGGCTCACGAATAGCTTCCCTAGCATTGCAGCCCATCCGATTCGCAAATTGATGGATCTTGGAGTCATCGTCACCGTCAACTCCGACGATCCCGGTGTCTTTGCTTCGACACTTTCGGATGACTATGAACTTCTGCACCGCTATCACGGTTTTGGACTTTCTGACTTTAAATCCCTCAATCAAGCAGCATTTGAGGCGAGCTTCATCGCAGAGAGTAAAAAAGCAAAGTTTAGAGAGACGTTTTTCTCTTAGCTTCTGCTTCCGGTTGACAGTCAGGGGGAGCCACTGATTATCTAACTCCATGATTAAAGAAAATTATCAATCTGGATTTGGAAATCACTTTTCAACAGAAGCTCTTCCTGGCGCTTTACCTGCGGATCAAAACTCTCCGCAGATGGCTCCTTTAGGACTTTACGCGGAACAACTCAGTGGTTCTGCGTTCACCGTACAAAGAGGCTTCAATCTTTATTCTTGGCTTTATCGCGTTCGTCCTTCTGTTATGCAGGGACGCTTTCAGCGTGAAGAGGCTCTAACACTCAAATCTTTCGCAAAAGCAAAGCACCTTGATCCAAACCAAATGCGTTGGAATCCGATGACTGCCTTAAAAGGAAATTTTCTTGAAGGCCTTCGCACCGTCGCAAGCAGTGGTTCTGGTGAAGAACAAAAGGGCATTCAAATTCTTCTTTATTCTTTTACAGAGTCCATGAAGAATAATTTCTTTATGAATGCCGATGGAGATTTTGTAATCGTTCCTCAACTCGGTCGCCTAGAAGTTCGAACAGAACTTGGAAGATTAGAAGTCGAGCCCGGAGAGATTGCCTTAGTTCCACGTGGTATTAAGTTCCAAGTGAATTCTTTAGATGGAAAGCCATGCTCTGGTTACATCGGAGAAAACTTTGGCCAGCCTTTCCGCCTCCCAGAACTAGGCCCTATCGGAGCCAATGGTTTAGCACATCGTCGCCACTTTTTAGCACCTGTTGCTTCGTTTGAAGATATCGAAGGCGAATTCAAACTTTATGGAAAGTTTGGCGGTGAAGTGTGGAGTGCTTCGCTGGGCCATTCACCTCTTGATGTCGTTGCTTGGCATGGTACCTACACCCCTTATAAATATGATCTGCGCAAGTTCAACACTATCAACACTGTGAGCTTTGACCATCCAGATCCTTGCATCTTCACTGTTTTAACTTCACCGAGTGACACTCCGGGAATGGCAAATATTGACTTTGTAATCTTCCCACCACGTTGGATGACTGCTGAAAATACATTTAGACCCCCTTACTTCCATCGCAACATCATGAGTGAGTATATGGGTCTGATCTATGGTGATTATGATGCGAAAACAGGTGGTGGCTTTGTCCCTGGGGGCGGAAGTCTTCACAACTTCTTCTCGGCCCACGGTCCCGACGTTAAAACTTTTGAAACAGCTTCGCACGCGGAACTTAAGCCACAAAAACTAGATGCGACTATGGCCTTCATGTTTGAATCTCGCTATCCTTACAAAGTAACCGATATGGCACTTGAGAAGGATTTCCTACAGGGAGATTATCAAGATTGCTGGCAAGGTTTTCACAATCACTTTAAGAAATAACCCAAAGGGTCCTACTCAGGACCCTTTTTTTATAACTTATCCCCTGTAAATTTTATTGTCAGACTGCCAAAGGCGTTGTCTTTACCTAATTTCTTGATTAGTCTCCCGCCAAAATTCAGAGGAGCATTCAATGAAATCTATCGTTTTAGCACTAGCTGCTGTACTTTCTTTCTCATCAGTATCTTACGCATATCCTCAATCTTGCAGCCAACTTATCAATAAAAAGGACACTCTTGCTGCAGAACTTGATTACTTGAGAGCAAAAATCAGAGCTTCTAGAAACTCTGACGCTTTAGAGCTTTACATGGATCAATACGAAGATCTTTATGCTCGCTACCAAGACGCTGTAGCAAATATCAGCGACCGTTGCCAGTAATTCACATTAAGTTGTTTTGACAACTCTTCATCGGGCAAAGTAGCTTTTTGAAAATAAAAGCGATCTTTCCATGAGGAGTTGTCATGCGCGAATTTTATCCTGAAATTGAACCTTATAAAAAAGGCCATCTTCAAGTTTCCGACATTCACAGTCTTTACTGGGAAGAATCAGGAAATCCTCAAGGCCAACCTGTTCTCTTCTTGCATGGCGGCCCCGGCGGCGGCACTGCTCCAATGCACAGACGCTTCTTCGACCCAAAACATTATCGCATCATTCTCTTTGACCAACGAGGGTCAGGAAACTCGACTCCGTCTGCAGAGTTAAAAGATAACACCACGTGGGATCTCGTCAGCGATATTGAAAAACTACGAGAGTTCTTCAATATTGATAAGTGGTTAGTCTTTGGTGGCTCTTGGGGCTCCACTCTAGCCCTTACTTATGCCATCAAACACCCAAGCAAAGTGACCGGCTTGGTCTTGCGCGGTATTTTCCTTTGCCGCCCTTCTGAAGTTAAATGGTTTTACCAAGAGGGTGCTTCGCAAATTTTCCCGGATATCTGGGATAGTTATCTGGCACAAATTCCTGAAAACGAACGCCACGACATGGTCACGGCTTACTATAAACGCCTGACGTCATCAGATGAAAATGTACGCCTCAACGCCGCGAAAGCATGGAGCAAATGGGAAGCTGCCACTTCAAGATTGTATATGGATAAGAATGCCATCGAAGAATTCGATGATCCCGAATATGCACTTAGTTTTGCACGCATCGAATGCCATTACTTCACTAACAATGCTTTCTTTGATTCCAACAATTGGATCTTAGAAAATATTGAAACGATCCGCCACATCCCGGCCGCCATTGTCCAAGGACGCTACGATGTCGTTTGCCCAGCTCGTTCTGCTTGGGAACTTCATAAAGCATGGCCTGAGGCAAAATTTACAATCGTTGCTGACTCTGGCCACGCCGCCAATGAGCCTGGAACACGCTCAGCTCTTATTGAGGCAACGGACTCTTTTAAACAACTGTAGATTTTTCAAGGAATGGGCCCATAGTGGGCCCATCTTTTCAAAGCCCCATAATGACCTTGCTCACTTCGCACCAAATCTGATTTATTAGGACCACGACGCTTCAGACAGAAGCAGCAAATTTCGGGGGAAATGTGCGGGGAAATAACTGGCTTATACTTTTAACATTAACAAGCTCCATACTTGTTAATTGTACGCCAAGCTCACCAATCAAAAACTCTATCAATACCACGGACTCAGCCATCATTGGCGGCAAAGAAGTCCAAGGTAATGATACCATTGGAGAAAGTATCGTTGCTGTTTACGATGCATTTCTCGGTCAACTCTGCACTGGAACTCTTTTAAAAGATAATATCGTCCTCACCGCCGCTCACTGTGTGGGAGTGTTTACAGACGATATGTATGTATTTTTTGAAACTGAAATTACCGACAACTCCAAACCCTATCAGGTTGATAAAGTTGAAATCTCGCCTATTTGGTCTACTCGAAAGCATGAAAAGACCGACAAAGGAGACCTTGCACTTTTAAGATTTGTTGGCAAAGCTCCAGCCCACAAAAGACCTGCCCAACTTTTAACTTATACAAAATTTAGAAATCTCCCTGCGCATGCCGAAGTCGATGTTGCTGGCTATGGACTCAATGATGGTGTGGCTGAGATGGGTGCTGGCACTCTCAGATCTGTAAAAGTAAATATCGCCGATAAAAACTTCAGTCTTTCTGAAGCTACACTTGATCAACGCGACAGTCGTGGAACTTGCCACGGCGATTCTGGGGGCCCTGCGTTCATCGAACTGGGTGGTAGATATTACCTTTGGGGCGTCACAAGCCGTGGAGTGGATGACCTTGAGAATGATTGCGATCAATTTGCAGCCATCACCCATATTTACTCTCATAAAACTTGGATCTCGCGTATGATCCAAAAACTTTCAACATCGATTCTTGATCCTCTGACGCTATAAATTTATGGAACGTTTTTTAAGTCTTATCAGAAAACCATCTCTACTTGCTTTAGCTCTGGTAATGATTGCCTGCGAATCTCCTTTGGAAAATATCAATCTCGAAGATTCTCAGAATATCGTGGGTGGTCGCACCAGTAAATCTTCAGACCTTGCTGCACAGTACGTTGCCATGGTTCACGATGCTTTGACGAACAAACTCTGCACGAGTGTCATCATTGACGACAAGGTTCTTCTCACCGCTGCTCACTGTGTAACTAAAGAGCTGCGCACTCTCACCGTAGCCTTTGGAACGGACCCACTGAGTGGGCGTTACGTTCTCCGAAGCGTTCAGGATGTCATAATTCATGACAAGTTCACCGCTAGAGACCGCAACGAACAAGTGGATCTGGCGCTACTTCTTTTGGATCAAAAAATACCGCCTGGATATAAACGAGTTTCATTACCGGACTATTTCTTCCCTTTAGTTCCAGAACTTAAATTTACGGCCATAGGTTACGGCCGCACCCATGGAAGAAGTGGAAATTCCAATGACTCAGGGCTTTTGCGCCAGACAAACCTTGAAGTCATGAGTGTGAGTGAAAATGGCCTGACCTTCTTTGTCGATCAAAGTCATAAGAAAGGCATTTGCACAGGAGACTCGGGTGGCCCCGCACTGGTGTCATACAAAGATCATCACTACGTCGTGGGAATTGCAGCCGCAACGTCATGGATTATTCCTTCTGAAGTCAGTGAGCGAAATAAAAATGATTATCTAAGCACTGTCGATCTATGCAGTTATAAGTCGATCTATGTGAATCTAATTTCTCAAAATGACTGGATTAATAAATCACTGCAAAAAATCAAAAAATAAATCGCGCTAATTTAGTCGCAAGCATTTTTGGATTGTCGAATAGAACTCGATGACTTGCATCCTCGATCACTTCGATACGTAAATTTGGAATGCTTTCTTTAAGATTCGTTGCCATCTGCATGTATTTTTCATCTTGCTCCCCCACGTAAAGAGCAACTCTCTCGGATGATTTCAGCAATAAGGGTCTGAAGTTCTTTTGCTGCGCCAAAGACCACTGAGTCAGAGCCAGGCTTAAGTGTTCTCGAGAGTATTCTTTTTCGATGCGCAAGGGTTCTTTGTCCCCTTGGCCAAAAACTGGTTGCGCGTTCCAACTTCGCAGAACTGAATCCCAAGGCGATTTTAAAAATTCTTCTGCCCAAAAAGAATCATTCAGCCATCGTTCCTTACGAGCCACATTGTTCGGATCAAATGATTCTAAATTATCATTGAATCCAGGATTTGAAGAGACCACGACTAACTTTGACCATAGTTCGGGTTGATTTTCAAAAGCATGCAAAGCCAGTCGCCCGCCTAAAGAATATCCCACTAAAATATTATTCTCTTTCGCGCAGCCTAAACTTTCAACCCAGGCATTAAAATTCTTCGCCCAAGTTTTAAAATCATGCTGCGGACCTAGCTGTGGCTCTTTGAAATAATCCGGACTAAAAACTCTCGTTCCATCTTTCAAAGAAAGATGTGATTTAACCAAAGCCCAATCAGAAGATTTACCTAAAAAACCATGTAGTAAAAAGAGGTTTACTCTTGCCAAAGTTGTCCGTACTCCTTCCAGAAATTCTCTGTTTGTTCCCCGTCGGGGCACAACTCGATGATCTGATAATTTTCGAGATCTACGCTGTCAGGAATATTATGCCATTGCTGGTAGGACCAATTCCACATCTTTGCCCATGATTCGAAAGAAATGTTGTGTCTGTTTAGAAATATCTCTTTTTTAAACATCTGCGAAAATATTTGCCCCCCACTGTTGTTAATAACAACAATGCGAAGCTTCGCTGCTGATTGCTGAGAAGTTATCCAAAGTGACGATAAATCATACAGTGCGGTCAGATCGCCCACTAAACACCAATTATCTGCTGTCGGATGTGCCCACCCTAAAAATGTAGAAATCTGTCCATCAATTCCATTCGCACCACGATTGGCTGCAACACGCAGAGGAAGAACATCGTGTGAAGAACAAGAATCCCAATTACGAATTGGCAATGAGTTTCCTAGATAGATCGAAGCACCTTGCATTTGCTTTTCAGAAAGAGAAAAAACCAAACCTTGCTCAGACTGAGGATACTTTGCCAGAAGTTGACGAACCTCTTGAGCTTTCTTTTCGTCTTCAAATCTAAGAGAGACGTTTTCATAGTTTGGCTTAGTGAACTCCACTTGGCTCAAAATTTCTAAAGAGCTCACATGCTGAGTTGGTCGGCTAAGACCCGTGTAATGACTGTAGCTCACAGACAGTACCGGCGTATCCACGTACTTTTTTTCAAGATCTCTCCAGATGCGCGCCGTTGGCACTCCGCCAATTCGCAAGATCGAATCACAGATGTTCTGATCTAAAATTTTGTGCAGCATCTTTTCGCCAGAACGAATTTCAATATCCTTCAAATCAGGATGCCCCCTAAGGCAGGAAATCCCCTCACAATAAACCGGAGCCTTGTAATGTTTTAAAAACTCTAAAACAGTGCCATAAGCTTTTTCAGGCAAAATCCCAACGATCACTAACGGTTTATGCTGACTTAAGAAAACTTCCACTTCGTTCAATGAATCCCAAGGAAGTTGCGCTGGCAATTTAGTTCTCTCAGAGTTACTTGGCGAATTAAGTTTTGGAATGGGCGCATCGATCAGAGGTTCTTCGAAAGCGACATTCACATGAATAGGTTTCTTCCACGACAGAGACTTAAACGAGACGTGTGGATTTTCGAAATCCACATCCATGGAAACTTCGATGTAATAAGAAAATATTCCGACTTGTTCAATGGTCTGCGGAGCTCCTGAACCACGATATTTGTGCGGGCGGTCTGCCGTTACCATAATCAATGGCAACGAAGAGTATGCTCCCTCAACCGCCGCGGGAAGAAGTTCTGCAACAGCAGTTCCTGATGTCGTAATCACAGCAACAGGTCGTCTCGTGCTGGCAATTCGTCCCAGCGCGAAGAACGCTGCGGATCTTTCTTCAAAAAAAGAATATATTTTTAAATCTTTATTCTCGTCGAGGATGTGTAAGAACGGACTATTCCTCGCCCCTGCACATAAGACAAACTCACGCACACCTGTATCGAGTAACTCTTGAAGAACTTTTCCTGCTAGTTCGATATTTGTCATAACTGAAGACCTAAAATCTTTCTTACGGAGTAACGTTTTTGATAGAGTTCACGCCACTCTCTTTCAATTTCGGAAGCTGCGACGATTCCACATCCCGATCCTATCATAGACTCATACGGGGTCCACTGAAGACTGCGAATTGCAACCAAACAGATGGCTTGCTGAGGAGTGTGAAACATGAACGGTCCCCCAAAACCATCGCGGCCTTTTTGACCGGGGTAATCCTGCATCCATCCGTATCCATACCCTCTCGGCGAAACTCCAAGAGCTGGTGTTGGGTGAAGGGATTCCATAAGCTTTTTAAAGCTCGGCAACTCATCGCAATGAACAGAGATATTAGTCTTTAAATGGTAAAGAGTCGGAAGCTCTACCACTTCCGTATTAGCCACTTCGACCCGTCCCAGGCGTGAAGTCACCTCGACAATATCGTCGATCACCAATTGGTGCTCTCCTCGCTCTTTAACATCTTCAAGTAAATCCAAGCGAGTGCTTCGATCTGTCTTTGGACAGGTTCCCGCTAAGGCCATGGTGTGAATGGTGCCATGGGCATATTCAAACAAGACCTCAGGAGTCGCACCGAGGACTCCGCCACCTTGATGCCAAAAGCCATAAATGGAAAGTGTGGAGGGAGCGACGAGGAGATTCAAAAGAATCTCTGCCCGTTCGCGGGCCGTCACGGTCTGAGCTGAGCGCGCAAATACTGCCGGCACTGCCTTGGAGATTTCTTTTTGAGCAATTCTCAGTTGGATTCCATCAAAAGCTTCTTGAAAATGAGCCTTCTCTGGCTCGACCCACGGGGCTTTTCCCAATGGGGCCGTCGTGATGTTTTGTGAGTCAGCGTCTAAAAATTCTTTTAAAAGCGTTTGAAGGGCTTCAGAGCTTAAAGAGTGACTTTTTGCTCCAACGAAGGGCTCTCGGGAAGAGAGATTATAGAAGGATGGATAAGTGATTGTAATTTCGCCATGATTTTCTTCGGTGGCAGAGGTAAACGGTCCTTCTATAAGAATCCATTGGTCCCTGTGCCGCAAGAGGGCTCCGGCGTCCAAAAAGTTTGTAATGCTAATGCGCGTTGTGCTATTGTGTCGTTCCACTAGAATGGTCGTAATATGGAAACGCTAACTATGCAAACATCTACCTCAACCCAAATTGTCAATGTCGCTGGCTATGACATCGGTGGACCGCAATTCGCAGTCATCGCTGGGCCATGTTCGATTGAAAGCTTCGATCAGTTTTTAGAAACTGCAAAAGCTGTGAAGTCTTCCGGAGCGCACATCCTTCGCGGTGGCATCTGGAAAATGAGAACTTCTGCAAAGTCTTTCCAGGGCCTAGGATCGGATGCTTACGATCTTATTGAAACTGTTTGTAAAGAAACAAACATGGGCCTTATCTCCGAAGTCACTGATGCTCGTCAGATTGAAGAAATTTACGATATCGTAGAAGGCTTCCAAGTAGGTTCTCGCAATATGCATAACTATGCTTTGCTCAAAGAACTTGGCATGCAGAAAAAACCTGTGGTTCTTAAGCGCGGGTTTGCAGCTCTTATCGAAGAGTGGATCAATGCTTCTGAATACGTCACTCGCGGTGGCAATCAGAACGTTATTCTTTGTGAGCGTGGCATTCGCACTTTCGAAACAGCCACTCGCAACACTCTAGATCTTAACGCCGTTGCCTTTGCTAAAAAGAATTCATCTCTTCCTGTTATCGTCGACCCTTCACACGCAGTGGGCATTCGCGCTCTTGTTCCTGATTTAGCTTATGCGGCTGCCGCAGTGGGAGCTGACGGAATTATCGTAGAAGTGCACCCTCGCCCTGCTGAAGCCCTTTCTGATGGCATGCAGGCGCTCACTCCGGATGACTTCAAAACGATGATGGTTAAGCTTGATAAAATCTTAACGGCTATTGATAGACCTCTTCACACAGTAAAATAGTTTAGGTGTAAATATGGAAAGCAAACATTCTCCAAACCCAGAAATTATCCGCAGCATGTTTTCTAAAGTTGCTGAGAATTACGATCGCGGCAACAACGTGCTTTCCATGGGTATTCACCATTTGTGGAGAAAGAAGCTCGTAAAGTACAGCGGAGCTAAAGCTGGCCAAAAAGTTCTGGATTGCGCTACTGGTACTGGTGACTTAGCAATTGAGTTCAAAAAAACTGTGGGCTCTGACGGCTCTGTGATTGGTACAGACTTCTGCAAAGAGATGCTCATCCCAGCTCCACAAAAAGCCAAAGACAAAGGCCTTGAGATTCAGTTTGAACAAGCCGATGTCACACAACTTCAATACACAGATAAGCAGTTTGATATCTCTAGTATTTCATTTGGTATCCGCAACGTTGGCAACCCAGTAAAAGGCCTTCAAGAAATGGCTCGAGTCACTAAATCTGGCGGCCAAGTTATGGTTCTTGAATTCGGCCAAGTTCGCATTCCTGTATTCGGTCCTCTTTATAACTTCTATTCAACTAAGATCCTGCCTAAAATTGGCGGCATCGTGACTGGACAGAAAGAAGCTTACGAATACTTGCAAAAGTCCTCAGCAGCCTTCCCATGCCGTGAAGATTTCTTAAAGCTTATGGAAGAAACAGGCGCTTTCTCTCACTATGAGTACATCTCATTGTCTGGCGGAATTGCCTATATCTATAAAGGCACTGTGAAGTAGGCCTGCGAATTAATCTGCTAGATAAGGATGACATTTCGTAAAATGTTCTAAAATATATTCTGAAAATCTGTGGGACTCAAAACAAGAGTCCCACTTTTTTTTGATTTAATAATGCCAAGGGAACTTTTTGAAATCTCTTGGGCGCTTCTCAACGAAGGAGTTTCGACCTTCGATGGCTTCTTCTGTTCCATAAGCTAAGCGTGTGGCTTCGCCCGCAAAAAGCTGCTGCCCAACAAGGCCATCATCCACCATATTGAAACCAAACTTCAACATGCGCATTGCTGTTGGAGATTTTGAATTCATCTCTTTAGCCCACGCTAATGCCTCGTCTTCCAATTTATCATGAGGAACAACGGCATTTACCATACCCATATCAAAGGCTTCTTGAGCAGAGTAGTTGCGACCTAAAAAGAAAATCTCACGAGCTCTTTTTTGGCCCACCATTTTTGCCAGATAAGCTGAACCATAACCACTATCGAAGCTAGCAACATCAGGATCAGTCTGTTTAAAGACCGCATGCTCTTGGCTTGCTAAAGTCAGATCGCAGACCACGTGCAGAGAGTGACCACCCCCCACAGCCCAACCAGGGACAACCGCCATCACCACTTTCGGCATGAAGCGAATCAATCTTTGTACTTCTAAGATGTGCAAACGTCCCAAGCGAGCAGCATCCATCTGACCAGACTCATCGCCTTCATATTTATAACCATCTTTACCGCGAATGCGTTGATCGCCCCCTGAACAGAATGCCCATCCACCATCTTTTGGTGAAGGTCCGTTACCAGTGATGATGACAACACCTACATCAGAGGTCACACGTGCGTGTTCAAGTGCCGTGAAAAGCTCATCCACTGTTTTTGGGCGAAAGGCGTTGCGCACTTCAGGACGATTAAAAGCAATGCGAACAGTGCCTTGATCTTTAGCGCGGTGATAAGTGATATCTTCAAATTTGAAACCAGGAACTTCGGTCCATAACTCAGGCTTAAAGCTCATAAAAATTCTCCTAAAATTCTAAAACTGATCTACACGATCCGTCTTAGCCCATAAGTAATGATCTGCCAACACGATCCACGTCATAGCTTCTAAAACAGGAATCGCACGAATCACAATACAAGGATCATGACGTCCTTTTTTTGCCACATCTAAAATCGAGCTTGTCGGCTTCATAGAAACCTTAAAGCGAATCTCTTCTCCGGTAGAAATGCCGCCGCGAATCCCTCCATACACTTCACTGCCCTCAGAGTGAAACTCCGTGCCCTTTTGCTCCGTCGCTTCAAAGCCACTGCCGAACTCCACTCCATTCACAGCACCGACACTCATATAGGCTTGGGCAAGGTCGGACTTCAATTTATGGAAAACTGGTTGTCCCAAACCTTTGATCGGATTTCTAATCACGATTTCTGCAACTCCACCGAAAGACTCTCCATCGGCTTGGGCCTGCAAAAGCGCTTTGCGCACCTCTTCGTGCCGAGGCGAAGGGAAACGAGCTTGAAAGGAGTCTACTTCATGGTGAATGGCATTTCTGATTTCTTCTGGCGTTAAGACAAACTCACCAATCTGCAAAGAGAAACCTAAAACATCGACTTCAGAAACTTCGCGCAGAAACATCTTAGCGACTGATCCTGCCATTACGCGAGAAAGAGTCTCTCTGCCTGAGGATCTTCCGCCACCGCGATGATCACTATGACCGAACTTTTCTTTCCATACATCGTCAGCATGACCGACGCGAGCTTGCGCTTTGATCTCTTTATAGTCTTCGGATCGCGCGTCCTTATTGCGAACGACTAGAGCAATGGGAGTTCCTAAGGTCTTACCTTCAAAAATACCACTTAAGATTTCCACGTCGTCCGCTTCTGCGCGCCCAGAGACAATTTGCTCTTGGGAGTCTTTGTGCACCCCAGGGCGTCTTCTTTGCATTTCCTTTTTTAAAAGAGCTTCATTGAAGGAAACACCTGCGGGGCATCCATCAATCACAACCCCCAAGCCGACGCCGTGGCTTTCACCAAAGGACATTAAACGAAATCGGTTCCCGAATAAATTTGCCGACATCTTCTTACCCCTCTTGAGCTTTCCAGAATTGACGCTGCCCTAGAGCTTGCTCCACAAACATCGCAAGTCCGGACTGATAGTTCGCGCCGATTCTTTGGGCATACTCTTTACCTAGTGAATCTTCTTTATAATTTAAATCAATAACCAGCACAGGCTTCCAATCCGATGGTGGAAATAAAGTGTGTGGAAGTCTTGGCGCTGCCCACACTAAAACACGCGGAGGCATAAACTCATCCGTTTCACCACTGCGTAAATCCCCAGTGCGAGCCGAATAGTACCGCGCGTGCGGAAGTCCTTTTGCAATCATCTCTAAAGTTCCGCCCCCACCCCAAACGACTATTTCGTTTTGAAGAGGGGCTAACATTCCGACACCTTCAATCAAGGCTAAAAAACCTCGATCATCTGTATTGGTGCCGTGCCAGTGATGACCATTCCAATAAAGTGTGTTGATTGCAGTCTTTGCTTGGCAAAGCTCTTGCGCTAATTCTTTTAAAGGTGAAGTCACAGCCGCAAAGCTCAAGCCGAGGACTTGCAGAAAACTCAGTGCCTTCGCAAAATCGTCGTGAGCCACCTCAATGGCATAGACACTGCTTTGGTATTTAGCAAAAAAATCTGACTGCTCCATAGGAGTAAAACTATGCAGAACGGGATCACCAAGAACCGCCGCAAAGCGCTCGCCTTTTTGCTCCATCTGCCATTGCCATAAAGTAGGCTGATCCAAGGCACTTCCCATGCCCTCACGAATGAACTGGAGCTTTTGTCGAGAAGCCATACTAAGGCGATACCAAGCCCAGCGCCCATTCAGAGATCTAGGCAGAAAACTTCGGCGTGTATCTTCTGACACTTGCCACTGATGGCCTAATTTTAGCTCTTCAAAGTTATTAACTAACGGTGCGTATTTGAGATGAGAAAAATTTGCCGCTAATTTTTCAAAAGCCGCAAAATTTTCTTTTTCATGCAAGGAACCAATTCTTTTTTCCAAAGGTACTAAATCTAAAAACAGTTCCAGATTGCCAACTTCATAAGCCCAGTCGACGTACTGACTCTGTTGGATAAAGCTTTGATAACTGCTCCAGTTCAATTCTTCGGAAGAGGGTTTGCGCAGAGAAAAAATAATTGGTGCGTTGAAAAATTCTAAAAAAAACTTTTCAATCTGCTCAGTCGTTAAAAGATCGTCACGAATCTCAAAAAAGTCTAAACCACTCTCAAGAAACTTCGACTTAAAATTCTGCCATGAGTGTTCGGAACGAAAGTGATCCGGAAGAACCGTGACAATCCCCTTAAGATCTTTCATCTCATGAAGTAAAACTTTTTTTTCAATCTGCATTGCTAAATGCTTTTGCGCAAAATCCCCCGGAGGCATCAAATAAACATCATCGGCTCGCAAAGAGAACTTTGTTTCTCGAAGAAGCGCCCGTTCACGATATTCCGTGAGTGGGTCCACCTCGAGGTTTAAGCGCGGGCGATCCAAAAAAATCCGTCCCTCTAGATCGGAGTCTCGGCGCACCCATAAAACATTCACAGATTCAGGAATGATCGAAACATCAAAACCTGCCCCTAATACGATATAAACATTGGCATAGGGCTTTTGCAGAAACTCAGTGAACATCTGACGTTCTAGATCACGAAAATACTCTTCACCATGAACTTTAAAAAGATCTGGAATGGATTTACCGATCTTTTTTTCAATCTCTGTATCAAGATCTGCAAAGTGAACGTCGGCATCAGCTCCTAAATAGAACTTAAGTCTTTCTAAAAAGGTGCTCTTCCCCGTTCCTCGATGTCCCACAATGGCCGTGATCATACCGACAACCTCACGACTTCCAAAAACTCGGGGTAACTTTTATTGATGACCTCAGGAGTGAGAATATGAACCTTGGCTCCGAGCACATTTAAAACACTGGCTGCCATCACCATGCGATGGTCATTGTCAGGGTCAAAATCGAAACTTTTATCAGCAAAGCTCTTTCCCTCGCCGAAGATTTTCATGCCATCAGAAAGAATCTCATGACGAATCCCTACGCCCGTTAATAAATCAGATACCTTTTGAATGCGATTGGATTCTTTGTGCACAAGCTGTGGGGCGTTTCCTAAATAGGACTCGCCTTGAGCCTTCGCACAGACCATGGCGAGAACTGGAAATAAATCAGGGCATTGAGAGAGATCGGCATTGAGGGGCTTTAAACTTTGCGGGCCTTCAATAATGAGATCCGTCCTAGTTTTTTGCAGAGTTACACCCATCTCTTCTAGAAAATCTATAAATTTCAAATCTGGCTGCTGACTCGTAAACGGAAAGTTCAGAATTTGCGCTCGCCCCGCCACAGCGGCTAAACCAGCAATCGAAAAACAAGAACTCACATCGGACTCAACTCTGTACTCAAAAACTTTGAGTGTTTGATTTTTGGGAACCCGATACTTCTTTCCCGATTTAAGGATTTGCATCCCTAAAGATTCTAAAAACTCCAAGGTCAGTTTTAAATAGGACTCTGACAAAGTCCCCAAAATTTCCACTTCAAGATCAAATGGCAGATTCCAGGCATTTAGAAAAAGACTTGAAGCAAACTGACTGGATCGCGAAGTATCCACAATCAAAGGTTGATGAGGCTCCTGCCACCCCGTCGTCTGAATTTTAAGTCCTTGCGGAGAGAGTTCGGATTTGACACCAAAAACTTTTAAAAGATCTACAAGATCATCTTGAGGTCTTTCTAAAAGACGTGGAGTGCCAGCTATTAAGAACTCACCGCTTTCGCGAGAGGCCCGTAATGCTAAAAAGCGAAAAGTTGTTCCCCCGTCTCCGCAGTAGACCTGCGAAGAGCGCGAAAACATCTCTGCCAGCCCACTCTTCATATACACGACGTCGTCACAGTTCGAATTTCCCAAAAGTTTCAGTTCTGGAAAATAGCTCTGCGCAATCAGCGCGCGATTATAAAGAGATTTTGAAGCTGGCACTTCGCCTTTAAAGCTAAAACTCATCCTAATTTTTCTTCCTCAATCTGACGACAAATTTCAATCAGAATATCATCTACAGAAACACTCAAAGGAACACAGTGACCTGGTTTTTTAAGAAAAATAAAACGAACCGTCGACTGAGAATCTTTCTTTTTGTCATTTAAAAGCCCCTGACGGACTTTTTTAAGAAAACTCTCACTCGTTTTAAATAAGTCATCTCGCAGAGGTGACAAAAGATAAACCATGACCGGCGATTGCATCAAAGAATCATATTCTTTCTGAGAGAGGAGTTTTTTCTCTAAGCTCCAACGCAAGCTGAAGTCGATGCCATAGTTGATCGCAACTCCATGAGGAAGAGCATAGAGCTTCTCGAGCACATGCCCCACCGTGTGACCAAGATTCAGGAGATGGCGAATTCCTTTTTTCTCTAGCGGGTCTTTATTCACAATAGCGTATTTTGCTTGGATCGCGGGCTTTAAGTACTTCCACAACAATTGGCTATCAACGTTCTTTTCTTTAGAAAGCTTTTTCCAAAGGCTTCCACCTTCAAGCAAGGCGATCTTCATCAACTCGCCAAAACCATCAAACGCACGGGCCTCAGGTTGAGCACGCAAAAGTTCTTCCACAATATGAATCTTTTGTGCCGGGTAAAAAGTACCGATCTGATTTTTTGCTTCCCCCACGTTCAATGCCGTCTTACCGCCGTGAGCAGAATCGATCGCTGCCAACCAAGTTGACGGAATGTGAATCAGGGCCACTCCTCGTTTTAGGATGCTTGCAACGAAGCCACCAAAGTCTCCGACGCTCCCACCACCGACCACGATGATTTGCATTTTGCTAACGGAAGTGTTCTCACAAATTTTAGTGATTTTTTGAATGTGCGCAGGGAACTGAGAAATGTCTTTCAATTCCTCTCCTGCGACAACCGCATATGTTTTTTCAAAACCTTTGAGCCACTTTGCAAAAGATTTAGATACCTTCGGCAAAACCTTGTCGTAGATAACAACACAATCATCAGAATTCTTAAATTGAGGAAGTGATTTTGAAAAAGCTAAATTCTTCATTAGTTCTTCAACTCTTCTTTAGCTTTGTCATAAGACTCAGAAATAGCATCCCAAGCTTTGGCCATGCCATCTTTAACTTCTCCCCAAGCTTTGCCTGAAGATTTCTTAAGCTTCTTCATGTCCGCCACTAAGCCGTCTTGTTCTTTTTTAAGTTTTGCAATTTTCTCATCGACAGATTTTTTTGCATCGCCAGTTTTTGTCTTAGCAGACTCTTGAAGTTCAGCGATTTCTTTTTTTAACTTAGAAATATTTTCTTCCATGTTTTTTTGGAAGTCGTCTTTTTGTTCTTTGCTGTATTCCACAACTTCGTTTGCTGCGTCTTTAACTTTTGTTGAAACAGATTCTGAAGATGCCGCGAATGCGAGCGATGCTGTTAATGAAATAGAAATTAGAATAGATAGTAGTTTCAAAGGAGCCTCCTGCATAAGAAGGCTCTATATTACAATGGTGAACTATTTGACTTCAAGAATATTGAGATCTGCCACTTCCACAGTGACGCTTACAGGCTTTTTGTCTTTTAAACTCTTTTGCAGAGAAGCTTGCGCTTGAGCGAAGTTTTCATTGGCGCGTTGAAGGTAATAGCTCCCTGCGTTCTTTTCAAAGAGCACAACCAAACCTTCATCATCTTCACGAATTTTTTTAACAACATCTGAGATTGTTTTACTGACTTCTTCACTGGCTACCTTGCGCAAGGCAGGCTTCTGACCTGTTGTGAATGCAGTAAGAGCCACAGAACTGATGACTAGGGCAATAAATACGAAGTAGCGCATTGGAACCTCTTTTGAAGATTTATTTAACCTACTTCGATTTTATCGGAATAATACACTCTACCTATAGTGAGAAATGAAACCGAGCCCCTCAACTCGACCTCTCAAGAACCCCTCTCAACCTTGGACCTGTGTGCTTAAAGATGCAATCAGCTCAATTAAGTCAGCTTCCAAGAAATCTCTGACTGTCCATTTTCGCGAAGATAAGAATTAATTTTTGAAAATGGCTGAGAACCCGCAAACCCGCGATGAGCCGATAAAGGCGAAGGATGCACTTCTTCAATCACGAGATGTTTCTGGCGATCAATGCGACGCCCCTTCCTTTGCGCATAAGAGCCCCACAACAGAAAGACGACGTGATTCTTCTCTTCATTAATTAAATCAATAATACGATCGGTGAGCTGCTCCCAGCCCCATCCCTGATGCGAGTTTGCCTGAGCCTCTTCCACCGTCAGAACAGCGTTTAAAAGCAATACCCCTTGCTCGGCCCACTTCATCAAAGAACCTGAAAGAGGAATCTCCTCCCCCGTGTCTGCATGGAGCTCTTTGAGGATATTTCTCAAAGAAGGTGGAAAGCGCACACCGGCTTTGACAGAGAAGCTTAAGCCCTCTGCTTGCCCATTACCGTGATAGGGATCTTGCCCGACAATCACCACTTTCACATTGTCAAACGGAGTGCGATTCAGCGCCTGAAAGATCTCATTTTCCGGAGGGAAAATGACGGCTCCAGCCTCTTGTCGCTGCGAGAGTCTTCGACTAAGGTCTTGATAATATTGCGAATTAAACTCAGCATCGAGCTTCTTTTTCCAGTCAGAATTCAAGTATTTTTCAGGTCTCATTTTTAGAATATCACTTCAATACAGGTCATTGGTCTAGGTCAGGGATTCTAATTCAAACCATGAGCTTTTGAAAGAATAAATGGGTTTTCCGCCAACTTGACCAGACAAAATTCGACCCCATTGTTACAATATAAGTATCTAAATAAGGAGGCGCCCATGACGACTCTTAGAATTCCCACCATAGAACTTATAGAGCAAAATCCAGAGGTTAAGGCATTTATATATCAGCAACTGAGTGAATTTGAACCCTTTCTGACCCCTGAAACTGTTGTCTCTGTAGTCGCCAAGGATCCATTGAAGCTTGCGCTTCAATATGAAACTGAAGGGAAAGAGTTTGATAAACGAAAAATGAAAAAACAGCATCGCATTGCGATCGTGCTGAACAATAGTGGAACAACTGTGGAAGGCGAAGGAGTCCACAAAGATATCTATCAAGCCATCAAGCTTGCGAAGGTTTCTTTGCTGAAACACCTTCAAGAAATCCAAGACACTGTTATCAGCCAAAAGGACCGATTGTCCGCGATCAATCACTACTTGCAACTGCCTATCGTTCATTAAGATAATAGGGACCTTCACATCAAGGAGGTCCCTTTGTTCAACTCCAATATGATCTATCGAAATTTAGGAAAAAGTGGATTAAAGCTCAGCTCTTTCAGCTTGGGTGGATGGACCACTTATGGTGGCACCGTTCAAGACAATAGCGCCATTAAATCCATCCTCACCCATGCTTATGAGGCCGGGATTAACTTTTTTGATATCGCAGACATCTATGCCAAGGGTGCTTCAGAAAAAGTCATGGGCGAAGTCTTGAAAGAATTCCCCCGCCATGAACTTGTGATTTCCTCAAAAGCCTTTTGGCCCATGAGTGAGGACGTCAACGATCGCGGCCTTTCTCGCAAACATCTTACCGAGTCCCTGCACAAAAGTTTAAAACGTATTGGGACCGACTATTTAGATCTCTACTTCTGCCACCGCTACGATCCAGAGACCCCTGTCGAAGAGACCGTACAAACAATGGATAATTTTATTCGCCAAGGAAAAGTTCTTTACTGGGGAACCAGTGAATGGACCTCAGAGCAAATTGAAGAGGCTTTGAAAATTTGCGATCAAAAGGGATACATCAAACCTCAAGTGGAACAACCACAATACAGCCTCATTGCGCGTGAAAAATTTGAAAAAGATGTTCGCCCCAAAGCCGTGAAAGAAGGTATGGGACTTGTAACTTGGTCACCACTTGCTTCAGGTTTACTCACCGGAAAGTATGACAACGGAGTTTCTTCAGGTCGTCTTGCAAATATTGATTGGCTCAAAGAAAGCATCTACACCGAAGAAAATATTGAACGCGTGAAGAAGTTTAAAAAAATTGCAGATGAGCTTTCTTGCTCGCGAGGCCAATTAGCACTCGCATGGTTGCATCGCCAAGCGGGCGTAACCAGCGTGATTCTTGGAGCGACTCGCTTAGAGCAGCTTCAGGAAAATCTAGGAGCACTTCAGGTAAAAGTGACTGATGAAGTCGATAAAGCCATCTCGGATTTATTTAAATACTAATTAAGAAAGAGGCTTGTTTCGATTTCAATCTGATTCTAAGAAGCAAGCACTCACCTTGCGCGAGTGATTTAGATGCTTTCTAACAGTTCGCTTTTAGAAAAGATAAAATTTGTTACTATGAATGTATCAATACCGCTGGTTGGAATTTAGGAGCGACGATGTGAGAGGTCGCAGACTCGCACGGTTTCTACCCAACAAGATGAGTATTGGAGAACGGGACTTCCATTTATTCCAGAGTGTAAAAAGCTCGTTAGCGAATAGCCTCGGAATCCCGTTTTTTTTATTTTTAGTGATCTAAAGCCACCGGTAAGAAATCGAGATTGTTTTTATCTGCAGTTTCCGTGTTGGGTTTAAGACTGTCTTTTTTAAAGTTTTCAAGTTTCACCAATGTTCCAATGATATCTTGCAACTTATCAAATGGTGATAGATTCGGTGGCAAAGAATCTTTGAGCTCCATCGTCAAGACGGGAGTGCTTCTCTCCATCCACATATAGCGCCCTAAGCTCCCCGGATAACTTCCAAGAGTTCTCCATGGAAGATAATCAAACTTCGGTGGGCTTTTCATTTTTGGACCATCAAAATCTAAAACTTTTAAAGGCGTATGAACCGAAACAACAAAGTCAGGATTGAAGTCATCTAAGTGCCACATTGCGCACTTTGTTTCAGGCTCGCTTCCACCTTCAGATCCAGGGAAGCGACGAGGATTTGATTTCGTACTTTTTCTCCAAGCCTCTAAAGCTCCAGAGTCCCAATCCTTCGTGGGAAAATTTCGATTCACATCAATCTTATTCGCATTCGTACGGGTTTTGTATTTCACGCCATCTGGATTTAATACTGGAACAACTCTCCAAGAGTTGCGTGGATCGATTCCCTCAAGGCGCTCCATCCAGTAGCGACCAACAGTTCCCGCAGGTGTTTCATCACCATGGATTAAGCTGAACACCAAAATCTTTTTAGCTTGATCATTCGAGGCCATTTTATCGTAGTGAAAAATAGGACGGCCTTCAGCGCTGATACAAAGTGGATTGAGCTGAACCTGCTTACAGGCTTTCTCAAGCTGCTTATCATCACTTACTCCAGGAAACTTCTTTAGTTCCTTCACGCACTCTTCCGCTAAGTTCACATATTCAGCGAAAGCCTGAGAAGAGGCCAACAACAAGATCACGACTGCTAATTGCTTAAAAACAATGTTTTTCACAGCCCCATTATCTCACCTCTTTGAGAACTCTCAAGATGAGAAACTAACTTTTTTCGCACCAAGCTGAGAATCCTTACATTTTGACTAAAGTCCTAAGACCTTTTGGCCGTTGATATGAGGAGAAAAAACAACGGTGGTCCGTTGGAAGAGAGGTTTATATGAATAAAGGTAGTTTCAGTTTCGTTGCGATGTTGGTGGTGAATCCTATTGTGATCCTCTTCTACCAAAATTGCTCAATGACTCCTGTAAGCTATGCTAAGAACTCTTCCCCTCCTGCCGCCGTCCGCTCAGTCGCTTCGGAAGCCCCTGCAGCTGTGATCAAAACCAGCAGCGCCGAAGAAATTTTTAAGCCTAATTGCCGCGAGGATCGCAAGAACTGCCTCAAAGCCAAATAGGACTAAAGTATGATTATGCGTTTTAAGCATATCTGAATGCTTTATATACCTTTTACTACTACTAGCTCCTTTGCTAAAACTATTTCTAGTGAAACAGTTTCAGTAAAGGAGTTACTATGAAGAAGCTATTTTTCTCAGTTTTGCCTCTTGTGGCATTCTTCTCTTCACCAGCACACGCGCTTATCAGTCAGGAGCAACAGAAAGTTGTTCTTGATATCATTAACAGCCAAGCAGCAGCAGGAATTAAGGCTCAACAAATTCGTTGCTCTGTTGGAAATAAGCTATGCTTGGTAAAATTTGAGATTGCGGTTGATGGTCGCAAGGTTGGTTGCATGGTTGATAGCCTACGCGACGAATCTGACATCCTCCAAAACAGTAAAGAAAAGGGTCTAAGCCTTTCTCCTTACTTCCACTCAGCACTTGAGCAGTGCTTACAAAGAGCTCTTTAAGGGTTCTTTTCGCAAGAGTTCGTTCCCGGATTTTCCCAATTATCCGGCGAACTCTTTCTGCGAATTCATTTCTTCGATTTTCCCTCAATCCCGTGTCGGTCCTGTGTCATAGGCAAAATATTTTTAAAAAGCCCTCTTGACTTACATATAATTTACACTGTAAGTTCGTATGTAAGTATGACGAAGAAAACGCCCCTCCCACCATTAACGCCTAAAGAAAAAGCTGTCCTTGAATTTATCGAGGAGCAGATTTTGAGTTTAGGAATTTCTCCGTCATATCAAGAAATTAAAGAGCACTTTAATCTCGCTTCGTTCAACTCTGTTCAGAACTATCTGAAGCAGCTCACCAATAAGGGTTATATCGAAAACCCTTCTGGAATGAAGAGAGCCATTCAAGTGCTCCACTCGGCAAACTCGGTTCAAAACCAGTTAGCCTCTAAATTTGTCTCGACGGAGACAGGATCTCCTCGCTCTCAGCTCCTCCAGGCTCGTGATGAGGTCCTGTCGCTTCCCCTTCTCGGGAAAGTGGCAGCGGGACAACCCATTGAAAATATCAAACACGATGAGTTTATTGATGTACCACCTTCGATGGTCAAAAACCCTAAGAAGTCTTTTGCCCTCAAAGTCCAAGGAAACTCTATGATTGAAGAGGGTATCTTTGAAGACGACATCATTCTGGTTGAGTCCCAGAACAGCGCCGGAAGCGGTGAAATCATTGTTGCAACAGTAGATAATGAAGCCACAGTGAAAAGGATTTACTTCCGATCTCAACCTGGCAGTTCATCACAAAAAAAAAATGGTAGAGCTTCGCCCTGCCAACTCAGAGATGTCCTCCATGTGGTATGAACCAGAAGACGTCGCCATCCGCGGCCGCGTCGTAGGCCTCATCCGCAAATTCTAAATCCCTTAAAAAATAACAAAGCCTCGCCCTCAGTTACACTCAGACTTTTGAGATCACTCAATCGGGGGACTCAACTCACCTAAAAATGCTAACCCCCACCATAGGAATAGCCGTTATTTTATCTATCTCATGAGATTCGTCAAAAAGGTCTGAATGCAAGGCGGAGGGTTTCACCCGCAGCGCAGGCGTACTCGATGTACGCCGGAGTGAGGATGAGGCCCGACAACGAAGCAGGCAGGCTTTTTTCATAAGGCTCATTATCGCGAAGAGTCGTCAAAAAGATTCAGATGCAAGGCGGAGGGTTTCACCCGGAGCGCAGGCGTACTCAAAGTACGCCGGAGTGAGGATTGAGCCCGACAACGATGCAGATGGGTCTTTTTCACGACTCTTTAAAAAAGAAAGGATGAGGTTCCCCCCATCCTTCTTAATATCTATCCCCTCAGATATATATCGTATTCAATTTTTTACTTAAGACACTACCTAGCGTAGCGTTTGTTCATTGATTCGCGAATTTCTGCGCCTTCAATGCTTAAGCGAGTCCAAGGAATTGCCAATAGTCTTTCTGGCTCAATTTCTTCCTCAGTCTCTTCGCAGTAACCGAAGTTTCCGCTCTCGATACGTGCCAAGGCACTTTCGATTTCCATGAGCTGCCCACGCAGTCTTTCATGCATGCTTAAAAACTCTTGTTCTGCTAGGACACGAACGGTTTGATCACCTTCATCGCCGCCCTTTTCCTCATTCTGGTCCAAGTTCAATCTAGCTTCTTTCACTCTATTGAGGATGTCTTGCTTAGATTGTAAAAGCCTCTGTCTGCATTCAGTCACTAGCTTTTCAGAGATAGCCATTTCTGCCCCCCTGTTCCTTCCAGCTTAAGTGCCAATTTGGAACTGACCTATTAAGTTCTACCCTTGTAAATTTTGCAACTAAAAAATCTTACATTAACTTAAAATTAACTAAATACATGATTTAGTTAGGATTATAGACGCTAAGGGTCTAAATTTAATGACCCCACTGTCCGCAAAAGCAATTTTTAATTGCCTAAATCTAAGATAATTTCAGTTTTCAATTGCAGATTCGCACAAGGGAACCCCGCGTAATATTATAGAGGAGGTGGTGCAATCTCAGAATTTCTTTTTTTAGAGTGTTTTATTATGAAACACAGAAAGGGCGAGAATCACCCTTCTGTCTTGGCTTTCACTTTCAGAACTTTCTCAAACTCGACTTTAGTCTCGCCACTAGTGTAAGGCAAAAGAAGACGAGTCACGTGGTTCTTACCACGCTCAATGCTCTTCTTCCCTGGCTGTTTTTCTGCGGACTCAAAGAATTGTAAGAAGGTTGTCGCCATCGCCAACAAAGACTCGGCGATATATTGCATCTCATTGATATCGTTAATCTTAACCATTTTACCGTCTTTGACCCAATGGCGGTAAAGAATCACCATCAACTTCATCATTTTCTGCAAGTGAGCACGCCACATCTTAGCTAGTTGAGAGTCCTTACGGCGAAGAGCGTACATCTCTCTATGAAAGAATCTATAGCGCCAATAGATTTCAAAGTTTTCGTTAATGAACTCTAAAGGACTGACCTTCTTAGTGCGACGGGGGCTCCATACTTCGTAGGTCTCTTTTGCCATACGTTTAAAAATCTCAACGACAATTTCTTCCTTATTGTCATAGTGAAAATAGAGATTCCCAGGGCTGATATCCATCGCCTTGGCGATATGGTTGGTAGTAACAGCGACAACCCCGCTGCGATTGAAAAGATCTACTGAAGTAAGAAGAATACGTTCTTTAGTTTTCATGCTCTTTTATTAGTAGACGATCCTTAAAAAAGAGTCATCAAAACTTACGGATCCCATCCAAAGACTCGCCCTTGGCTGGAAATGCAGATTCTCTCGGGGATTCCCTTGAAAGCTCTATTTTTTTGATGCTACCATCTAATTATGTTACTTCACAAAAAATATAAGCCATTCAAACTCCTCGCTTTTTCGGGTGTCAGCCTGTTTGCTCTTTATTCATTAATGGGCTTTTCATCTTCTGGCAGCACGGACTCTTCCTCAAAAAGCCCGCACAAGTCTATTATCCAAGATCGCACGGAGATCTCAAAAACTCTGGGCAAGGAACTTCGTCAGAATAACTTTCCAGAAAAAGTCGAAACAGAGGGCTTTGGATCTCGTAAAGTTGTGAACTTTGAGTACACGCTCAATGAGAACATGCAAAAAGAGGCTGTAAAGCTTCTGCGCAGCTACCGCCCTGACTATGGCGCTATCTTTATGATGGACGCCGTGACAGGCGAAGTTCTTACGATGGCAAGCTTCCAAAGAGATAACCCAGAGGCTGAAAACTTGAACCTTATGGCTACTTTTCCCGCGGCTTCTATTTTCAAAGTTGTCACGGCAACTGCAGCTGTCGATAAAGCTGGCGTGACGCCCAATCACAAAATCAAATATAATGGCGGGGCCTATACGCTTTATAAGAAAAACGTCTTATCAGACAAGGTCACGCGTTGGACCAACGTAATCACCCTGCGCGACGCCTTTGCACGCTCGATCAACACAGCCTTTGGACGCTTAAGCATCGAGAATCTTCATCCAGAGGATCTTCACGACTACGCGCAAAGATTTTTCTTTAACCAAGAAATCAGCACAGACTTCCCTGTGGATATGGGTGTTGCCTATATCCCTCCAGGCAAGGGCTTTGAAATGGCTGAAGCAGCGTCAGGCTTTACTCGCTCTAATCGCATGAGCCCCGTTCAAGGCGCTATGATTGCAGCGTCGATCGCTAACGATGGCCAGATGGTCATCCCTTATCTAGTACAAAAAGCGACAGATAAAAACGGAGACGTGATCTATGAAGGCCGTACTTTAGAAAACGGCTCGATCATGACAGCCGAGTCTGCAAACCATTTGCGCGATCTGATGAGCCAAACGGTGACAGCGGGAACTTCCCGTCGCTCTTTCCGTCCGATTGTGAATGACAAAAAGTACCGCGAAATTGAAATGGGTGGAAAAACAGGTCACCTCACTGGAGATAACCCACGCGGCCGTGTTGATTGGTTTGTTGGGTTTGCGCAAGACTCAGATCGCAAGATTGCAATTGCTGCAATCACAGTGAACAAGAAGTTTTGGACTGTGAAATCCTCTTACCTTGGACAAAGTATGTTTAAAAAATACTTTGCCCCTCATAAGCCGACAAAAAGCTCTGTTGCAGCTGCCTCTAAATAGCAGCTGCTTCCTAAGATTCTTTTTTATCGTCTGAATCCGAATGAACAATCTCTAAAGGCGTGACATCTAAAACCTTCGGGTCTGATTGAGTCACGTCTCTCTCGGCTCCTGACATCCCTGAGCCCGACTGATTTCTAAAGTCATAATATCTAAAGCCCGCTCCGCCCATATTGCCAAAACCAAAATTTTGCGAAAAGCCGAAAGCTCCAGCGCCTTTTGCCATTTTTTCTTGAAGAACTTTTTGTACCTTCCAAACTGCCAAGTGACGAAGTCCCGGCAAAAAGAAAATCACTCCCAATACGCGAGTGAAAAAGCTCGGCACTAAAAACAGTAATCCCGAAATAAAAACCAAGGCTGAGTGAAGCATTGTCTTTGCTGGCATCTGCCCTTGCATCATCGAAACCTGCATCTGAGTCCACGCGAATCTACGCATACTAGAAACAATGAACATTCCGAATAAGCATGGAATTAGGTAATAACCAACAGTCGCCAAGAATCCCCACTCCTGCACAGCGAGTACAAAAATAACGATCTCAGCAATTAGTAACGGTAAAGGCAGCATGAGCATGGCTCTCTCCTTTTAAAAAATTAAAATTTCAAATTAACTAAAACAGGACAGTGATCCGAACCTTCGACCTGATCTAAGACGTCCGCCGAAACAAGGTTCTTTTCCAATCCCTTAGAAACACACACGTAATCAATTCGCCAACCGCGATTGCTAATGCGGGCAAGCTTGCGGTAATCCCACCACGAAAAACGCTCTTGGGCCTGAGGGTGGAAGTAGCGAAATGTATCAATGAAACCCAAGTCTAAGAACGAATCAAACCAAGCACGCTCTTCAGGAAGAAAACCACTTTCTTTAGAAAGGCGGATGGGATCATGCACGTCGATATTTTCATGAGCCACGTTATAGTCACCAACGACTATCACTTGTCTGCCCGTTGCAAGCTTGGCTTCTAGATGCTTATTCAAATCCTTCAGGAATTGTTGTTTGAAGTTATGTCTCTCAAGACCTGAACCGCCATTGGGAAAGTAGATATTGTAGAGATCAAACTCCCCATGATCCGTCATCACGATGCGCCCCTCAGATTCATACTCGGCAATATTGTCGAATTGAAACTCAATCTTCAGAGGGTCTAAATTCGTGAAGGTTGCCACACCGGAGTAGCCTTTTTTCATCGCCGATGACCAATAAGAGTTTTTATAGCCCAAGTTTTTCACTTCGACTTCAACTTGATCAATATGAGCTTTGGTCTCTTGAACACAAAAAATATCAGGAGCTTGAGATTTAACAAAGTCCATTAAACCTTTTTTATAACAAGCTCGAATACCATTGACGTTCCACGAAATGATTTTCAAATCCAAATCTCCCTTAAAAATTCTGCCCATAAGTATCACTCTCAAGACACCTATGTCCATGAATGCACCTCGGTTTTTACGATCAACGCGAAGTGACTATAACAAATTCCCTATTAAAGCATAATTTCACTCTTAAGACCGAGTCTTACTTGGACAAACGACCCCATCCATATTAGAAAATTCCCTATGAACACTCCTCAACAAGCATTTATTGAAAAATTGAAATCATCTTTCCCTCACTTTGCAACTCTTCCTATGGAAGAACTTGTTTCGGAAAACATGATCTCGTATTTCAATGTTGAATTGAGTTCTCAAATTCTCAAGCAAGCCCAAGACTTTGTGCGCACCATCTACAAACTGCGCCAGTCGCCTGAGTATCTCAAGGCCCTAGCTCCTGAAATTGCTAACAAAGATCTTCAAGACCCAGGCAATAAATCCATTATGATGAGCTACGATTTTCATATCGATGAAAATCAAAACCTTCGCCTGATCGAAGTAAATACAAATGCAGCCTTTCTTCTGCTTGGCCAACAGATGTATTTATCAAAAAATATTCCGACACCACTGCCCTTTGATTCTAAAGATATTCAGGCCATGATTTTAGAAGAGCTGCGCCTGCAAAAGAAGTCTATTGAAAAGCCATATATCGCCATCACCGACGAGGCTCCGACAGAGCAACGCATGTATATTGAGTTCATGGCCTACAATGAACTCTTTAAATCGTGGGGCTGGAATTCAGAAATTTTAGATTACAAAGATCTCTTTAAAAATGGCTCTCCGGATTTTATCTACAATCGTTATACTGATTTCTTTTTAACGGATTCATCCAGCCAAGAGTTGCGTAAAAAATTTTTGGACCAAAGCATATGCCTTTCTCCGAACCCTTTTGAATATCTTCTGCTAGCAGACAAGCAGCGAATGATCGAATGGGTCTCTGGTGACTACATGAAGGAAATGCCCCTTTCACCAGAAGAACGCACATTGATTCAAACTGTGGTTCCACAGTGCTTTGATCTCACGAACGACAATGCACAAAAGGCCTGGGAACAAAGAAAGAAACTTTTCTTTAAACCTAAAAACGCTTTCGGCTCCAAACAGTCTTATAAAGGCGCCTCCATCAGCCGTAAAAACTTCGATGAGATCACTGGAAAGGACATCATTGCCCAAGAGTATATTCCTGCTCCTGAGGTGAATTTTGCAACTCCGGAGGGGGAACAGAAGTTTAAGTTCGATCTGCGTTTTTACGCTTATCAAGATCAAATTCAACTTGTTCTAGCAAGAATCTATCAAGGCCAAGTTACGAACTTGCGCACACCCTATGGTGGTTTTGCGCCGGTGATCTTTAAAGACTAAAGCTTTTGCCATTCCCCACATTTGTCGCGTCTAGGTTCTCCTAAACAAAAACTTAGATTATAATTATTTTTAGTCGAGTCTTGCGTGAAATGAGCTTTTCTCGCGGGTCTCATTAAAGTACGGACCAAGACGGACCGATAGGTAACAGTGTCTCATTTATCTACAAGGAGAGTAGGATAGATGTCGAGTAAGCATAGAGTTGCCAAAAAATTACGACAGCACGCTGAGTACTATTCTGAGTTTGATCAAATCAACGGAGAACATCCTTGGATGGACGCCGTGAGTGAGGGCTTTGTCTCTTATAGAGTCCGCGAACTTGGAACAGGAAAAGTTGCCTACTTCAATTTTATTCTCGCTAAAGAGATGGGACTGATTTCAGCGGATCATCCTCACGAAATGACTCCAGAGCTCGAACAAAAACTGATTCAAACATTCTCTATTCAAATCATAAATGAATATGACGAGCTCAATGCGCGCAGAATTGATCCAAGCACTATCAAACCGCATCGCTACATGGCTACTCGCTATCTCCAGTTGCAACACTCTAATCGCCAAGGAAAAACTTCAGGCGATGGGAGAGGTATCTGGAATGGTGTCTTTTCTAATAATGGAAAAACTTGGGACGTCTCAAGTCGCGGTACAGGAGTGACTTGCCTTTCCCCTGGATCTGTTTCAGCGCAAAAACCTCTACGCACTGGGAACACGGACTTTGGCTATGGCTGCGGCCTTGCAGAGATTGATGAACTTCTCGGCGCTTCTATTCTGGCCGAAGCTATGCACTTACAGGGCTTACAAACAGAGCGCGTTCTATGCGTTGTTGATCTTGGCAAAGGCTATGGCATCGGAGTGCGAGCGGCTTTAAATCTGATCCGTCCTGCCCATTTATTTTTATATTTAAAACAAGAGCGCCTAGATCTTTTAAAAAGCGCCACTGATTATTTTATTGATCGCCAACGTATCAATAAAAAATGGACCATTCAAAATGGCCCGCATAAGTACGACCAATTCCTTGAACACATCTCGCGCTCCTTTGCAGAGTTTGTCGCACGCCTTGAGGTCGACTACATCTTTGCTTGGCTTGATTGGGACGGTGATAACGTGTTAGCTGATGCGGGTATTATTGATTATGGCAGCGTTCGCCAGTTCGGCCTGCGCCACGATAAATATAGATACGATGATGTGGAAAGATTTTCGACCAATCTGAATGAACAAAAACAAAAAGGTCGCCTTATTGTTCAAGTCTTTGCACAACTTGTGGATTACTTAAAGACAGGTAGTAAAAAACCACTTAAAGAATTTCAAAAACATCCCGAAGTTGAAAAATTTAATGCGAACTTTGAAAGCTATAGAGTCGACCGCTTGCTTTACAACGTGGGTTTCACCAAAAACCAAAGAAAAACACTGAAGCAAAATCCTGAAGCACTTGAACAGTTTGATCGCATTTATTCTTATTTTGAAAAAGCAAAAGTAAGCGGCAAGATCGAAAAGGTTGCTGATGGTGTGAATCTCCCTGCCCTGTTTAACATGCGCGTTCTATTAAAAGACTTCCCGACCTTCCTTGCGGTAAATCCTTTACCCTTTGCCAAGCGCTCAATAACAGAACAGGCATTTTTTAAACACATCCTCTCGGGCTACGCAAAACGCCGTGACGCTAAATTGGGCGAGAAGACCAAGCGAAAAATCCGTGAATTCCAAAATGCATACATGCACTTAGTGGATCTGGCCTGTGACGGAAAAGGTCACGATCGAACACTTCGCGAAATGAGCGAGCGCTCACAAAGAATTAATTCTGATAAGAGAATCACAGGTAACGCACTGATTGAACTTGTCGATGAGATTCTGCAACAAAAGAAAAAAGGTCTTCCTCTTCAGCAAATCCAAAATATCATCGATCGATTGGTTTTCGACTATCGCGAGCTTCCAGAAGTTTCAAGTAGTAAGCACTACGCCGAAATTCCCAGTAAGCCTTTGGTGAAAATGGATCTTTTGGCCAAACTCTTAAATCTTGTCGAGACAAATTCAGAGTCTATTTAAAACGGACGAATCTGCTCTCGAACCCATTTTTTGATAATCGGATACTCACTCTCCAAAAGAGAGTGATCCTTTTCCATTTCAACCCATTCCACTTTAAGACCAGCTTGGCGGAGTTTTTCAACGCCGAACTTAGTGTCTTCAATTGGCAAGATATCGTCTTGATGTCCATGAGTGAAGAACCACGGGGTTCTCTTTGCCTCGTCTGATAAAGTGTTTTTCCATCGCGGATAGAAATTGAAATAACCACTGATTCCTAAAATGCCTCCGAGCTTTTTAGGATAGTTCATACCAATATCAGCACTTATTAAACACCCTTGAGAAAATCCAAAGAGGAAAATGTTCTCACTCTTCCAACCTTGCAATTCCAAGTCATTTAAAAGATCAAAGATCTTTTCACGAATACGCAAGACACCTTGAGCTTGATAAGGAGGCTCTCCGTACCAAGTATACCCTCCTAGAAATTTCCTAGGAGCATTTAACAATAAATAATTCATCTCAGGAATATTCAACTCTTGATTGAAGGAAAAGAAAGGGCGAATGCTATCGCCTCTTCCATGAAGTACGATCATAAGCTTATCGCTTTTCTTTTTGGCAGGAATGAATTTAGACTTAAATAGTTCTGTTTTAATCATAAAGCAGCCCTCGCAACCGATGGAACACAAAATAGCAACTGTTTCGCTGTCGTCATCTGAAGGTCTTCACTGGAAGTAGCTTCATTCTTTTGCAAACAGCCCTCATAAGCCAGTCTAGATTTTTGATCAAGATTTCTTCCCGGAGCTTTCAGAGGGAACATATAAAGCTCCTGCTCCCTTTGTGAGCGAATCGAATCGAACTCAACCTCAACATCAGGCTTTACGCCCACGATTTGTGGAGAGACCCCAGAGGGCAGATAGTAAAAACCTTTCGTTTCAAAAAGAGCAATGCTCTTATTTTTTTCCCAAAGCTCCCCTTCTTGAAAAGAGCCCTTCCCGAAAGTTCTTTCTCCAACCACCACAGCTCGCTTTAAATCTCTCAAAGCCCCCGCCACAATCTCAGAAGCACTTGCTGAAGTTGAGTTCACAAGAACAGCTAATGGCTTTGAATAGATCTGATCTTCGCCGCCATAGTAGACTTCCGATGGCTTCTCAGAATCTAAGTATCGCACTTCCATGATTTTCTTATCGGGACCAACAAAAAGACTCACGATACACGCTGCTTCTTCCATGTACCCACCGGGGTTGTCGCGAAGATCAAGCAAAAGTCCTTGCGCCGGTGACTTGTTAACAACTTCGATGGCTGACTTCACATGCTCGCAAGATTTTTTGGCGAATTTATTAAGTCCAACAATAGCAACAGGTTTTGCGCCATCAATGATTTGAATTGAAACAACCGAAGTCTTCATTTCCCTGCGGGTTAATTGAATCCGCTGTATTCTTCCGTCACGCTGAATCTTTAACTTCAACACATCCCCAATTTCACCCTTTAGAAGCTCAGACACTCGGGCTTGCAGGAGACCTGCTGTTTTCTGACCATTCACCTCTAAAAGAATGTCGCCTTTTTTCAGACCTGCCTGAGCTGCCGGACTTTCTCCGACTACTTTTCTTAGAACAAACTGTTGATTTCGCACACCCAGATACAATCCCAAGTTTGCAGAACGCGCTTCTGCTTTAGAAACGACTTCTTTAAACTGACTCACTGGCATTAGATAAGTGTGTGGATCGCGCAGAACAGACATAAAGCCATTCAGACCATTCCCAATCGCCATCGCCATTTGATCAGCGGGAATGTATGACTCTGCCAATTCATTCCAAACAGAGAGAAAATCAATATTAGCGACCTGAACAGGAGCCGATTGATAATGCTTTTGCCATAGCTCCAACTGAGCTTTCTCTGAGGTGGCCACTGATTTCTGTGACTGGTGAGAAACCAGCTTTCCTGCCAAATCCAACGTGAGGTTGTAACGACTTGCCACACTGGAAATGGAATTCACGCAGGCCAAGAAATAACGCTCTGAACTTGCGCAGGATGCCGGAGACAGCAAAGACTCTAGCGACTCTGAATTCAGACCTGTCTCTGCCCAATAGCGGTCCGCAGACTTCACCTTGGAAGTCTTTTCCTGAATTTTCTGTGAATAAAGAACAGCCCCCATGGCCAAAACAGAAAATGAAAGAGTCAGAGATAAATATTTACGCCAGGTCCAAAACACGTCAACGTCTCCTGCTAGGGCTCCATTAGAGCAATGCCTGTGCCTGCTCTTCTCGAAGACAGGGGTATTTTATCCAGCGATGGGGGTATTTTTTTCTCGCTTTGGCAAAGAACAGGACACAGCCACAGCCGAAGCCCACAAGGGGCCTTATCCCCTTGTTCTTGCTTGAGAATTTGACAACTATGTAATAGGTTCAAAAGGGCATTTTTCCAAATAAAACCGCTTGGTCAACAAGCAAGATTTGCGATGGGAACCAGAATGATCGTAGTAACAGGTGCAAACGGATTTATCGGCAGTGTGATGGTTTGGGAACTCAATCAAATGGGTCACAAAGACATCGTCGGAGTTGATACGGTTTCTCTGACTGAAAGAAACCTTTTAAAGAACCGCCAATACCACTCCTTTTTGCTAAAAGATGATATTTGGGATTTCTTAAAGTCTGAAGAAGCTAAATCTAAAGTCACTTGGATCATCCACATGGGGGCTTGCTCTTCAACAACAGAAACTAATAAAGAATTTCTTTGGGAAAATAACACGTACTACACACAAAGATTATTCGAGTGGTGTGCTGAGTATGGAAAATCTTTTATCTACGCTTCAAGTGCCGCAACTTACGGCGCAGGTGAGTTGGGATTTGATGACCAAACTGATCCTGAACTTTTAAAGCCTTTGAATCTTTATGGAGAGTCCAAAGTTTTATTTGATCGCTGGGCCCTGAAACAATCTAAAACACCTACTCACTGGTATGGTCTGAAGTTCTTTAATGTCTTCGGTCCCAATGAATATCACAAAGAATCCATGTCCAGCGTGGCATTTAAAGCATTCAATCAAATCAACGACACTGGTAAATTGTCTTTATTCAAATCTGCAAATCCTCAATACAAAGATGGCGAATTTATGCGCGACTTTGTTTACGTAAAAGATGTTACAGGCTGGATGGCAGAGCTGATGCAAAAGCAACCTACCAACGGCATCTATAACATGGGCTTTGGTAAACCAAGAACTTGGCTTGACCTTGCCAACTCAGTTTTTTCAGCTCTTGGCAAAGAAACGAACATTGATTGGATCGAGATGCCAGAGAACATTCGTGGCCAATATCAATATTTCACAGAAGCAAAAACTGACAAATGGACTTCTGCGGGAATGTCTGCTGCCAAGTGGCCTCTTGAAAAAGCCGTCGCTGATTACATTCAAAATTATTTAACTAAAGAAGACCCTTTGCTTTAAGTACGAGGTGATTCATGCAGTCTCTTCCAAATCATTTACAAAAGTACGTGGTGGAACAAAATTATGAGCGCTACACGCCTGTTGATCAGGCCGTTTGGCGCTATATCTTGCGCCAACTTCGCGCCTTCCACGCCGTCAATGCTCATGAAGCCTATGTAGAAGGTTTGGAAAAAACCGGAATAGAAGTGGATGAGATTCCGCACATTGAAAAAGTGAGTGCTGCCTTAGAAAAGTTTGGTTGGCGCGCCCTTCCGGTGAGTGGATTTATTCCGCCAGCAGCTTTTATGGAGCTTCAGTCTTTGGGAGTTCTCCCGATTGCTTGTGATATGCGCAATCTCGACAATCTCCTTTACACTCCAGCTCCAGACATTGTTCACGAAGCTGCAGGACATGCACCTTTACTGATTCACCCTGAACTTTCAGATTATTTAAAGGAGTACGCACAAGTTGCTAAGAAAGCCTTGATCAGCAAGGAAGACTTAGAACTTTACGAAGCTATTCGCGATCTTTCTGATACAAAAGAAAATCCTCTTTCAGACGCAGCGGATATTCAACGAGCAGAAGAAAATCTAGTTAAAGTTAGCAATAGCATTTCACATGTTTCTGAAGCCGCCGAATTGTCACGCATGAACTGGTGGACTGTAGAATACGGTTTAATCGGAAGTCTTGAGAATCCAAAGATCATGGGAGCAGGCTTGCTTTCAAGTGTGGGTGAAAGCAAATGGTGCTTAAGTGATAAGGTGAAAAAGCTACCTCTATCTGTTTCGTGCATCGAAACGAGTTACGATATCACCGAACCACAGCCACAGCTCTTCGTAACGCCAGATTTTGCCACTCTTAAAACAGTGCTGTACGAAATGGCTGACAAAATGGCCTTCAAAATCGGTGGCCGAGAAGGTTTGGAGAAAGCAATCCAAGCCGAGTCCGTAAACACAGCCGAACTCAACTCGGGATTGCAAATGTCGGGAGTGATCACAGAAGCTCTCTACGGACCCGACAACAAGCCGGTTTACCTTAAACTCAATGGTCCCTCACAACTTAGCTACCAAGACCACGAACTCTCCTGCCATGGGAAGGACTATCACGCCCATGGGTTTGGAACTCCATTGGGAACTCTGAAGAGTTATCCCAATCGCTGCCCTTCTAGCCTCTCGCTGGAAGAATTTGCAAAGGCCGGAGTTTCTAGAGGTGAACTGTGCACCTTGGAGTACTCCAGTGGCTTGATCGTCACAGGTATTGTTCTAGATATTCTCTATAAGGATAAAAAAGCTCTGATTCTCTCTTTAAAAGACGCCACAGCAGAGCTTCAAGGAAGAATCCTCTTCCAACCGGAGTGGGGCGTCTTTGATATTGCCCTGGGCTCTGAAGTGACGTCGGTCTTTGGCGGACCTGCAGATCGCATCTCTTACGGAGAAACGGTCGACTTTGTGGCTAAAAAAGTTCCTGCACCTAAGTATTCTGATTTAGAAAAAGAGAAGCATTCGAACTACGGCAAAGTGCGCGCTCTTCGTAAAAAAGGAAATGGAACCGAGGCAGAACTCGATACTGTAATTTCTGCCCATCAAAAAAAATTCCCGCAAGACTGGTTACTCACTTTAGAGGGACTAGAGATTCTTCATTTTTTAAAAACTGAGCAAGCCGAGATTCTCAGACAGAAATTTAAAAAGCATCTTGACCAATTATCGTTAAAAGATGAAAAAACAAAAAATCTTATTAATGACGGCTTAAAATTGATCGGGATTGTTTAATGACTCAACCAAAGCGTGATTTTGAATTAAGAGTAGTCTTAGTTAGAACTCTCTACGAAAGAAACATAGGCTCAACCTCACGCGCGATGAGCAATATGGGAGCGACAAAACTTATTTTGATCGCACCTGCCTGCGAAATCACTTACGAAGCTCAGCAAGCCGCAGCCACCGGCCAAGACGGTCTTCAAAACCGCACGACCTATTCTTCTTGGGAACAATTCCTTGCTGAAGAACCTGAGAGCATTAAGATTTGCTTCACAGCTCGCGATGGCAAAGGTCGCCAAGTTCGCGATATCGGGCCTGTGCTTGATGATCTCGCTGCACACTCACCACAGCTGCAAAAAGAATCAGAAACTCCCGTTATTATCCACCTTGTGTTTGGCCCCGAGGATTGGGGACTTTCAGCCGAAGACTTAGAGCATGCGAATTTCTGCGCATGCATTCCAACCTTTGGTGCAAACTGGAGTCTTAACTTAGCTCAAGCTGTCCTCCTAGCTCTTTACACTATTCGCTCTGCTTGGGGTGGAAATCGCACAAAGCTTGATGGCCAAGGGTCACGTCGCGTGACTTTAGAAAAGGCAAAGATCAACCCTGAACCCACTTTGAAACTATGGATTGAAGAGCTCGGTTTTGATCTTACAAAACAACGCAAGATCAACGCATTTACTGTTTTAAGAAGAATGCTTCTACAAAACACACCTACTAAAAAAGAGCTGGTGATTTTAGAAACAGTGTTACAGCAGAACATTCGTAAACTGAAAGAGTGGAAAGCTTTCCAAGAAAAAGAAGGCAAAACTCAAGCTTCAAAAAAAATTTCAGAACCTTCTTAAAAGCTGAGGAGTAGTCAGGGCGATCTCGCCCCTACTCTCTAAACTTGCAATCAGATATCTTTAATGTTTTTGGATGAAATGAAATCTCGACTGCCAGTTCTTTCTTCAAACTGCTACTGACGCAATTATAAAGCGGCCCCTCAACAACCTTTAAGGTTTGTGATACTGAATCAATATTTACAAAGTATGAATTTGAGAGAGGATCTTTTGAGAGTTTCGTGGCCTTCCCATAAAAGGAAAGGCCAGCGAATGATAAAATTTGAATGCTTAGAATTAATTTAATAAGGATCACAGAGATAAAAGAGCTTGTTGAAGCTTATCTTCTTTTTCACGTGCATCACGCAATCTAGAATCCACTTTTTGCATCAACGTTGCTAAAGTCTGCCCAACATCACTGAGCTCATTCAGGCGATTCAATGTCGGCTCGGAATCAGCACCCACCAAAATGAGGCTTTCTAGTTTTGCAGCGTTCAACTCAATTTCTTTATTGAGTGACTCTAACTTTTCATTAATCTTTTTTCGATCTTGAAGAAGTGCTTTTGTCTCAGCTTTTACAAGCTCCAGGTTGTTATCTTCTTCAGAATCATCTTCGTCGTGCTTGTCACGTTGAAGGGCATCCCACAACAATGACCATTCATTTTTAAGGGCTTTTACGATAGACCTACTACTGTCATCACCCATATATACTAACTGTCTCCTGCGCCCGAAGGCGACTTGAGGGTGTCTTGTTGATCTGGAATTAAAAAATACGCGAGACCATACCCTACTATTGCAATACCAAAGGTTACGAGAGCCAACAAAACAAAGCCCGTCCTTACAAGACCAACCTCAACTTGGTACCGTTTTGATATTCTAGCACAAACCCCTAGTAGTTTTCCACGAAGAGCTTGATCTATTTTATCAGCTCGAGGCAGGCAGAACGCTAGGATGCAATATAAGAGCAAACCAGTTCCAAACCACAATAAAGCCACCAACCAGACGACGCGAAGCATCCCGACCTTGATCCCAAGGCTCTGGCCCAAACCCTTACAAACGCCTGCTATAGCCCCATCTGGAGCCCTGACCCATTGATAATTTAATTGATTTTGATTCTCAATTGCTTCAGACATCACTTACCTCATCTAGAACACCTAATATGAGGCAGTTCTCCAATTTGTCTAGGGGTCTCACTGGGTTTTCTTAAAAACACCCGTGATCATCACATCATTCCCAAATGTCATGAGTTTAGGTGAGTCTAAAGAAAGACGATCTTGCATAGATCCTATCATGATAGTTTCTGTCCAAGACTGAGAGCCCCCAGAACCCATGATAATAGGCGCTTGGAAAAGATAAAGTCTATTTACAATCCCGCAATTCAAAGCCTCACTCGCCAAGCGAGCTCCACCCTCAATAAAAACAGAATATACTTTATGCTGAAATAAAAGCTCAAGGATATGTTCAAGATCTAAGGAACCATTTTTAGATCTGCAAAATAAAATATTCACACCTGTTTTTTTAAAAAACTCTTCCTGCGATTTCTGACTTTCATCAAGGCACCAGAAAATATTTTCTAAAGAATGGTTCTTAAAGATGTTTAAGTGCTCAGAGTTTTTAAGAAGTTCACCTTTAGAATCCAAGACCACAACTTTGTTGGTTTTATCGATGTCAGATCGGCGAATATTTAAAGAGGGATTGTCGTGCAAGACAGTTCCATTACCCACCATAATGGCATCGTAAGAAGCTCTTAGAAAATGCACATAATGACGAGACTCTGCACCCGTAATCCACTTGCTCTCGCCATTTTTTAAGGCCACCTGTCCATCTAAGCTCGTCGCAATTTTTAAGGCGACAAATGCTTTCTTCTGTCGATAGTTGAATAAAAATACTTCACAGACTTGCTCAAGCTCAGCACGAGTGGTTTCTTGAGAGTCCACGGAGTCTGTGTAAAGAGAAACTGCGATGCCAGCGTTTTTTAAAATCTCAATGCCCTGACCTGCAACCAACGGATTCGGATCAACCAAACCCACGGTGACATGAGAGAGTGAGTACTTAGCCATCATCTTTGCACACGAGGGAGTTTTCCCCTCGTGAGCGCACGGCTCTAGTGTGACAAAAACTCGCGCGTCGCGAAGTTCAGCCTCGGAAAGCCCTTTAAAGGCATTTACCTCGGCATGCGGTCCACCATATTTTTCGTGATACCCACTTGAAAGAAAGCGGTTTTCTTTATCTAGAACAACAGCACCTACTAAAGGATTCGGTGCCGCATACAGAATGCCTTTATAGGCTTCGGAAATCGCAAGGCACATCGCCTGCTCATCTGTGAGCTTCTCTCCACGCTGAGGTACAGGCAATGCAAACGGTTTGTTCATAAACTATAAATACCCGCGCTCGCTTTGATCGCGCTCGATAGCATCAAACAGTGCTTGGAAATTTCCGTCTCCAAAGCCGTCGTGACCTTTACGTTGAATCACTTCATAGAAGATAGGCCCAAAAGTATTCTTAGTGAAGATCTGCAGAAGGTAACCTTTGTCGTCTCCATCTACAAGAATCGCGTTTTCTTCTAAACGCTTAAGGTCTTCACTCACATTTGGAACGCGCTCTGAAAGCATCGAGTAGTAAGTGTGCGGAGGCGGAGTCAGGAATTGAATATCACTGGATTTCAAATTCTCTAGAGTCTTCACAATATCGTTCGTCAATAGAGCTATATGTTGGATTCCAGAACCTTTATATTCATCCAAGTATTCTTGAATCTGTGATTTACTCTCTGTTGGTTCATTGATCGGCACAGAGAACTTGCCGCATGGTGAGCGCATCACTTTAGAAAGCAATCCGGTTTTAGCTCCGCGGATATCAAAGTATCGAGCCTCACGGAAGTTAAGAACTTTCGTATAGAAGTCACACCACTTATCCATTTCACCTCTTGGAACGTTGTTCGTGAAGTGATCAATAGCTAAAAAGCCGACTCCTACTGGAACTGGATTACCTTTTACATGAAAAATTTCTTCATAAAGTTTTTTGCGATTCTTTTCATCGATGAAATAAATTAAAGAATCTCCGATTCCATAAATCGCTGGGAATGGGCTTGCGCCTTTTTGATGGTCATTGCCTTCGTAAGGACGTCCACCACGCTCAACAGCGACTGCAAAAGCTTTATCCGCATCAGCTACGCGGAGTCCTGTTGCGCAAACTGAGTTCCCATGAAGCTTTGCAAACTCGGTCGCAAATGTTTGCGGTTCACAATTCAAGATGTAGTTGATATCGCCTTGGCGGTAAAGTTTGATATTTTTACCATGAACTTCGCCAACTTGAGTGAAAGCATATTTTCTAAAAACTTCTTCAAAGTAAGATGCGTCTGGTCCTGAGTATTCGATAAACTCAACGCCATCTAGACCAATTGGATTTTGCTCTGTCATTTGAGCCACAGATCCCCCCAAGGTTATTTGTCCATTTTTTAATCAATACAGGCACACACTAGCCTTAAAAAAGCCATCTTTCAAGTTAGAATTAACCATTTAAAATCAATAACTTAGATTGGTTCACAAGCCCATTATTACGCCTTTATCAGATGAGCTGTGCAAAACGGAATTAAACTTTGTAATCCAATGTAATCTTGCCATTGTTTATTGAGACAGTAAGAATAAATCTTAGAGGGGCTATGAACACCAAGTCGATACACAGCAAGAAACTCTATTTTCACATATGCCTGATTGTGGCTGCGGTGATAGCTGTCTTAGGATTTATCTATGAAGTGCTGGCCATTCTTTAAGGCCGCCCCTCTTCTAGTTCTTTATAAAATGCTAAAACTTTTTGATCGACAATAATAGAGCGCGGATTCCAACCGATTAAGTGCAAACCCTCCGCAGATCTTAAACGGCTTAGAGCTACATAGGCATGCCCTGGCTCCCACAACCGACTTAAATCACACCATAGATCGTCCAAGGTAGCCCCTTGGCTTTTGTGAATGGTGGTTGCGTAGGCCAACGTCAATGGAAACTGAATCACAGAGGCTAAAACATTTCCCTCGGCATCTTGCAGAGCAAACGAAACTTTTTCAACACTGACTTCACGTCGATTGCTTTTTTTAACAACAATCTGATCATCCAGAATATCTATGACCTCGCCTCGCGTGCCATTCACCCAACGACGTTGCGGATCGTTCTGCAAAAACATCACACGACAACCAATTTTCAAACTCAAGCGTAGAGGCACTGGAGATGTTTTTTGTAAAAACTGAATATGTTTTTCTGATCCCAAATAGATAGAATCAATCGTCACTTCTTCTTCTGGAATTTCTTGAAGTCTTCTTAAATTAAAATCATCCGCGTGAATTTTACGCGGAAAAAGCCTTGTGCCTGGGTGATCTTCATCATGGACTTTCACGCGATCGTTGAGGAACTCTCGCACCCTGTCGGTCATCTTACCATTTCGCACATCTGCTAAAACATCTAAAAAATTATCTTCTGATATTCTCTGGTTGTGCGACAAAAGAGCTGTGCAAAAGCCACTCTTCTTCCACACCTCAGTGCTGAAGCACCAATCTCTCTGACTACCTTGAGTCACCGGTGGCAACTGAGCAAAATCTCCCACCACGATAATTCTCATGCCTCCCCAAGGAAGATCAGAATCTCGGGCTCTACGCGCCAAGGCTTCTGCGACAATGAAAGCCTGTCCTGGAATCATTGATATCTCATCAATGATAATACCTTCGACTTTGCGTAATCTTGAAAGAAGCTTATTGTCTCGGCTCGCTTTTTGGTAAGTCGCTTCCGCGCCACCCTCTAGAATGCCCAAACCGAAAAAAGAATGAAAAGTACGACCACCTAAGAGAACGGCCGCGGCCCCTGTACTAGCCAAGATTGGAAGCTCTTGCGTGTCGATTTCACGCATATAATGGCGAATTAAAAAACTCTTACCACTGCCGGCTCCCCCAGTTAGGAAGACATTTTCTCCGGAACGCAAAAGCTCAAGCGCCTGAGATTGTTCGAATGAAAGAGTTAGACCGTCGGACCCCATAGTTCTGGCATCATGCCACTAGTATGCGGGTCCAACAAGGTTTTGAACGGATTAACGCGAAAACTTTCCAGTAAGGTGAATATCACGAGTCACAAACTCGCAAACCTCTTGTGGTCCACGGCGAGGATCATAGACTTCCCAACGGCAGCGACGCTCAGTAAGGCGGCGATCTAAAATAGAAGCTGTGATCACATTGTAGTCTTTGTTAAAATCAAGTACTAACTCACGGCCTTCAACAAAGCATGAGCCCGGATGAAAGTAAAAACCAACAGATCTTACCTGCTTTTGATTATTGATATAAGCCCACTTTAGTTGATTGATATTAGCACGGCAGTTCGGCAGAGCTAATTCGCCACCTGAGTTATTTACCATGCGAACATAGGGGCGATTCCCCTCAAAAGAAACGATCAACTTACCACGAAGCCCTTGAAATGAGCCCTGATAAACGCCTTCAAGCTTTTTGGCTTGAGATAGATATTGAGATGGAACCTCTCCATTCTCAAATTTTACAGTTTTACAAGATGCCAAAGCTAGTAAGGCAATTGCTGACAATAGAAGTCTTTTCATATTTTCCCCTTCCTCTATTTCGCTTAACTTGGCCTAAAAAGGATGACAACCTTGGTTTTATTTAACGCTGTTTATCATTCATTCAAAGTCCTCATATTGCTTCTCAAGAAATTAAACTTTTAGAAGACTCGAACACGCGGACAACCCCTGCTAGACGACCTTGCCGCAACCATTTGTGTCCACCCTCCCCTTTCGACATCCGCTTGCTGAAATTTTTCGCAAGTGTTAGTATTTATCTCTTGGCTAATTCACGAGGAGTCAGAATGGCTAAATATACAGAATTTCAAACAAAAACTCCAAATCCTGGTTTTGAGGATGTGATGGACATTCATCCCAACGAACTCAATCAACTCAAAGACAGCGTGTATCTTGTGGATGTCCGTCGTCCCGACGAATACACTGGAGAACTTGGGCATATCGCTGGTACTCAGCTGATTGTCCTAGACACTATTCCTCAACACCTCCAAGAACTTCCGAAAGACAAAACTATCGTCTTTGTATGTAGAAGCGGTGGGCGCTCTGCTCAAGCCACAGCTTATGCAAAATCAGAAGGCTTTAGCGAAGTCTATAACATGCTCGGCGGAATGCTTCTTTGGAATGAACTTCAACTACCTGTAGAAAGATAATATAAAAATGTCTGGAAAAGTTTTTATCAACCGCACTCTAAATCTTAAACGTATCCGCTATATCGGCGTGGATATGGACCACACTCTTGTTCGCTACAATAGCGAGAATTTCGAACGCCTGTCACACACGACTATGATTCAAAAACTTATTGGTCGTGGTTACCCTGAGACTTTACGCAAACTGACGTTTGACTATAACTACGCTATCCGTGGCTTAGTTATTGATCGCAAGATGGGAAATCTCTTAAAGCTCAATCGCTATACGGCGATTCGCGCCAGCTACCACGGGCTTCAGCCGCTGGATTTTAAAAGCCATCAAAAGCTTTATAAATCAACGTACATTGATCTGAGCAATACGGACTATCTTGCTGTCGACACTTCGTTTTCAATTTCTCTTGCAAATCTTATTGCACAAATTGTGGACCTTAAGGACACAGACACAGCCAATAAGTATCCAGAGTATTCACAAATTGCCGATGATGTTCTTGATGCTCTTGATGAAGCTCATAGAGACGGCTCTTTAAAAAGCGTAGTTAAGCAGGATCTTGCTCACTACATTATCAAAGACCCAGAGCTTGTTGCTGGCCTTGAAAAGTTTAAACGTCATGGAAAGAAAATCTTTGTTCTAACAAACTCGGACTTCCATTATACGAAGCTACTTTTAGACTATGCGATTCAACCGTTCCTAAAAGAGCATAAGTCTTGGCAAGATCTTTTTGAGTTCGTTATTACCTTTGCGGCAAAACCAAAGTTTTTCTATGAGTCGCAAAAATATCTTCGCGTAAACCCTGAAGACGGCATGATGACTAACTATGAAGGTCCACTTCAACCAGGCATCTATCAAGGTGGAAATGCGAAGCAGTTCACGTCAGATCTGGGTCTTGCTGGTGATGATATTCTCTACATCGGAGACCACATCTACGGCGATATCTTGCGCTTGAAGAAAGACTGCAACTGGCGCACAGCAATGGTTATTGAGGAACTCGATGAAGAAGTTCAAAACAATCGCCAGGCCGAACCTTTGATTCAAGAAATTGAAACATTGATGCGCAAAAAAGAACCCCTTGAAGATGAGTTAACAGACTTAATGACTCGCAGAATTGAGAAAGCGGCAGACGTCAGCGATCAACAAATTGAAAGCTTACAAAAAACGATTTCTGAAATTGATGCGCAAATCAGTCAGCTAATTAAGAAACAACAGTCCATGTACAATGGAAACTGGGGCCAACTCATGAGAGCTGGTAACGAAGAAAGCTACTTTGCTTATCAATTAGATCGCTACGCTTGCGTGTATATGCAAAAGCTTGGAGATCTTTTGGACCTTTCTCCGCGCACATACTTCCGTGCTCCGAGAAGACCACTGGCTCACGAAATATTCTAGGCATAAAAAAGGGTGTGATCTTCACACCCTTTTTTTATTTATTTTACTAAAGTCCCCGTCACCCAGTTCTTTCCCTTGATCACACACTCAGATGAGATCACTCGATAGCGTTCTATCGGAAAACTACGCACACGCTCCACCCAGCCCCATGAAGTCCACTCGACTGTACGCTCGTAAGATCTTCCAATCCCCTCACGCACCGAGCGAGTCACTCTATTGAAAGTTAAAAGCGGATAATGCAATTTTAAGGCGCCCTCGGCTGTTAACTGCGCTTGCAGCTCTTCATCGAACAGACAGCCATAGTAACCATCCACACTGCGCAAACGACCTTTTAAAATCTGCTGCGGGTTTTGTGGAAAATCTTTTGGAATTTGAAGTTCAAAAAAATAATCTGATGGCGCGCCATTATCGTAAAAGCTGCGAGTATGAAAGGTCGCCTTACCTTGAAATTCGCCGATGTGAACTTGGTATGTATTATCTAAGTTTCTCCACACTCCCTCCAGAGAAGCCTGCGCAGAAACGCCCAGAAGAACAACGCCGATAAATAAGAATACTTTTTTTAACATAATTACCTCGAACCCGGATTGCGATTAAAGAGTATTAAATAATCCCCAGCGCCGGTCATTTCCATAAGACCTGAGAATTTATTATTTTCAATTTTTTGACGATATGTTTTTCGACCGATTTCTTGAACCATGCATCCAAAAACACCCAACTTCGAAAAGTCTTTCTGGGGCTCAAGGACACAAGGTGGTTCAAACTCAGCCTCTTGTTCTTTTGTCGAAGCAAACTTACTCACCGAGAAACTCGTCACTTCAAGGCCATAATCGTTACGCAGACGATCTACAGGATTTCCCGGGATTAACTTCGAAGAATAGATGTTCGGCACAATGGCTACCACACGGTGCCCCTCAGCCAAGGCTTCTTTCACTCCGCTGGCAAAGCGTTCCATTTCATTTTTAGTGTCGATGCGCATATTAGAAGAGAACAGTTCGACGTAAGGAAGTTCTGGTTCCACCACGATCACATCGTAAATATAGCCAGCTTCTTGATTAGCTTCCATAAAGCCACGCACCAACTCCATATCCTCAATATAATTTGGAGTGACACCCCAGAGAATGAAAGGCGCCTGCTTCACTTCAGAGCGCAGAGTTTCAAAGACCGCTTTTCCAAAGTCCTCTGGAACTTCTACCTGCGAAAATGGGATTTTAGAGATGGTTTTAGGCTGAACCGAAACATTCATGGCAAAAAAGATTCCCAAACCAATAACGACGACAGCACCGACCCAATATATGTATTTCATGGTGAAAAATTTCTCGCAGTTCAAGATCAATGTCTAGACTTAGTCGGTCATTGTAGCAGAGTCTTTTGCTTAAAAAAAACGCGCCGCATATAGAAATTTGAATTCAAAAGAAAGTGTGCTAGTTTCCTCTCATTACATAGGACTTGATCTCGAAAGACAGGTACCCAATATATGACGGCGACAAGACGCAAAACCACATCCTATCTTATTATTGGCTCAGGCCGTGTCGCACGCCACTTGCTACACTATTTCCATTTATTAAAAGAATCCCAACATCTAACGGACTCATCTAAAAGATCTGAAGCCCAAGAACTTCCATCGTGGACACTTGATTCTTGGGATCGCGCCCAAGATCCCTTGGCTTTAGCAAGAAAGATCGAAGCTGCAGATCATATCCTGTTAGCAATTAGTGATGATGCCCTTGAAAATTTTTATTTAAAAAACATTGATGGTCTCGACAAGATCTGTGTTCATTTTTCAGGAGCTAAACAGATCCCGAACACGATTGCTGCTCATCCACTGATGACTTTTGGTCATGACCTCTATGATTTGAGCTTCTATCAACGAATTCACTTTGTAATGACTGGAGCCGATGATTTAAAAGAGGCGATCCCAGCATTTAATAACTCTTCGTCTGTTTTATTTTCAGCAGAAAAAGCCAAGTACCATGCTCTTTGTGTTATGGGCGGAAACTTCACAAATCTTTTAATCAGCAAAATGCTGCAAGAGTTTGAAGCCTATGACATCCCCCTAGAGGCCAGTCGCCTATATATTGATGCCGTGGTTGAGAATGTCTTTGCAGACCGAGGTCACTCTTTGACCGGCCCCCTAGCGCGAAAAGATCTTCAGACAATCAACGCCAATCTCAACGCCCTTAAGTCTGACCCTTATGAAGAAATCTATGCATCCTTTGTAAATGCATTTATTCCCGATTTTTCAAAGAAGAAAGAAGGTGAATCATGAAATCAATTCTTGAATTTCAAGAGGCTAAAAAAGAAAGTCGTAAAATCTCAATGATCACTTGCTACGACTACACCTTCGCTCGCCTTGTGGCGGAAAGTAACATTGACTGTATCTTAGTGGGCGATTCTCTTGCGATGACCATGCACGGGCATAAAACAACCTTGAATGCCAATGTGAACCTGATGGCCCTACACACAGCGGCCGTCGTGCGTGGCGCCCCTGAAAAATTTATTATCGGCGATCTTCCTTTTATGAGCTATCGCAAAAATCTCAGCAACAATATGACCGCGGCTGAAAAAATTATGAAAGCCGGTGCTCATGCCGTGAAACTAGAGGGTGTCGAAGGAAATTTAAAGCTCATCACTCATCTCGTTCAGTCAGGCGTGCCGGTGATGGGACATATCGGTCTTACTCCGCAATCTGTGCATCAGTTAGGCGGCTTTAAAGTCCAAGGTCGCAATGAAAAGGCGCAAAAAAAATTGCAAGAACAAGCTCTTGCTCTTCAAGATGCGGGAGCATTCTCGGTCGTCCTTGAATGCGTTCCTTCAAGCCTAGCCCAAGTCATTACCTCGAGCTTAGAAATTCCTACTATTGGAATCGGTGCTGGCGTTGATTGCGATGGGCAAGTTCTTGTGCTTCAGGACATGCTTGGAATGAATAAAGATTTCCAACCAAAATTTGTTAAAAAATACTTACAGGGTTTTGATTTAATCACTGAGGCCTTTAATCATTTTCACGGCGAAGTTATCCACGGAGATTTCCCCACAGCTAAAGAGAGCTATCAATGATTAAAGTCCTAAAATCCCCACAAGAAATGTTGGAATGGAGAAAATCCGCAAAGGGCTCTGTCGGATTTGTTCCCACAATGGGAGCTCTGCATGATGGACATGCCAGTCTCTTAACAAGAGCACGAGGAGAAAATGAAAATCTCGTACTCTCGATTTTCGTCAACCCCACACAGTTCAACAATCCTGATGACTTAAAAACTTATCCAAAAACTTGGGAACAGGATCTCGCTCTCGCACAGCGTTTGGGCGTCAATGCTATTTTCTATCCACAGTTTGAAGATATGTATCCAGATAAATATCTTTATAAAATTTCTGAGTCCTCTTTTTCTAACGAACTCGACGGCGCTCATCGTCCTGGACACTTTGATGGTGTTTTGACGATCGTTCATAAACTCCTAAGTCTTGTACAACCTCAGAGAGCTTACTTTGGTGAAAAAGACTATCAACAGCTAAAGCTTATTCAAGGAATGGTCCAGGCTTTCTTTCTCCCAGTTTCGATCGTACCTGTTCCCACGATGCGCGAAGACTCAGGGCTTGCGATGAGTTCAAGGAATTTGCTTCTTACAGAAGAAAATCGCATCAAGGCTCCACTCATTTATAAAACAATCACGACAGCAATCTCTGCGAACGAAGCTCAGAAGATTTTATCTGACGCTGGCTTCAAAGTGGACTACGTCGTGGATAAAGAGGGTCGTCGCTATGTCGCCGCTTTTGCTGGAAATGTAAGGTTGATTGATAATGTTGAAATCTAAAGTCTTATTTATTCTTACGGGTTCAATAGCTTGCTATAAAGCTTGTCAGGTGATTTCTCGCCTCGTGCAGTACGGTTGTGATGTTCAAGTGGTTGCCACTCCCTCTGCTTTAGAATTTGTTGGCAATGCCACCATTGAAGGCCTCACGGGCAAGCATGTGATCAGCGATCTCTTTGCTGCTGGAGATGTGATGGATCACATTCATCTCGTGCGCTGGGCAGATTTAATTTTAGTTGCACCTGCAACCGCCAATTTTATCAATAAAGCGGCTCAAGGAGTCGCAGACGATTTAGTGCAGACTTTATTTTTGGCCCATGACTTTAAAAAACCTTTTCTCGTAGCTCCTGCCATGAATACGACAATGTACCTTCACCCAGTCACTCAAGAATCTACGCGCAAGCTTATAAGCATGGGCGTTAAAATTCTTGAAACAGCTTCTGGCGTACTTGCTTGCGGAGAAGAAGGTTTAGGTAAGTTACTCGATCCTGATTTAATTCTTAAAGAAGTACTCGATCTCCTTCCTAGCAACACTTCCTTCGTACAAAGCCAGGAAAAGCCTCTCAAAGTCTTAATTACTGCCGGTGGCACTCAAGAACCCATCGACACTGTACGCGTTATCAGTAATTTAAGTTCGGGGAAAACTGGAGTTATTATCTCTGAAGTTCTGACTCAACAAGGGTGTGATGTTACTTTACTTCAAGCTCACTCTTCCCAAGTGCCTAGCTCGCAATTAAAGGTCCAACGCTTCTCAAGTTTCGAAGACCTCAACGAAAAACTTGAAGATGAACTTAAAAATAAAGCCTACGACATGGTCATCCATGCCGCAGCGGTGAGCGACTACTCAGTGGAGAGCGTTGAAATTCAAGGCAAAAAATATCCGCCGATGTCTATTCCTAAGGTGAGCTCTAACGAAGAACACATGAGCATTCATCTTAAGAAGAATTTTAAAATCGTGAATCGACTTAAAGACTACTCTCAGAACAAAGATATTGACGTGGTGGCCTTTAAATTAACCAGCCACGCATCAACAGAAGAAAAGCAACTTGCTGTGCAAAAGCTTTTTTCAGAGTCATCAGTGGATGCCGTTGTTCACAATGATCTTACGGATATAGATATTAAAAAGGGATTGCATCGCTTTACCTTGCACAGTCAAGGTGTGGAGAGATCTCTCGAAGGGCCAGATAGACTCGCCCTTGCTTTACTTGAAAGAAAACTTATTAGGAAGAACAAATGATTCTCTGTCTTGATGTAGGAAACACACAAATCTATGCCGGGCTATTTGATCGCGATCAGATGGTGGCATCTTTTAGAAAAAACTCAAAAGGGGGAATTTCCTCTGATGAAACAGGCATTTTCCTTCGCACTGCCATTCGCGAAAATGGCTTAGACCCCAGCAAGGTTAAACAAATTGCCATCTGTAGCGTTGTGCCCGAGGTGGTTTACTCTTTGCGCGGAGCTTGCCAAAAGTATTTCAATATCTCTCCATTTATTCTCCAAGCTGGCGTAAAAACGGGCCTCAAGGTGAAGTATCGCAACCCTCTTGAAGTGGGAGCCGATCGCATTGCTAACTCGATTGCCGCCTCTCACCTTTATCCGGATAGAAACCTACTTCTTGTGGATCTAGGAACTGCTACGACTTTTTGCGCGCTCTCTAAAGAAAAAGACTATCTAGGTGGATCTATTGCCGCGGGACTTAGACTCTCTATGGAGGCCTTAGAGACCAACACAGCTAAGTTAAAATCTGTCGAGATTAAAACTATGCACGAGGCCCTTGGTCGCACAACGACAGAGAGTCTTCAGTCAGGTCTATATTTTGGACACTTAGGGACGATGAAAGAACTACTGACTCGCCTAAGCAAAGAGTGTTTCCCCGAAAATGAAAAGCCGTTCGTCATTGGTACAGGCGGTTTTGCGCATCTATTTGAAAAAGAAAAAATCTTCGATGAAATCATTCCCGATCTTGTGTTAAAGGGTATGCTCATCGCTTTACAGTATAATAGCTAAGGACCTTTGTTATGAATATTACTATGCTAAGAACAAAACTTCATCGTGCCACTGTCACCGGAGCGGATTTAAACTACGAAGGCTCTGTGAGCGTATGCCCTGACTTAATCAAAGCTTCAGGCTTTTTTATTAACGAGAAAGTGGATATCTATAACTGTAACAACGGCGCACGTTTTTCCACTTACGTTATCAAAGGAAATAAAGGCGAGATCTGCCTCAATGGCGCAGCTGCTCGTCACGTACAAAAGGGTGATCTTGTAATTATGTGTTCTTACTGCTCCGTCGATCTAAAAGAAGCGGCCAAGCACGAACCCACAGTGGTATTTTTGAACGAGAAAAACAAGGTTAAGACTAAGAGAAAAGAAGATAGAAAAAACAATAAGTAATTAAAAAAGCGCTCCTTCAAGAGCGCTTTTTTTTATTTACAGTAGCGGTACTGACTCATGATTGCTCTTGTTTTCTTTGCTCCACCAATATCGCCACCACGACGCTTATTCCAATCATCACTACGCAATGGACCCCAGTAAGTTCCCTCTCTGCCTTTCGAAGTAGGTGTCATAAGAGTGTCGCGATTTTGCAGTTCTTTTGCTAGTAAATCCACACCACACTGAATGTTCTGGTAAGGGTTTGAAAGATCACGCGCCTTCGGGCACACTGGTTTCCAAACCTGCAAAAGCCCTTTTGCAGTTCCATTGGGTGCATTGGGATTATCGTTCTTAGGATTACAACTTGATTCAGAAGAAGCCATGGACATGATAATCCAAACCCAATACAGCTCTCTTTGGTCTTTATTCATTTTCGGATAATTTGGACACCACTTCGTAATATCATCTGGAATGTTTGCACCGAATGAATCAGGTTTATCCTTGATCTGCTGAAGGGTGTAAGAACCCCAAGGACCGAGCTTACCTTCTTTATTAATGAAGTTATCACAACCCTTAGCCATAACCGCACTCACGTCACCCCCGACGGAGCTTGCAACTTCTCTATCTAAATCCTTTTCGTAAATAAAGCCTTCCTGCTCACGGGCTCTGATGGCGATATCTTCCATCTCGTAAGCCGTATCCGTCAGGTTTTGGCCCTGACTCCCCATCGCGGTCTTGCCGGAGGCCTTGCCGCCAAATAACTGGGAACAAAAGCCAATAAAGATCTGGAAGAAGTTCTGGTTCTGTTGAGCTGTCGCTTCTAACTGCGCCTGTTTTGCCACTTCTTGTTGTGCTTGAATCATCTGAAGGTTTTGCTGTTGCATAAGATGCTGCTGTTGCAACTGAATAGATTGAAGAGTCGAAGATGAATCAAAAGTCCCGACCTGAGCGCCAGCAAGGAGAGGCACCCAAAGAGAAATCAATACTTTAAGTTTTAAACTCATGCTTGTTGCTCCCGCATTGTGGTCCCGTCTCACTCAGGTACTTATCGGGGATTTAGGAACTTCCATGAGAATTATTTGAATTTCTTCGTCCCAAACTGTCTCAACTTAAAACACACTATCCATACGACTTGCTGATGCGGCGCAAAGAATTGTTCGTTTTTCGTCAGTTTTAAGAAGATTTCTTGCCAGTAATGAAACGAGTACATAAATTTTTCACAGATTTACCGTATATGCTGCTAATAAGGCGCAGCGTTTCTACTAGACACCTCAAATGTCTAACTATGGAGGCACCTTGAAACATTACATTATATCGCTTTTGGCCCTTTTAGTGGCTTGTACGAGTTTTGCGAGTAGCAACCTTAACTCTTCAAAACATCCTTACTACGGCGAAAAATTTTACCTTGATCTCAGCTCAGGTGCCAGCAACGAACCCCTCCTTAATTCCATCAAAAATGTTCTCAGAAGTTACCATCTTAAAGTTGACAATAGTTTCGATCAAATTGTTAACAACTGCTCCGGATCTAAGTGCTACAATCACAACCCTATCGGATATGACAATGCCAGAGTCTTCCTTCTTCTTGGTCACTACTTAGTAGAAATGGAAAACGAACAATATGGCTTCCGTGATGTTTACTGTGACACCGTTAAAACTGCCAAAGACTTCCGCGGTGTAAACCCAAATCCACGCAGACTTCCAGATTCAAACGTTATTAATATCGAGCACTCATGGCCACAAAGCCGCTTCACTGGAAAATATAGCAAAACAGCGCAAAAATCAGATTTGCACCATCTTTTTCCAACTGATTCCCGCCTCAACTCCACTCGCGGCAATGGCCCTTTCGGCGAAGTTCGCAAAGACACCAAATTCTTTAATTGTGGTTCCGCGAGATTCGGCATCGCTACTACTAGCAACTTGCAGGTTTTTGAACCGCCAGCGAATCACAAAGGCAATCTAGCAAGAGCGATGTTCTACTTCTCTGTTCGCTACGATATGCAAATCTCTGCTGCCGAAGAAGCTTATTTCCGCAAATGGGCTAAAGAAGATCCAATTGATGAAGATGAGATCGAGCGCAATAACTCAATTTACGCAGCTCAAGGGAATCGCAATCCATTTATCGATTTCCCTGATTTAGAGGATAAAATTCAAAGATTTTAATCTTCTTCAGTCTTGACCTTAACTTAAGAGCCATGGGACTTTCAGTTTCATGGCTCTTACTCTTTTACAGCTCCAATCTGGTTATAAATCTTTCGGAACTCGAACAATTTTTGAAGACGCAAACTTTGCCATCAATGAAGGCGAACACGTAGGTGTTATCGGGCCTAATGGTGCCGGCAAAACAACTCTCTTTAAAGCTCTCGTCGGCCAAGAAAATCTAGATCAAGGGATTATCACTAAATCTCATCAGCTTCGCCTTGCCTATCTTGAACAAGAGTCCGATTGGGACATTAACGAGAAGGTCGAAGACTACTTAGCCATGAACTGCATCACGCCCATCTGGGACTTAAAACAGTTCGGTCTGAAACTAGGTTTAGAAGAAAGACACTTTCAATCTGATCTCAAAGAGCTTAGCGGTGGTTACCGCATGCGAGTAAAGTTGCTATACCTCATTGGGCTTGAGCCCAATCTACTTTTACTGGATGAGCCGACGAACTTTCTTGATCTAGAAACTCTGCTCGTTTTAGAAAACTTTCTACAAGAGTTCAAAGGCGCTTTCCTGCTCATTTCCCATGACCGAGAATTTCTACGTCGAGTGACCGATCACATCCTAGAAGTCGAAGCCGGAGACATTGTGAAATTTCCTGGCAGTCTTGATGATTACTTTGAACAGAAAGCTCAACTTCAAGCGATTTTAGAGAAACAAGTTCTCAGCCAACAAGCCAAAAAGAAATCCATCATGGACTTTGTCACTCGCTTCGGTGCTAAAGCAACCAAAGCAAGACAGGCGCAAAGCCGACTCAAAGCACTTGAAAAAATGGAAGTCATCGAGCTCAAGGCAGCTCCGACTCATTCAACTATCCTCATTCCTCAAGCAAGCCCTACAGGGAAAATCATCTTAGAAGCTCAAGGCATTGATTGCGGTTATGGCGAAAGAACTATTCTTTCCGGTGTGAACTTGCGAGTTGAGCGCGGGCATCACCTAGGCATTGTGGGTTTAAACGGTGCGGGAAAATCGACTCTTTTAAAGTCTTTAGCGGAACAAATCCCACTTCTAAAAGGGGAAATTAAATGGGGTCACCAGGTAAGTTATTCATATTTTGCACAACATACTCCTGAGGCCTTAAATCCTCAGCACACCGTGCTTGAATCTCTGATCTCCGCCGCCCATCCAGAAGTAACACAACAAGATGTTCTCAATATCGCGGGGAGTTTGTTGTTCTCCGGTGAAAACGTCCAAAAGAAAATCCATGTTCTTTCTGGAGGAGAAAAATCCAGAGTAGCACTTGGGCAAATGCTCCTGCAAAAGTCACCTCTGCTCTTACTCGATGAGCCGACGAATCACCTGGATTTTGATACTGTAGAAGCTCTCACTAACGCTCTAGAAAAATATGAAGGCACCGTCATCACGGTCAGCCATGATCGTAGCTTCATTGCGCGAGTAGCAAATAAAATTCTAGAAATCAATCATGGGAAGCTCACACTTTATCCTGGAACCTATGATGAGTATGTTTGGAGCCTGCAAAAAGGAATACTCTCCGAGAGAAGTGAAGAAGTAGTTTCCGCTTCTAAGAGTAAAGCCACTCACGAATTAAGCGATACAAAGTTCAACTATAAGGCTGAAAGAAAACGTCTTGAGTCTGAAATCAAAAAGGCTCAAAAAGTTTTTGCTGAATCCGAATCTCTTGCCAACAAACTGGCGAAGGAACGAGATGAGGTTTTAGAAAAGCTCGCTATCGTTGCTGGACCAGAGGCTGCTGATTTAGGGAAAGCGCTCCACGAAATGAGCCAAAAGATTGAAGACTTGGAATTGATAATGCTAAGTTCGATGGAGTCTCAAGACGAACTCGAAAAAGAACTTCGCCAACTTGTGAACTAGTTTGGAATTCTAAACCACTCAATAGCATCAACAAAAGCTTTCGGCTGATAAGCATCGGACTGCTCACTCCAACGCACCTCTTGCCAGCCAAGGCTTTTAAACGATGGACTTTCGACGTCCCTTTTTTGAATAAACTCAAAGACATCATTTACGGCTTCAAGCTCTTGCCGTTTCATGAGTAAAGACGGCATGTGAAACTGAACGAATGCCATGCCCTTATTCTCTGTTCCGAAACCAGCGGCTCCTTCTTGAAGGAATTTCTTAAACGCGAAGTCCACTTTGTCGTCACAGTTATTTATCACTAAGAGCTTCTCAGTTTTATCTGCATAGCCCAAAACAAAACTGAAATCATAGCCTCCACATTTTTCGAGCGCAATTCGTGTAGCGCGAATCTGCCCGAAGGAGTTCAAAGAAATCGGATATCGCGAAGGTAACATCCATAAGCTCTCTTTGTCTTGCACGGCAATTTGCAATTGCGGGTTTTCTTTTGCCAAAGACCTAAACTGCTTCAATGTCGGAGAGTCAACCGTCAGTTTATCTTCAGAAATAAATAGAACGTCAAAAGAGGCTTCAGCAAATGAGCCTTGGAAGCCATTTTTTCTAAGTTCGTCGGTGAAATAGGAAACAAAAAGCTTATGCACATCTGAATCCTGCTTCAACTTGGAGTGTGCCACAAAGGCGTTTATGTTCTTCACAACCTCTGCAGCCTTCAATAATTGAGTGGCCTGAGCGTTGGGATGATTGCGTGTGCTAACAATCGGCAAAGCCGGCTCATGCTCTTGGCGCAAAAGGGACGTCAGAAGGTGTGCAAATTCATAGCGCTCTTTCACCGATAGTGATTTATAAGACTCCACCCAGCTTGTCGCCAAAAGAGGGCGCAGACTCATCTCGACCACTTCCTGATCCAGCACGTCTTCATCCGATAGATCTTTACAGTATTCATAGTGCTCAGATTGTTTCCATCCACTTTCACAGTAAGCAGATCCCGCTTTCAAGACAAAGGGCCATCGCACCGGCGCTAAAGCCGTAATTCTGGAGGAATCGGGATCCCCATAGCGAAGTGAGCCCTTTTGCAAGAATACCAGAAAATCTGTAAACACCTCTTCCATCACCGCCTGTTGAGCAAAGAGGGTCTGGTTCTTTTCGCGGTACCAAATTTTTGAAAGAGCTTTTTCAAGGTGACCCGGCACCTTCAACATCCCCTCACCGATAAAGATTTGATGACCACGAATTTTAAATAAGAAGGGACGATCCAACACAATCGCTATCTGCACTCGTTGGCTGAAAGGTTCGATAGACTCCAAGAGCCGCTCTGCGCCCTGCACTCTTTCTGAAATCGTTTTCAATTTTTCCGCAAAGTAAGGGCTATAGGGAACATGACGATGGATAGCGCACCTAAATATCGTCTCTGACTTCTCACCATCTATCATGTCGATTCTTTCGACAACCTTAGAATCAATACAGAGAGGCTTTTTGGTCACATGCAAAAGCGCCAAGCTAAGTAGGCCAAAACACAGAAGACTAAGGGTGGTTATGAACTTTGATTTCATCTAAAGAGTAAATAGAGCAATTTTAGGACCTACTTTCCTAGAAGACTTTTCATATTCTCAATTCAAATTTATTGGGGTTTAAAAAGGGGCGTTCAATTGCCCCCCAGCAGGTTTTATGAGAGATTGGGCCCATCTTGAAAACGTTAAAATGGGTTATTATTTCTATAGGTCTGCATCTTCTTCTGATCTCCGGAATGGGAGTTTGGAACGATCACCTATCTACGCTTTCAAAATCTGAAATTCTCGACCTCACTTTAGAAAATATCGCTGGAAGCCCTTCAGGCAATAAAGAAATTAAAACACCAGCCAGAATGGCTATAAAAAAGAATGCCTCTTCTATCCAAAGCTCCTCCCCCTCTTCTCCTACACACTCTGTTAATGAGGCCGACACCGAAACTGACGGCGCAGAATCAGGTGCCAGCGATGGCTCAGGCGATACTCCATGGAGTGAGATCACGGAGCTTCCGAAGGTTCTAGGCGAAGTGAAAGCTCACTATCCGGAGGCTGCAAAAAAAGCGGGAGTCTCTGGTCCCGTTGTGCTTGAAATCACAATTGATAAGCATGGCAAAGTTGAGTCTGCCAAAGTTATCTCTGGCCCTGGTTCAGGTCTTGAGGAAGCAGCACTGGAAGCCATTTACAAATTCAGATTCAGACCTGCAAAAAAATTAAAAGAAGCAGTCCCTGTTAAAATACGTTATACATACCGATTCAAACTCGATATCCATTAGAAAGGTTTTAAGACAGTGAATATTAAACGACAGCTCCTAACAACTCTTGCATTTTTAGCTGTTGCCTCCCAAGCCCTAGCTCAAGAAATTCCTTCTTTTGAAACAGTGGTCGAAGATGTGATCTTTAATACTTCCACTCGCACTATCATTGATGAGAAAACCATCCGTGAATCACGTGCGCCGAATATCACGACGCTGCTTTCAACACAGTCTAACGTGACAATCACGAACACCCCCTTTCAACCGAATTCCATCTATATTCGCGGCGGGGATGCCGGGCATATTCTTATCATTATCGATGGCATTCCGTTTTACGATGCCTCGACGATTCAGAGAACCTTCAATTTAAATTCTTTAGATGTTAAATCGGTTCGCAAAATTGAAATCATTAAAGGTAGCCAAACAGTTCTCTATGGAGGACAGGCTCTCAGTGGCGTGATTAAAATCGATACGATTCCAACTGAACTTGAGCAACGCACAACTCTGCAAGCCCAAGGCGGAACGCATAACATGAAGGACCTTGCGTTCACTCACACGGAACTCACGGGTTCTAATAGAGCTATGCTTCTACGTGGCCAAGGAACGTGGAGAGATTCTCAGTCACCCGTTTTAGACTCTTCTAAAACTTACGGACGTAACACTTGGAACGGAGAAGCAGCCTACGCATGGAAAGCTGCCATTGATGGGCATGTAAAGGCTCAGTACATCCAAGAGCTTAACTGGTCACCAACCTCTGGAATGAATTATAAAATTGAAGATAGTGACGACTTTGAACAGTTCTATCGTCAACTCGCTGCCTCGACACATTTAAAGTTTAACGAGCTTGCGTGGAATCCGCGATTGAGCTTCGGCGTTCAAAATAGCGCGCGCCAATTCAAACAACCACAAACTCTTGTAAATCCTTTCGAGACAGATCAGGACTATAACGCCAATCTGCATTCAATGCGTTTGGATTTAACTCCTGTAAAAACCGACAAAGTTCAAATTCATGCCGGAGCTTCCTATATCTATGAGCAGTTCCGCTATAAAAACAAAGGCGTTACGCAAACTGATGACTTCTCAGAACAGCGCGGGATCTTTGCAAAAGCAGACATTGAAATCGATAAGAATCTTTCTGTCTCTGCAGGCGCTCGTGCAGAAAACTGGGGAGATAAAAATCCTATTGGAACTTACCAAGTGGGTGTAACTGCATTTCAAAACACGAAGCTTGAGTTCTCGACAGGTTACAAAATTCCTTCCTTGTTTCAGCTCTATTCAGATTACGGGAATCCTGATCTTCAAGAAGAAAGAGCGCAACAGTGGGCTCTTACTCAGGATATTCCAATTAATGAATTTCAAAACTTCTCGATCACTCTCTTTAATTCTGAGTATAGCAATCTAATTGTGACTCGCGGTGGGTTCCCGAATCTGCGCTATGAAAATGTCAGCAAAGCAACATCGCGCGGATTGGAACTTGCTTACAGCCTACGTAGCAGTGATGTATCGTCTTGGCTTTTCTCTTACGGCTACCAAGAACCACGTGATGCGGATAAGCACACATGGTTATTAAGACGCCCATTGGTGAACGGAAGCGTGCGCTACATGTTCAGTTCGCGCCCTCACTCTGCCAGTTTTGAACTTATGGGAGCTGGACAACGAACAGATCGCATCACAAATACGCAGACCGTGATGCTTCCGGGGTATATGACCGCAAATGCCTCTTATAGCTATCAGTTCGACGAACTTCTGACTCTCTATGTGCGTGTGAATAACTTGGCAAACTATAGATACCAAGAAACTTACTCCTATTATACAGAAGGCACATCAGCTTATGTCGGAGCCGAATACATTTTCTAATTTTTAAGAATGTTTACTTAGGGCGAGTCACTCGCCCTAAAGGCTTTAAGGGTCCTACCTTGCCTACTTTTGATGGTAGAGGATGCAAAACCTGCTCGGCGATCCAAGGGTTCATCTCAACAAGCTTCTCAAGTTTTAAACCCGTCTTGATACCCATTCCGTGAAACATGAAGACCACATCTTCAGTGGCGACATTCCCCGCAGCACCTGGAGCATAAGGGCAACCACCCAAACCACCAACACTTGTATCAAAAATACGAATACCTAACTTGTAAGCCGCAAGAATATTTGCCAACGCCTGCCCGCGTGTATCGTGGAAGTGGGCTGCTATTTTCCTTGTCGGCACGACCTTCTTTAACTTTTTAAAGAGCGATTCTACCTGCCCTACGTTTGCAATTCCAATCGTGTCACCAATCGAAATTTCATAGACGCCAAGTTCATGCATCTTTTTTGCAAGACGCACTACTTTATCTTCAGATACCTTTCCTTCGAAAGGACATCCAAAACAAGTCGAAAGATAACCACGCACTTTAATCTTATGCTTGCGCGCAAGCTCCATCACTTCTTCAAAGCGTTTGAAACTTTCCGCAATCGAACAATTAATATTCTTTAAAGAAAAAGACTCTGAACAAGCAGCAAAGATAGCTACTTCTTTCACTCCACTGGCTATCGCGTCGTGCATGCCTCGAGCATTCGGCACCAATACAGAAAACTCTGTGCTCTTAGGAACTTTCTTTTGGCGAACCAGTTCTTGAGCTCCGGCTACCACTTTATCAGTCCCCGCCATCTGTGGAACCCATTGAGGAGAAACAAAGGATCCAAGCTCCAGTCGTTTCACGCCTGCTGAAATAAGCTTTTGCGCAAACTCAATACGAGTCTCTGGCGACAAAATGTTTTTCTCATTTTGCAAACCATCGCGAAGTCCCATTTCAACTAAAACGACTGTATCTTTCATACTCTTAAGCTCTCTCTTTTTAGCCTCTCACGTATCGGCTTTTGCCTTTAATTTCACAAGGACTTTTCCGAGCGTTACTTGATCTCCCACTTCACAATGGATGCTCTCGATCACACCCTCGATATCTGACTTCAGAGTGTACTCCATTTTCATAGCTTCCATCACAAGAACCGCTTGCCCTGCCTGAACGACAGTTTCAGGGTTCAGAAGTAATTTCGTAATCTTACCAGGCATTGGAGCTAGGATCTGATTAGATTTCCCCCCTGCTGCCTTCTTACGAGACTTTCGTCCTGACTGAGTATCCACATTAAAGGTTCGTCCTGCATGGTGAACCCAGAGTTCTGTTCCAATCAGCTCCGCTTGAACCTTGTGCTCTACACCTTTGATTTTTACTGATACTTCCATCTTAAACACCTCTCCAGTACGTCATCCACGGAGACGATACCAGTACGTCCGAAGATTCATTTTGTCTTAACGCTTTTAGAACCTGAGCAGAGATTTCTTTTTCAAGTTCTCCCATTTCTGGAGCCTTCAAAGCATCGGCAAAATAAGTTTCAATAAATCGTGTTGTCATTTTGCCATTCACAAATTCCGCGTGAGACAAAATTTCGATCAAGTAAGGAATGTTTGTATGCACACCAAAAACTACCGAGTCTCTAAGCACACGGATCATTTTCTGAATCGCGCGAGGACGATTTTCATCCCAAACAATCACCTTGGCGATCATCGGATCATAAAATGGTGTGATGGTATCACCCTTTTCAAAGCCGTACTCATAGCGACGTCCTGGGCCTTCTGGCCAAGAAACCTTACCAAGAAGACCAGTAGAAGGCACTCCTCCCATATAAGGATTTTCAGCATAAATTCGGCATTCAATCGAATGACCGCGAGGAGCACGGATTTGTTTCGGATCATGAACGAAGTCACCTTGAGCTGTCAGAATTTGCATCTTCACAAGATCCACACCCATCACTTCTTCAGTCACCGGATGCTCTACTTGAAGGCGCGTATTCACTTCTAGAAGATAGAACTCACCATCCTGTAGCAAGAATTCAACAGTGCCTGCATTTTTATATTTGCCTAATTTTGCAATAGCGCAAGCTGCCTCACCCATTTTACGGCGAAGCTCATCTGTCAGCGAAGGCGAAGTCGCTTCTTCGATAATCTTTTGATGACGTCTTTGTACAGAACATTCACGATCAAAAAAGTGAATCACATGGCCCGTACTATCGCCGAACACTTGAAATTCAATGTGTTTGGCGCGATCTAAATACTTTTCTAAGAAAACTTTCGGCGAACCGAATGCCGACTGAGCTTCCCTCTGCGCAGACTCAATCAACTCCACAGCTTCTGCTGAAGACTTAATGAGTTTCATCCCGCGCCCACCGCCACCGGCAGCCGCTTTCACAATCACAGGATAACCGATACGCTCCGCCTCTTTTACAAGATGAGCAACGTCTTGATTTTCACCTTCATAACCAGGCACTAGTGGCAAACCCGCCTGTTTAGCTAAAGCCTTACAGTGGACCTTATCACCAAGGGCGCGAATCGCTTCTGCACTGGGGCCGATAAATTTCAATCCTGATTTTTCAACAGCTTCAGCAAAGTCCGCATTCTCGGAAAGAAAACCAAACCCGGGGTGAATAGCCTCTGCTCCCATAGCGAGAGCGCCGTTAATATTGGCTTCAATATTTAAATAGCTTTCAGCTGTCGGGGCAGGACCAATACAAATAGTTTTCGTGGCCATGCGATAGGCTCTAGAACCGATATCTGCTTCTGAATGAAGAAGAACTGTTTCGATTCCCATCTCTTCACAGGCTTTAATAATACGAACAGCAACTTCGCCACGATTGGCGATCGCAATTTTTTTAAACTGAGACATTATTTTACTCTCCAAGCTGGTTCACGCTTTTCTAAAAAAGATTTCAACCCTTCTTGTCCCTCGGCGCTTGCGCGACGTTGGGCAATCACTTCAGTTGTTAAATCTTTCTGTTCCTGCCAATTCATTGAAGACATTTTATTCAACATTTTCTTTGTTTCGCGAACAGCTTCTGAACCCGCCGCTAAATAAGAACCTAAAACTTTTTGTACGGCCGTGTGAGCCTCACCATTAGCGACCACTTCAGTCACTAAACCAGACTGTTGAGCAGTGTGAGCGTTGAATACAACACCCGATAGCATCAGCGGTCGTACTTTTCCGGCAACAGCTTTCTTTAAGACAAAGGCACTAATAACTGCCGGAGCAATTCCCAATTTCACTTCGCTAAAGCAAAACTGTGTCGCTTCTTCGGCGATCACTTCATCACAAACAGCCACCAAGCCAAGGGCTCCACCAAAAGCAGCTCCGTGAATCTGCCCAATCACTGGTAACTCACAATCAGCAATCGCTTCAAACATTTCAAAAAGCTTCAGTGAATCCTTCTTATTTTCTTCAAAAGAATAATTCACCATCTCCTTCATCCAGTTCAGATCGGCTCCCGCACAGAAGGACTTCCCATCCCCAGCAAGAACAACGGCTTTTAAGTCTTGTCGAGAGTTGAAAGACTTAAAGGCAGATGTGATCTCTTCAATCATCTCTGGATTAAAAGCATTGCGAACTTCCGCTCTGGAAAGTTTTACGTAAGCAACATGATCTAATTCAGTAACGACAATATTTTTCATATTACATCCTAAACACACCCTGAAGTCTGTCACCCCAGGCTTTGTTAAGACTTGCTGAAATACCCAGAGCTAAAACTCTGCGTGTATCAACAGGGTCAATGATACCGTCATCCCAAAGGCGTGCCGAAGAATAGGATGCTGCACTTTCGTATTCGTACTTTTCTAATGTCGGACGTTTAAATTCTGTTTGCTCATCGATAGACATGGATTGTTTTTTTGCCGCCATCTGATCCATTTTTACGGTCAAAAGAACATTGGCTGCTTGTTCGCCACCCATCACGCTGATCTTAGCATTTGGCCACATCCAAAGTTGGCGTGGCTGGAAGGCTCTTCCGCACATTCCATAATTACCAGCTCCATAAGATCCACCGATAACCACAGTGAACTTAGGAACACGAGCATTAGAAACGGCCATCACCATTTTAGCGCCGTGCTTAGCAATTCCCTCATTTTCATATTTTTTTCCAACCATGAAGCCAGTGATGTTTTGCAAGAAGATCAAAGGAATCTCTCTTTGTTCACAAAGCTCAATGAAGTGCGCTGCCTTCAGAGCACTTTCGCTGAATAAAACTCCGTTGTTCGCAATGATCCCCACTGGCATTCCCCAGATATGAGCAAAGCCTGTCACTAAAGTTTTTCCGTAGAGTGGTTTAAACTCGTGCAGGCGACTTCCGTCTACAATGCGCGCGATCACTTCGCGAACATCAAATGGGATACGACTGTCTTTAGGAATAATTCCGTAAATATCTTTAGAGTTATAAAGGGGCTCTTCAATCGGCAGAGTTTTTAAAGTGACTGCACGACGATGATTGAGGTTCGCAACGATAGAGCGAGTAATTTCAATCGCGTGTTCATCATCTTCAGCAAAGTGATCTGTCACACCACTGACTTCGCAGTGAACTTGCGCTCCACCGAGTTCTTGTGCGTCGACGACTTCCCCTGTCGCTGCCTTCACTAAAGGAGGACCACCTAAGAAGATAGTTCCATTATTTTTTACGATCACCGTTTCGTCACTCATCGCGGGAACGTAAGCTCCACCTGCTGTACAAGAACCCATGACAACTGCGATCTGCGGAATATTCACCGCCGACATGCGCGCTTGATTATAGAAAATTCTTCCGAAGTGATCACGATCTGGAAACACATCTGCTTGCATTGGCAAGAACGCTCCACCAGAGTCCACAAGATAAATACATGGAAGTCCATTTTCGAAAGCAATTTCCTGCGCGCGAAGATGCTTCTTTACCGTCATAGGGAAATACGTCCCACCCTTTACAGTCGCATCATTAGCAACAATCACGCACTCTGTACCATGAATGATACCAATCCCAGTAACTACACCAGCACCTGGCGCTTGGCCCTCATACATGTCCCAAGCTGCAAGCGTAGAGAATTCCAAAAATGCGGAGCTATCATCAACAAGGGCTTCGATTCTTTCACGCGCCGTTAGTTTACCGCGCGACTTATGTTTGCGAATGGAGTCTTCTCCGCCACCTTGTTTTACAAGATCTACCTTCTGACGCCAGTCTTGCACGATAGCGCGCATGGCTTCTTCATTGGCTTTAAAATCTTTTGAACCTGTTTCAATATTCGACTCTAAAATTTCCACTTAATCTCACTCCAAAAAAACTTATGCAAGAGCAGGTGTGTGCGTCAGATTCGCCGTCATCACAAACTCTGCCACCAATTGATCTTGTTCATCAAAAATTTTAACTTCCATCTCACTACGCCCTTGGCGCGTGTCACGCACCTGACCTAGGGCTAGCTCGCGCTCCTGCTCGGACAATTCTAAACGCACACGACAATCTGTTTTTTCTGATTTTAGAAATTGCGCCTTCACGTCGGTGATTTGAACGTCAAAAACACCCATCAACGCGTGCCTCATCCACAGAAGTTTCGCCGCCTCCATGGCTGCTGTCGTAAGAGCTCCCTCGTGCAACGTTTCATTTTCAGTCATATTGCGAGTTTTAGCTGGAATCACCATTTCCACTTGAGTGTCAGAAAGACGACTGACTCTTAAACCCATACCTGCAGAGAAGGGACGTAAAAGATCAAGAGCGTAACTCAATGCAGAATTAGAAGCATTCGGAGAAACGTCTTCAATCAAAGCCGCAAGATCTGCCGGATTTAGCTTAATTCCCCGAGACTCAAGTTGGGTTTTTATCCCCTCTTTGGCAGTCTGCAACTGGCTGCGAAGGTTTTGTTCAAGCTCAATCCCCTTAGACATTAATATTGTCAGCCACTGTTGATTCATGAGATATCCTCTTTCGGCTAGATTGTTGAAAAAACTGAAATATCATGGTCGGATAAGGATGTCAGTTTTATCATGGCGAGTAAATAGAGAGGACTTCTTAGAATGAAGAAATTAGTCAGCCTTGTGGTTTTCATCGTTGCTTTGGTTTGGACTTGGAATGTTATTCACACGACTCAAGCAATTGGCTTTGAGACGCACTCCGGCATCCAAATTCGTATGGCCGATCTGATCCAAACTACTTTGACAGAGAAAAAGCCCCACGCAAAAGATTTAGCAATCACTCGCTTGTGGACTGAAACACTTTCAGAAAACAAAGTCAGAGCGGTTTTTGCTTACAAGTTCATTGATATTGCTGAAGATGGCGAAGCACTAGAGCAGGTGATCGAAGGAGAAGCTATTCTTCATCGCGAACCTTCTGAACAAAGAAATATTGATCGCTGGGTTCTTCAGGAAGTAAAAACAACTAGTGACGTTGTGATCTTCACAGAAGGGTCAACGATCACGCCGGATAGCAAAGAAGAAGCTCCGGCAACTGAAGAAAAAAACGAGAACTAATGGCAATTCCCCAGCATTTTATCCAAATTGATGAAGAAGGTTTCCCACTCTCTCAAGAGATTCGCCTGAAAGACCCTGTCGCAGGCCAAGAAATCCTTAATAATCTTCATCTTCATGCTGGGGGCACTCTTCTTTCCACCTTTGGTGGAGTTCCTGTTATCGTCGAAGCTTTCGATGAGCCCTTTGTTGCGCAACAAGTTTTTGCTGAAGGCAAACAATGGAGCATTCAACTTCCTTATGATCTTAAATTTCCTTTTTCCCTAGAGACCCTCACGGTCGACGAGTGGGATCGCTTCCATGGCTACGCTGCTTCTGGAATCCCCTTTGTCTTTTCTCGTCCTGCCCAAGCCGAGTTTTTCAATCTCTTGGAAGAGTTTGACGATGAAGGTGTTACTTTCAATGGAAAGTTCTATCCAACTCCTCCGTACTGGGCTTCCAAGGTAGAAGTTGAAAAGGAAGGCTTCTGGAGTCAGATTTACAAGACGACAGAAAATCCAGGATGGAACTTAGGACAACCTGCTAACGCTCTTAAGGATATGCTTCCTCGATTGAAAATCGCCCGCTCTCGAGTCTTAGTGCTTGGCTGCGGAGAAGGTCACGATGCAGCTTTCTTTGCTCAAGCGGGTCATGTGGTGACAGCGGTGGATATTTCTCCAGACGCTTTAGAAAAAGCAAAAAAACTCTACGGTCACTTACCAAATTTGAAATTCATGGAAGCCGATCTTTTCAATCTGCCAAAAGATTTTGAAAAGAGTTTTGATATTATCTTCGAACACACTTGCTACTGCGCCATCAATCCAGAAAAACGTGCTCAACTGGTTAAAGTTTGGAATCGCCTTCTTGTTGAAGGTGGGCATCTTATGGGTGTCTTTTTTGCCTTTGAAAAACGCCAAGGCCCTCCTTTCGGCGGCAGTGAGTGGGAACTTCGCCAGCGCCTTAAAGGTGCTTATCAGCCCATTTTCTGGGGAAGGCTGCAAAACTCTGTTCCTAACCGGCAGGGCAAAGAGCTTTTCGTCTACGCTTTAAAGAAATAAGGATTAAAAAAATGCATATCGAATTCACTCAAGCTGACGAAAGCCACGTGGAAGATCTTGTTGATTTGGTGAATTCAGCCTATCGCGGAGATTCTGCAAAACAAGGCTGGACCACGGAGGCTGACATCCTCGATGGGCAGCGAACGGATGACGAGAGTATGCTAGCGATGATTGAAAAAGATCACTCTGTCGTACTTATCGCTGAAGACGATGAAACAGGTGACCTTCTGGGTTGTGTTCATCTTGAGCAACATGAGCGTGGTTGCTATTTGGGGATGCTCACGGTTCGCCCCGATCTACAGGGCAAAGGTATCGGCAAGATGCTGGTTCAAGAGGCTGAAGCTTTTGCGGAGTTCTGGGATTGTAAGAAAATCTTTATGACGGTCATATCTGTGCGCACAGAGTTGATTACTTGGTATGAAAAGCTTGGTTTTAAGAAAACGGGCGAGACTGAAGCCTTTCCTGCCGACCCTCGCTTTGGAATTCCGAAGGTAGATCAGCTAGAATTTGTGTATTTAGAGCGAAACATATAGGCATACTCAAAACGCATAATAACTTCCTAGTTATGTATTAAAATTTTGCAAACTTTAAAGGCATATTGCCCTCATATTTGGGGGTAGCAATGTTTAGTAAATTCGCTCTGGTCGCGGGATTCGCTTTACTTTCTTCGTCTTTCGCAATGGCTGATCAAATGGGTCCGAATGGAGATAAATTCTATGAGGAAGCCGCTCGCTTTGAAAATGCTTGCAGCCAAGACCCTTGTAAAAATCCTTATAAAAAAGTTTTAGTCTACGATCAAAAAACTCGCTCAAGCTCACTTCTCATTCCTGTGCGCGATGGCTTAAAAGCAGTGGCCCACGATCAAGCTCAAGTTTGGGGCGATACTATCTTAGAAGGTGACTACGTAGCTTCTGGTCGCACTCGCCTAGACATCGTCTATGCATTCTATAAAAAAGAAAAACTTGTAGGTTATAAAATCCAGTACTCTGAAAAATCATGGTTCACTGGAAACTGCGACTTTGACGGTAAAAGAGCCTCTTTGAAAAAATGCAGCGAAGGCCGCATTGTTGAAGTCAGCTTTGTCTCTCCGGATCTAAAAACTTACTTCAGTGACGAAGAAAAATACGCAGACTTCTCATTCATAGATTAAAAAGAAAAAGCTCGGGAAACCGAGCTTTTTTTATACCCAAAAACTAAACACAGCATATTTTCTATTCAGGTTGGATCGTTCAAAAAGGTTCAGATACAAGGCGGAGGGTTTCACACGCAGCGCAGGCGTACTCAATGTACTCCGGAGTGAGGATGAGGCCCGACAACGAAGTAGATGAGCCTTTTTCAACACCCCAAAAAGAAGGTGGGAGTTCGGTTTTGCTGTAAGCCGGATTCTGTCCAAATCACCAGGTCCCATAAGTGTCCCGATAATAATAGATGATCATTCCTCTAGGAGTTGCATCACTACAACCCTCAAGCGATCTTACCCGGAGACTACGGACTGGCCGTCCTACTAATGTCCCCCTATTTGATCTTGCTCCGCGCAGAGTTTGACTGTTTTCACTCCAGCGACTCCCCAAAAAGCTCCCGTTCCCGCTTTAAGGATCATAGTCCTGGACATTCTCTCTGTTCCACTGTTCCTGACATTACTGCCGAGGGGCGTTACCCCTTGCGCCGCCATATGGAGTCCGGACTTTCCTCCCCTTTTTCAATAGTTTAACCATATTATTAGGGCGATCATCCGCAAAACCGAACGGGGTTCTTAACACCCTCCAGCAAATAGCGCAAGAAGGTTTCTTTCACCCCAGTTTTATTTTAGTTTGATGGGTATCGTTTACAAAAGGATTTTCTAAAATGAAGCTATTATTATCTGTATTAACATTTGCTATCACATTGGCTTTATCTTCAACATCTGTAGCAGAGTCTACTGGTGGCGAACACCACGACCCATTGAGCGAAAAAATGAACTCTTTCTTCCCGAAGCCTCAGGCTCGTGAAGGCGCCAATATCACACCTGACAAACCCACTTTATCAGCTCCAAAGTTCTTTGCAGCAATGGCAGCAGACAAAGTAGAGCTTACTTGGGGTGCTGTTGAAGGCGCTGATGAGTACCATGTTCAAGTAGCAAAAGATCCTAATTTTAAATGGCTAGTTAAAGACGACAACCACCACAAGAGCACAAGCTTCGAGGTTACAAACCTAGAAGCTGGCAAACACTACTACTGGAGAGTGGCTGCAGTTAAATCGGGAAACTGGGATACATTCCGCAAGAGCTACTTTGCAACTTCAATGTTTGAAACAAAGTAATTTAATTCCACGAACTTCGTTTGACTTAAAAAGCTCTCTTCCACAGAGAGCTTTTTTTAATTTTAAAATTGAATTTTTTTCCCTTCTTTCACTGCCAATCAGAACTATTTATTTCGTCAATTACAAACCTGAAATCTCACCTCATTCGATTACAAAAATATAATCCATTGGCTATCTTAATCAGTTTTCTTCAGCCGCTGAATCTGAAATTATACAGACATGACCCAGAGCGTGTATGAAGCTTTACTAAATTCAAATGCTGTTATTGAATTTGATATCTACGGAAAAATTCTGTGGGCGAACAGCAATTTTCTAAAACTTGTAAAGTACGACCTTGATGACATTGTTGGAAAACATCATCGCATCTTTATCTCCGACGAAGAGTTTCAAAATCTAGAGTATCAGTCCATGTGGAAACAGCTCTCCGAAGGCACTTCTCAATCCGGAGAGTTCAGACGCCTGTGCAAAGATGGGTCCGTCGTTTGGATTCAAGGCTCTTACACACCTGTTCGTAATATCTATGGCGATGTTATTAAGATCATTAAAATGGCTCTTGATATCACAGAGAAAAAGACTCTGTCTGAAAACCTTGCGAAGAAAAATAAAGAACTTCAGGCAGCTGTGTTTAAAGCAAAGACCGCAACAGAAGCTAAAACGGCTTTCCTTGCAAACATGAGCCATGAGATTCGAACACCTTTAAATTCCATTATCGGAATTACTGATACTCTTTCTGAGACTCATTTGAATTTCCAGCAACGCTCTTACGTAGAAATATTGCAAAGGGCCAATCACCAACTCATGACCTTGATCAACGATATTCTTGATCTTTCCAAAGTCGAAGCTGGGGACATCGAGCTTCGCAAAAACCCGTTCTCGCTTGAGGACCTCCTTAAAGATCTCTATGAGATTCTTAACTTTCGCGCGAAGGAAAAAGGGTTAATTTTAAAACTTCAATTAGATGGAAATGTTCCAAACCACGTTCTAGGTGATGGTGATCGTCTACGCCAAGTTTTGATGAACCTCGTAAACAACTCGATCAAGTTCACAGATCACGGCGAAGTTATTATTCGTGTAAATATTAATAAAACAGAAAGACCTGGCAACCTACTGTTTTCCGTCGAAGACACTGGAATCGGAGTCCACCGCTCGAAATTTAGAGATATATTTAAGCCCTTCTCCCAAGCAGACTCCACGATGACTCGACGATTTGGCGGCACGGGCCTTGGGCTCTCTATTGCGCGCACTCTTGTTGACTCAATGGGTGGCAGTATATGGCTTGAGAGTGAACTTGGAGTTGGCAGCTCTTTTCATTTCACGGCGGATATTCCTCCAATTTCTGTAGAGAAGCTTCCGTCTGATAAAGAACACTTGACCCTCAAAACAGATAAGCCTCCCCACCTAGCGGATCGCTTAAAAATCTTAATCGTCGACGACGTCGAAGATAATCGCAACCTTTTGGGAATCTATCTACAAAACACAGGCCATGAAATTCTTTACGCCGATAGTGGCATTGAAGCTGTCTCTCTAGCCGCACAAATTTCTTTTGATATAATTTTTATGGACGTACAAATGCCTTATATGGATGGATATGAGGCTACTCAACGAATCCGCGAGTTTGAAAAAACTAAGAGCCGCCATCGCGCGCGTATCTTTGCTTGTACTGCCAATGCATTTATCGAAGATCAGCAAAAAAGTATTGATGCTGGTTGCGATATGCATCTTTCAAAACCAGTTCGCAAAGACACTCTTCTAAAGTCCATTAACTTTGCGATAAATGTGCAAGATAAAGTTTATTAATTCAGATCTATCTAAAATAGTATTTAGAGACAATGCCTTAGAACGCCTTCTTGTGAAGTCCTGATAATACATTCCTTCCCGTAGGTAAAAATCAATAATCCTTTTTACTCCACAAAGGCTGTATCGTAGACTGACCTCTTCAGATTCCACCATATTTGTTGTATTCTTCCCGCTGTCCCCTTAATACATCTTTTAGGGGAAACACTGAGTTTAAGGGATTAAGGTCAAGACAATGAGTATGATAAAAAATCGCCTAGAAAAGAATTTTAAAAAATTAAAACCCTGGGCCCAGCGAAATAAATTAGAAGCCTATAGACTTTATGACCGCGATATTCCTGAATATCCCTATATTGTAGATATCTATAAAGATCATTATCTTATCTACGATAAAACAGATCCCGTTAAGGATAAGGACAAGAACTTTCTTCCTGAAGTGCAAACAGCCATTGCTGAGATTTTTAAAGTTGGACCAGATTCGATCATCACAAAACTTCGTGTTCGCCAAGAAGGCGTCAACCAATACGAAAAGCTCTCTGAGTCCAATAAGACTTTCACCGTTCAAGAGAATCAAGCCGCACTGAAAGTGAACCTCTATGATTACTTAGATACGGGACTGTTTCTTGATCACCGTCCGATGCGCCAAAAAATATATTCTCTTGCAAAAGATAAAAAAGTTCTGAATCTATTTTGCTACACGGGATCCGTGAGCGTGTTTGCAGCTCTCGGCGGTGGAACAGTTACGAGTGTCGATATGTCACAGACCTATATAGAATGGGCAAAAGAGAATTTTGCGCTTAATAATATTCCTCTATCTAAGCATCGCTTCATCAATGAAAATGCTTTGAGTTATCTACAGAATATTCCAGAAGAAAAATTCGATGTGATCTTCTTAGATCCCCCAACTTTTTCTAATTCTAAAAAAATGGACGGCACGTTTGAGGTCGAACGAGATCAAGAGTTCTTAGTGAATCAATGCATGAAAATGCTGAATCCTGACGGAGTTTTATATTTTTCTAACAACAAAAGAAAATTTAAAATTTCAGAAGCACTCACTTCGAAGTATTTGATAAAAGACATAAGTACTTTTTCAATTCCTCAAGATTTTCATGATAAGAAAATTCACATCTGCTTTGAGATTAAGAATAAATAACTTAGCTTACTCTCTCGTAAAGTGAATATTTGCAAAACCTCGTCTTAACTAGCGTGCAAACAAACAGACAGATGAGGTTAAGCATGAATAAAAACTTCTTAAAGCTCTCATTCGGAACTTTTCTAGCAGCTGCAACAATCACTGCGCAGGCAAAAGCCACTGAGGCCCAATTATCCACCCTGATTTCTCGTCCACCACAATTTGTGATGATCGGATTTGATGGCGGTCTTGATCCAGCTCAGTGGCAAGCTACAAGGGATTTAGCAAAGGAGCTCAACTCTAAAAACAAGGCCGTACATTTTACGTATTTCATTAGTGGCGCTTACCTTTTGCGTGACGCCAACCGCACAATTTATCAACCGCCTAAGCGTACAGAGGGATATTCTGCGATTGGGTTTGGAGGAAACTCAACACAAGTTGCAGATCGCATGAAGCAGATCAATAGCGCTTTCACAGAAGGGCATGAAATCGCCAATCGCGGGAATGGACATTTAAACGGAAAGCTAGAGCAATGGACAGAGGCTGATTGGAACCAAGAACTCAGACAGTTCAATGACCTACTCTTTGGAGTCTATTTTAACAATAACATCACGCCCGACCGCCAGTTTGCCCAAGGCTTTGCCTTTAAAGAAAAAGACATTATTGGTTTCAGGGCGCCGCAATTAGGCACCAACGATGCTCTTTTTCCTGCCTTAAAAAATCAACGCATCAAATATGATACTTCCACGGTGAGTAGCGACACACAATGGCCCTCCATGGATAAATATGGAATCTGGCGCATCTCAATCCCGATGTTGGAACTTGGAGATACCGGTAAACGAATCACAGGACTCGACTACAATTTCTACTACACTCAATCAGGTGCCAAAGCGGATTTAGATAATAAAGAAAAGTATAAGAGCGAAATGCTGCATTCTTATCGCAAGTACTTCGCCAAAAACTATTATTCAGGAAGAGCCCCGATCAAAATCGGGCATCATTTTGAAAACTTCAATGGCGGAGCTTATTGGGAAGCCTTAAAGGAGTTTGCTTCTGACGTTTGTGGAAAACCAGAAGTGCAATGCGTAACGTATAAGGAGTACGTAGAGTGGTTAGAGTCTTTGAGCCCAGAGATCCTAACTGCCTATAAAGAAGGTCGTTTCGAACGAATGACCTCCGACACGACTCAACCTTAGTTCTAACATTCTGCGGCTCATCACAGACCTTTGTTGGAGCCGCAGATTCGCTGAACCGTCACGTCACTTAAATGATTGGACCCCATTCGGTTTTCAATATAGTTTCATGAAGTCAATCAAAGTCCATTGCCTGCACCTAAAGCAGACAATGATTAACAACCCTAGGAGGCGAATCATGTTTAAACTTCCAGCATTGCCATACGAAAAATCTGCACTTGCTCCTCTTTTTAACGAAGAGCAAATGAACTTCCATTACGACAAGCACCACAAAGCCTATATCGACAACTTGAATAAGTTCATCGAAACAGATGGCTCTTTAAAAGGTAAGTCGCTTGAAGAGATCACTTTAACTTCTAAAGGTGGTATTTTTAATAACGCGGCTCAAGCGTGGAACCACACTTTCTTCTGGTTTGGTATGAACCCAACTAGCAAAGCAACAAAACCATCTGCAGAGCTTGAGTCTGCAATCAATAAAGATTTTGGTTCTATGGATGAACTAAAAGCGAAATTCATTGATGGTGGAGTGAAAACTTTCGGTTCTGGCTGGATCTGGTTGTGCACAGACGCTCAAGGAAAACTGAGCCTTGTATCAACATCCAATGCAGAAGTTCCGTTCACAAACAACGGACCAGTGCCTGTGTTGACTGCAGACGTATGGGAGCATGCGTATTACATCGACTACCGTAACTTAAGAGCTAAGTACTTAGAGATGTTCTGGTCACAAATTAACTGGGACTTCGTTTCTGAAAACTTTGCTTCAAAAAAAGTAAGAGATCTTACTAAGTCGATGACATAGTTTTAGAGATTTGCAGAACTTTCCCCTTAGGAAAGTTCTGCAAATAAAAAAAGCTGCCACCGGCAGCTTTTTAATAAGGGAGCTTTAGTTGGAACTTCCCCTCGAGGAAGAACTCATGAAGCTCCTTTTTTCATTTTTGGTACTCTTCATCAAGACACCTCCCTGTAAGTTTCTTTCCCTGAAGATCGATTTTCTTTTTGTTCATAAAGTCCAAAGATCTCGTAATCAAAAGCCAATGGCATCTGCCGTGGTGGTCCTTTGATATTGATATAATTTAGAACATCACGAACTCCTGAAAGATCCCAAGAACGAGCCGATGCCATTGCCTTTAAGCGTGGTCTAAAGACCTCTCCTTCAAGTTTTACGACACCCGCTCTGACCTCTATATCAATATGCTCTCCGCCGACTTTAATGAGTTCTCCAATTTGCTCAGCCAGAATGTCAGCAATTTCTTCATCGGGCCGATAGAAATCAATCGGCACCACAATAAAGTCCTCGATCTGCCAAACTCCTTCCGTTCTAGAAATAACATCGAGGGCTGCTTTCTTTTTAAATGATGAATCAACATACCCAGAGACCACAACTACGTTTCCGTGAGCTTGCAGTTCAAAGTCAGCATTGCTGATTCTTTTATCCCACTTAATTGCTTCGCGAATTCTTTCCACGAGCTCGGAATCTGCATAAGCTTTTTTATATCTTGTTGCCATCCGTGGCTCCTTTCACTCACCAGGCAGAGCGCTTAATTATGCAACCCAATCCTCGTATAGATTTGGCAAATCTCTTTTTGCCTGATACGCCGATCTGCGTGCAATCTGCTTGCGCATATCACGCTTGCGACTTTTTACTCCCCGAAGAGAAAGAGCGGCATGATGAACAGCTTTATGGAAATCTTCATCGACTTTTCGGATCTTTGTTACAGACCGCCTATTCGCAGGCTTCAACAAAATCTCGCAGGAAAAATTGGGTTTCCTGTTATCCATGCGTTCACGCTCTTTCTCCACGCGAACAGTTAAGAAGGTACCCTCTTGCGTTCTCATTCCTTCGTCCAAGGCAGAATTAATTTTTTCAAGGATAAAGGATTCAAGGCTTTCGGATCTTTCGATGTTTCTGTAGTAGATGTCTATTTGCATATCTACCTCCTTAAGTGAGTTCATTATCTCAAGTTGGGACGCTTTCTTAAAATTTATTAAAATGATATTAGCCATAGATTTTTTCTATAGCTCCAACTAGACCAATGAAAACCCATGTCATTATAAGTATTTACAAATCCAGAACAAAAATCCAGAGACTATGGACCAGAGAGAAATGAGGGATTTTCAAATGTGTAATGACATTATTTATCATGAGTGAAACTGAAAAAGAAAAAGGCCTTTAACTCGGAAAAGTTAAAAGCCTTCTGCATTTTTAAAATTATAGAATGATGTCTTTAGTACGGCTGACGATCAGCGCTGTTGCCAAGATCCATCGCCATCACCAATGCAATCTTTGTATATAGAGCGGAGTGTTTGAAATTTGAATCCGGGCTGATCACATCTTTTGCTGTATGAATATTCTTATTGCTCTGACGGAAAGTCGCCTCGAAAGGCATTAATGCCGGATAGCCTTGTCGATGCCAAGAAGCGTGATCGCTACAACCGTATCCACAACGATCTTCGATAATACGTGCATTGAGATAAGTTGAGTTCATCGCCTTCAGATAATCACGCAACCAAGCACTTGTGAAGTCAGTCATACTTCCCACGACAAGCTCTCCTGATCCTGGGAATAATGTCATGTCTAACTGAAGAACAGCGATGACATCTTTTCCTTCAGATTTATATTGCTTCGCAATTTCACCTGAACCCAAAAGACCTGACTCTTCTCCTGCGTACCACATAAACTCGAGAGTTCTTTCCGATTGTTTTCCGTTTTCAACTAAGATTCTAAGGGCTTCTACAAGATTCGCTGATCCAGAAGCATTGTCATCAGCTCCAGGCGCGGCTTTTGAACCACCCCAAGATTGATTGATAGAATCAAGATGTCCCCCGAAAACTAAAATCTCAGAAGGTTTTGATTTTCCTAAAAGTCGCACCCGTAAAGATTTTTGTTTTGTCGATGTGTGTGCGATTTCACTCACTTCGTAAGGCAAAGCTGAAGAAGACAACATCGCCTCTAGTCTGACCTTCATTTCATCAACGTGAATGTTCGGTTGTGGATCACGATTGAAGCGATTTGGAAAACTTGATAACCAAGCCACCGTGTCTTGCAAATTCTTTTCGCTGACTCTTTCTAATGACTTTGCAATATCCTCAGAAAAGCTCACGTTCATCATTTTAAAAGGCGCGCGCTCATAAAGGTCATTGCGCTCTTTATGACTTGAAAGAGATGCTAAAATTCCTTCAAAACCATTTGCACTAAATGTAGGCAAAGCCTCTTGGCTAAGATCTTCAAATCCACCACATTTACCAACTTTATGGGCTCTTTCTTGAATCGCTTGTTGCATGGCAGGTGTCACAAGAGCCAAGCCAACTTCTGTCGAACGATCTTGAGCGACGACAGGGATTTTTAATGCCTCTAGGTCACGAAGATCAGCCAATACGGGCTTCACTTCAAAGTCTTCCAACTCAGGAGTATGCGCAAAGGCGTTGGATGCAACGAGCAAAAGAGCCATCATAGCTGTTTTCATATTTCAATCCTTTGAAAAATTTATTGCCTACCTGCAATGATATCTATTTTGTCCGCAGGATGGCAAAGACAATTCGCTTATTTTTTGAACATGCTTTATGATGCTCTCCATGCCTAAGGACATTTTGCTTTCGACTTTGAACTCTTCGTACCCTCATTCCTCCTTTGGATTGAGATATCTCATGGCCAATCTCAATGAACTTCAGGAACGCGCTGAAATTCAGGAGTTCACCATTCAAAAAGATCCCCGCGACATCGCTGAGATCATTGTAAAACAGAAGCCCAAGATCCTTGGACTGAGTGTTTACATTTGGAATGCCCAAGAGTCCCTGACACTTGTTTCATTAATCAAAAAAGTAGCCCCAGAGATTGTCATTGTTCTAGGGGGTCCAGAAGTTAGCCACGAGTCTGAAGGGCAAAGTATTTGTCAAATTGCGGACTTCACAATCAAAGGCGAAGCTGATTTCTTGTTTTATGAGTTCTGTAGAGATTTTTTAATGGAAGGCAAACTTCCGGATAAAAAGATTCTTTCTGGAATGCTCCCCGATATTAAGCAAATTAAAATGCCCTATGATCTCTACACGGATGAAGATATTAAAAACCGCGTGATTTACGTGGAAGTTTCTCGTGGTTGTCCTTACCGCTGTGAGTACTGCCTATCTTCACTCGACAAGTCGGTGCGCAATTTCGACCTTTCTGACTTCTTAGCACACATGCAAAGCTTGCTGGACCGCGGAGCAAGACAATTTAAGTTTATTGATAGAACCTTCAACTTAACCCCTCTCACATGCATCACGATTTTGCAGTTCTTTTACTCACAAATTCATTTGGGACTTTTTCTCCATTTTGAAATGGTGCCGGATCGTCTGCCTTTAGAAATCCGTGATCTGGTTAAGAAGTTTCCACCAGGGTCTTTACAGTTTGAGATTGGAATTCAAACTTGGAATCCTGAGGTGGCTAAACTTGTAAGTCGTCGTAATGACTATACGAAGGTTAAGGATAATTTTCATTTTCTCGCAAATGAAACAGGTGTCCATACCCATGCCGATCTTATTGCCGGCCTTCCGGGGGAAGACATTCATAGCTTTGCTGAAGGGTTTGATACTCTCTCCGCCCTTCGCCCGAATGAGATTCAAGTTGGTATCTTGAAAAGACTTAAAGGCGCTCCTATCGCACGCCATGACCTTGAATGGGAAATGGTCTATTCAGATCAACCCCCATTTCAAATTCTGCGCACCAAGAGCATGGACTTTGAAACTTTGCAGATCATGAATAGATTCGCAAAGTATTGGGACTTGTATGCGAACTCTGGAGTGTTTAAAAAATTCGTAGATATCCTGCGCGCGCAGGCTGAAAAAGAAGAAGATAAGTCTTTCTTCTGGGAGTTCTATCGCTTTAACGACTTCTTGTCCCAGCGATACGCTCAATCCTATGGAATTTCGCAAACGAGTCTATTTGAGTCGGCCTATATTTATTTAATAGACTACCTTGATCACTCTGAAGAATCTGCTCAAGAAATTATTCTTGAAGACTACAGAGCTACGGGAAAATCAGAGCTGCCTAAGTTCTTTAACAGATCTCAAGGCCCCAAAGCTCCTCGCCAACCTCGTCCGCATATTCCTAAACGTCAGCAGCGCCATTTAGCCGGAGCCAACTCACAGTGATTCAATACATTGAGATTGTTTGCCAATATGGTCTGGGTATTCAGTTGTTGTACTGGGGTCTAAATGGGTTTTTCCAATGGAAAGCCCCACCACCTTCAGACCCTCGCATCGACGCTTTCGTTGCTGCCTGCGCCCAAACGGGCTTCATCATGTTTACAGTTAAAGTGCTCGAGATTCTTATTGGGCTAGCACTTTTGTTTAATATTGCAACGGCCTTGGCACTTGTTGCACTTGCACCTCTGATTTTTGTTATTTCCGGTCTTCACCTTAAGTACAACCCCCGCCCATGGGGAGTCTTAGGTCTTTATACGATTCCGTTTCTCATCGTCTGCTATTTGCACTTCGAGCAATTATTACGACTTGTTCACTAAATATTTCGTAACTTGAGACTTTCTTAAGCAAGGGGGTACACCCCTGTTTCTATGCGAAGTCTCAAAAGAAAAAGAAACCTTATTCTCTGCCTCCTTGTTTGTTTTGTAACAACCCTTGCGTGGCTGCACATGATTATCCCGCAGCCTGAAAACATCGTCGTAACAACCTCTGACCTGACAGTGCAAGAACACGCAAGTTCCACCATCGGATTTAAGTCCACAGATGAAGGCATGTACTGGATCGACTTTCAAACATCCCCTCGTCTCTTAGCACTTAAAAAAATCTTCATTAAAACAAGACAATGCATCTCTTCGATCTCTACAAGCCAAAGAGAAATCCCACTTCCGCAAGATTCTTCACTTCTCTGCAATAACAGTTATGGCATTCCCCTTGAGGGCATTCATGATCTTCTAGGTACAACCACTCAGTGGTTTGTATCGGGTTTTCGATCTACCCCAAGCTTTGGTTTTATTGTCGATGTAGACTGGACGGAGTGGCCACTCGCTATCGGTCTTTTATGGATTTTAATTCTTTCTATATTTTTCACTCATGCTATTTTTAAATTTCAAAATAATATTGAAGCCAGCTTTATCATATTAATCTCTGCCACAGCCCTAGCTCTTCGCTGGTGGTTTGTCTTTCGTGTTTCTCCCCCTGAAACATTCATGTTTTCAGATATGGCAGGATATCTCAGTCGCGGTTGGGAAATGGAGAATGGTATCTTTGATATCACTCAACTCTTTCAACCCCCTGGCTTTACAATTCTGTCCTCTTGGATGCGCAAGATCGGGGGATGGCAGCTCTATAATTGGACGCAAGTAATACTCTCTTGGGGAACTGTCCTTCTGATTTATCAAATCGCTCGCGAGAATCTCTCTCGCAGCGTTGCCGCAGTGGCGCTTTTCTTGGCAGCCTTTCATATGCCCCTCATCAGTGTGGCAACCTTGCACTATGCGGAAAATTCTTATGCTTTTCTAATCACGCTTTCGTTGCTCTTGCTTATGCGCTCTTTAAAAAGTTCTTCTTGGAAAGTATTTGCTCTCACTGGAGTTAGCTTTGGTTTAGCCTTTTATTTTAAGGGGAATCATGCCTACTTTATGCCGCTTCTTTGCTTGTGGTACATGTATAAAAATAGAGACGACTTCAAACCAGCCCTTAAAAATACATTGAGTCTCACTCTCGGATTTTTCTTTGTGTGCATTATACACGCAACTTGGTCTGCAAAGCACTATGGCAAACCCTCATTGGGTCCTACCGCAGGTGCACTTAACTTTGTCGAGGGAAAATGCCCTTCCAAAGACAATATGGATTCCACGGGAGCTCGTTGGCTTTCGCCGATGTTTATCGCTACTGGAGAACTTACTTTCAAGGAGTGGCCTCGTCCCTTTACAGATCAAGCCTATTTCTGGAAAGAGGGATTAAAGTGTATTCAAGAAAATCCCATCGTACTTTTTGAAAGCCTTCGCTATGTCTATTTTCTTTTTGGGGGCAATACTCTCTGGCCGATTATGGATTCACCCGTTGCCACCTATTTCAATCTCTGGAGTCACTTCTATAGCTTCTTCATAGTTTTTGCGTTTGCGGGTGTCTTGCTATTAAGAACAAAAAAAACTTGGAGCGAGGTGAGCTCACTCCTTGTACTTTCAGTATTCTTTACGGTGTGGTTCTTTAAATCGGAATATCGCTTTCGCGTCCCCTTCGATGGTGTTTTCATTCTCTGGGCATCGATGGGGATCGTTTGGGCCTACGAGTTCGTGTCTTCCGCGATCAAACAAATAGGCAGAGCTTACTCTCGTGTATTGCGATGAGAGTTGAGCTCCGAAATTTGAGAGTTCAAAGTACAGAAATCATAAAGGTAGCCCACTAAAAACAAACCACCTGTCAAAAACCAAATGACACCTGTCACCCATTTCTTTAAATAGAAACGGTGAATGCCAAAAACACCTAAAAATGTAAGAAGAATCCAAGCTAAAGAATAGTCAATCGCACCTGAACGAAATCGGGCCTGAGCATCCCTTTCCATAGAAGGAATTAAAAATAGGTCCACAATCCAACCAACGCCTAATAAGCCCAACGTACAAAACCAAATAGTCCCCGTCACAGGCTTTCCAAAATAGAAGCGATGAGCTCCCATAAAACCAAAGATCCACAGGATATAACCAATTAGAAGACTGTGTGTAGGCATGCTCATAGTTTCAAATTCCTTTTTCTTTAGCTGTTTCTGTTTCTCAAATACTTTGCAAACTGTTTCATTACCCAAACATGAATCAAAGCCTGGCTCCACAAATATACAAACCAAGGCAATCGAGGTTCGAAATCGTGAATGGCCGCTATGATCTGCTCACCATTTGAAATTTCGCGAAACTCCAAACGCCCGCGCAAAGTCTTCTTTGCCAAAGCTCCACCGCGCACATAAAAAAGCTGCCGGTCGGGACCACTTCTTTCGGGTGCATGCTCTAAAACTAAGAGTGTTAGCTTAGGAAATGCCCAATTAAAATATACCCAGTTTTCTTGAACATCCACTCGAATCACTGAGGGCTTGAGTCTTGGCAAAAACTCCATGTACTGATTTGCCACGTCCTGAGCATTCAGGCCCTTTGGCAAATCCATTCTCTGCGCAGATCTCACTATATGAGGTTTGACCTTAGGACGCCGAAATGCAAATGGAATTTTGTTTTCGTTAAACTTTTTCATTGCCTGCTGAAGAGCCTCTTCAGCGCTCAGAAAATCTCTTTTTAGAAAATCAAATTTCTTGTCTGGCTGAACCTGCAAAGAAACCGATAGGCCTTTGATTAAGGGAGACACCAAGGCCCACGGCGCCCTCGTCACCGTGCAAATCACAGCGCTGGAAAGAAAGTAAGGCACTTGCATAAAGTCGATAAAGATTCTGCGTTTCTTGAAGTATTTAGCAAGAGACTTCATCATGTCTTCATAACTAATCGGCGTCGCGCACCCTACGTCAAAAACTTCCACCGCATTCAAGGGAAGCCTCAAGCAAGCCTGGAGAGATTCAATAATGTCATGAATATAGATGGGCTGACTTTGTGTTCGAGTCCATGGCGGACATAAAATAATAGGCAAACGTTGTACAGTTCTAGCCATGATATGAAAAGACGATCCCTCAGGGCCAATAATCATGGATGCTCTTAAAACGGTTGTCGGAATAGAGCTCTCAAGGAAAAGTTTTTCAACCTCTTTACGGCTCTCCAAATGAGGGGAATTCTTCGTACCCTCAGCCGGTTGAGTGCCCCCTAAATAAATAATATGCTTAATGCCGTTCTTGATAGCGGCTCTTAAAAAATTGTCGGCGGCAATGAGATCAAAATCTCTAAATGTCCCCTGAGCCAAATGATCAGTGGGCTGCATGGAGTGTACAAGATAGTAGGCCACCTCTGCACCACTGAGACCCTTTTCAGCATCTAGTAGACTGAAGAGATCGCATGGACGCCATTCCACATTTACTTCCGACTCTTTAGGGCTGCGACTGAGGGCTATCACCTCATGATCCCCCTTTAGTCGATCCACCAATAGTCTGCCGACAAAACCTGTCGCTCCCGCTACCACGATTTTCAAGACCATCTCCTCATCTCAAAAAGCCTATCATTTCGTGTTCAAAAAGCCACGAAAGATAGACTCCTGATATTCGACATTGCAGAAAAAAATCAGGGTGATAATCTTAAGATCAATAAATAAGGAGAGCCCCAGCAATGGACAAAGTAAAACTACTTGAAGCTCTACAATCACAGCTTGTTAATGATCTGACCCTTGCCAAAAATGCGGCTCAGGCAACCTACGAAGCCATTACACATGAAGAAAACAAGGCAGAGAATGAATACGACACTCGCGGCCTTGAGGCGACTTATCTTGCGCATGCGCAAACAAAACGAGTTGCAGAAATCGAAGAGATTCTTGTTATCTGTAAGCATGTGAAAGTTAAAAACTTTCAAGCTGATGACAAAATCAACTCCACCGCCCTAGTTGAAGTCGAAAGTGAGGATGGTAAACGCAGCCTTTTCTTTATTCTTGCTAAAGGTGGCGGCATTACTTTTCAATTCGAAGGAAAAACCATTCAAATCATCACGCCTAGCAGCCCTTTGGGGGAAGCCCTTCAAGGTTTGAGCGAAGGGGATGCTGCCGTGATTGACAGTGGCAATGCAACCAAGGAATTTGAAATCCTAAAGGTTTGGTAATCTTTTATAGAGGACTCCATGAGTCCTCCAAAGTCTCTTTCTTTGTCCAGTGAGTTTTATCAAAAAATTATAAAATCGCTTGTCATTCGTTGAATGGGCTTTGTTTTTACCCCGCTTGGTGTGGACTTTTTTTACCATAGGGATAGACAAACCAACTTCAAGGAATGAGGTGTAATATGGAAAGAATCCAGAAAATCGGAGCTCTACTCAGTGTGCTCTTTATCTTTAACACCAGCCCTAGCTTTGCTCAGGAAGATCATCCGGATGGCTCTTTAAAGACAACCGGCACCCCTTCCCCTCTTCTCTTAGGAGCTGACTCAGAAGCTCAACTAGATCCCGACGAATTCGATCCCTACGACCCTCGCGCCGAAGAAAGACTTGAAGAGTTTGATAAAATTTATGAACAAGAAACTGGAAAAGCGGCCAACATAAAGTCGACCCAAGAATTTATCGACGAGTTGATTAGCTTTGCTTCTTGTCGACGTGCGGATTGCCCGATGTGGGTGCAGATCGTGCGTTCTTCACAAAAAATGTACCTCTATCTGAATGGTAAAGTAGAGGGCTCTTGGGATGTATCCACTGGTATTTCAGGGCACGGGACTCCAAGCATGGACACGCACCCGAATGGCCGTATTTACGATAAGTATACATCAAGGGCTTACCCAGGGGGAGACTACAAGGGCCTTGGCAACATGCCCTATGCTGTCTTTATTCGCGGGCCCTTTGCGATGCACGGAACTCCGAAAGGAAACTGGTCTAAACTTGGCCGACCAGCCTCTAAAGGGTGTATTCGTATGCATCCAGACAATGCCTATAGAATCAATCGCCTTGTGAGAAGTTATGGAATTAGTAAAGTGTGGGTCACTGTTCAATAGCAAAAGTTTTACTTCTTAACTCTAAAAACAAAAAAGCCCTTCGCGTGAAGGGCTTTTTTTTATGACATTTCTTTTTCTAAACACTCTGCTCGTTATCTGGATAAAGCTCTGCGTAAGTTCTGATTTGATACTCATTGATACGTTTATACAGATGTTTGCGCTTAAGACCTGCCGTACTTGTAACACCCATTGCACCTACGACGTGAGCCACCGCTTCCAGAGTCTCGTGGTGGAAGTTCTTCACACGAGTACGCTTCGTTGGAACGTGCAAGCCATCATAAAGTGACTTGTCTTGCGTTGCTACACCGGCAGGACATTTATTGTTGTTGCAGCGAAGAGCTTGAATACAACCTAGAGCTAACATCATCGAGCGAGCCGCATATGTAGCGTCGGCACCTAAACATAACAACTTAACGATATCAAAAGCAGTTGTGATTTTACCCGTCGCAAGGACTTTGATTTTATCGCGCATTCCTGCTTTGCGAAGAACATCCACAACAATAACTAAAGCATCAACACCCGGCATGCCCATGTAGTTAGAGAACTCAAGAGGAGCTGCACCAGTTCCACCTTCAGCACCATCCACTACGATGTAATCAGGGTACTGATTCATCTCTTTCATAAGAGTTGCCAACTCTTCGAACTCAGCGCGATCCCCTAAGCAGAGTTTAATACCCACTGGCTTACCACCAGATAGGTCACGAAGTTTCGTGATGAACTCCAACATACCGCGCGCATCCGAGAAAGCCGTGTGCGCTGGAGGAGAAATCACGTCTTTACCAATTGGGACGTTACGAATTTTTGAAATCTCTTCAGTTACTTTCTTTCCAGAAAGCATCCCACCGTGACCAGGCTTTGCACCTTGAGAAAGTTTCAACTCAATCATCTTCACGTTCGGAAGATTTGCGTTCTTTTGATAAAGATCTGGATCAAAAGCGCCGTCGTACGTGCGGCAACCAAAGTAACCAGTACCGATTTGCCAAATAAGATCCCCGCCTGGCTCTAAGTGGTACGGAGAAATGCCACCCTCACCGGTATTATGGGCAAAGCCACCGTCTTTCGCACCACCATTCAGGGATAAAATCGCATTCGGAGAAAGAGAACCAAAACTCATCGCTGAAATGTTTAAAAGGGATAAAGAGTAAGGCTGTTTACAGAATTCACTACCAACAGTAATGCGAAGACTGGAACGATCGATGTGCTTCGGATAAATAGAGTGAGTTACAAACTCGTATCCTTGCGCATAGACGTTTTGTTGCGTTCCAAACGCTACTGTATCGAGAACTTTTTTAGCACGTTGATAAACTACCGAACGCTGCTCTCGACTGAAAGGACGTCCATCCGTGTTTGACTCAATAAAGTACTGATTAATTTCAGGACGAATAGATTCAAAGATATACCTAAGATGACCGAAGACAGGGAAGTTTGCTTTGATAGCATGGCGATTCTGATGGATGTCGCGAAATCCTAAAGCAAAAAACGGAATAAAAATAACGAGTGACCACAATCCTGGAAGCCAGAAGAAGTAGAACAGAACGTTAAGAGCAAGAACTAACAGAAAAGCTATGTAAAATTCTTTTTTCATTTTCTAATTACCCTGAAAATCTCTAATAACGTTCAAAGTTCCGCGGGCTCAAAAAGAAGCCATGTGCTTGATCGTTGCTAGAAAACAATATCATTTCCGCAGACTGTAGCACATTAGCTACACCTAATACAACTGCAACGCCGACCCTTTGGCGTGCCGCCCACGATTTGATTAGCTCGCTCAAATTTCGAAAGTTTTTAAGAAAATGAATCTTTTTCCCTTGCGTTCTTATTTAACCATTTGGTTAAATACAAAGCATGACTAAAGATTCTCTTTCCTCCATCTTTTTTGCGTTAAGCGACCCCACCCGTAGGGGGATCTTAGAGAAATTGACCCAAGGGGAAGCCAATGTGACCGACCTTGCCGCTCCCTTTGAGATGAGTCTCCCAGCGATCACGAAACATTTACGCGTGCTTGAAAAGGCCGGCCTGATCTTTCGAACAAAAGAAGCCCAGTGGCGACCTTGCCATTTGAATGCACAAACGATGCGCTCAGCGTCTGATTGGTTGGGTAATTATCGTCAATTTTGGGATGAAAGTATGGATCGGCTCGATACATACCTGAAAGAACTTAGCTCCCCTGAGCGTCGCAAAAGTAAAAACAAGAAAGAGGGACGCTAAGACTTATTGAATTTAAATTTTCCGGAGATTGATGCCATCTTCAACCAAGTTTGAATCACCCTTCCCGTCTAAAAGGATCTCAAACTTGTACTTACTCCCAGCCGAACTTTCACCCTCGGCGTTGGGATGGCATCAATCCATACTTTCTCAAAATTTTATTATTTAGGTAGCCTCAAGTCTTCACTCTTTGAGTGAAAGGCATAAGCAATGATCGACTCCATTTGAGTCGTGGCGTAAGATGCCGCTTCTTGAGGAGACTTCCCAGAGATCAAGCTTGCCAAAAACAAGGCACTGAAAAAATCACCAGCCCCACGAAAGCGTCCTTGAAAGCGACGAGCCTCTAAGAACTCAACACCTTTGCCATTTTCAATGAGTGCTACTTTAAGCAACTCTTCAGAGTGTGGAATCCCCTTTACGACAAGCAAAGCATTAGAGATTGAACTCGACTGCACAGCAAAGTTTTTATCAAGGTAACCCAGCTCTACAGCTTCAAAGGCATTGGGCAAAACATAGTTCGCCTGAGGAAGAAGATATTTTTCGTAAGTGTCGCGAATTGATTTATCCACGTAATAGCCCACACCAAAATCTCCCATCACAGGATCACAAAGATATTCTAGAGGCTGCCTTTTGCGAATCTCTTGAATAAACTCTGACACCAACTGAGCCGTGGCTGACGAACCTAAGAAACCAGAAACAACATGAGTCACCATTGGCAAATCAGGGTTAGCAAGCACCCCCGCAAACACAGCTTCAAGATCAGAAGTGGAGATAAGTTTGCCACTGGCTTTAGGCACATCCAGTGGACTTGAGAATAAACCCGTATAAATGAAACCCGTATGGACATCTAAAGAAGAATAGACACTTTGAGCAGCGGTATTTCCAACGGCTCCAAAAACAACTCCGGATTGAATGGATAGAATCATGCGACTCCCCCTCTCAGACCTTAAGCCCATGATCGACTTAAGCTTCGACTGTTAAGAGCCATTGAATACAATGCACCCCCGAGATGAGCAATAGAGTTTTCTTCTTTAACAAATAATTTTTAAAAAGACGAGTTCGGCTGTTTCAGAAACTCAATTTCTTCTGGTGTCGACTTCCGCCCGAGCACGGCATTGCGATGCGGATATCTGCCAAAGCGATCAATTATCACCTTGTGTTTAATTTCAAAATCCAAGTTGTTTTCAAGGCCAGGAAGGGCAAATAAAACCATGGCTTCTTCATGAACACGCACTGATTCGCTGTGCATATAGGGCATGTATAGAAAAGCTCTCTCCTGAATTGAAAGCTCTTTATCCAAACCAAGTCGAACTGCATCTTGGGCTATTGCCAAAGCCAAGGAATCTTGCGCAAAAGATTGAGGAGTGTCGCGATAGATATTTCTAGAGAATTGATCAAGAACGATGATTTGCGCCAACACACCACGCGCGTTCCCTCGCCAATCCGCACACTCTCCAGCAACGATTCTTTCTAGAACAGCGACGAACCTATCTGCAATTTTTTTATCAAGAGATAAATCTTTTTTAAACCATTCGGCAGGCGTTAACTCTTGGAACCAAAAATTCAAAACATCACTTATTGTTGTCATACAATGCCCTCTCCTTATGCAAACAATCAAACACAACGACCCAGCCAGTATGGCCCAGTCCGCAAGAAATGCAAACCTCTGATGTTTTTTTAAATATTCCCGATCTAGACATCGCTTAAACCGCTTTACAGATTTTTTTAAATCATGATCAGAAAAATATTTGTTAGAATTTGCCTATGAGTAAAAATATTAATGAATCCCGAATTCAAACCAAAAGAGCTTACTCTCCAGCATCTAGAAGCGATGGATATCGAATTTTAGTCGACCGACTCTGGCCTCGGGGCATCTCAAAAGACGAACTCTCCATTCAGGATTGGGCCAAAGAATTAAGCCCCAGCACAGAGCTACGTAAGGAGTTTCATGAGAGCGAAGATTGGAGGAGCTTTCAAAAACTTTATAAGGAAGAACTTCATAACCCAGAAGCAAAAGAGAAGATTGAAGAGCTGCTTCAACTCGCGCGCTCAAAAAAGATTACTTTGATTTATTCCGCAAAGAATGAAGAGCATAATAACGCCAAGGTTTTGGCTGAAGTTTTGGAAAGAAAGCTCCACGCAAAAAAGAGCGTGCACTAAAAAATAAATACAGACCCCTTCCTTAAGAGAAAGAGGCCTTTAAAAAGGGCTAAATCTTTTTCACGTCTTCAAGGCTTGCGCCATAGTTAATGTGCAGCACAGAACCATTCACAACAAGTGCTGGCACTGATTTAACACCTAATTTTTCCGCTTCAGAGATTCGGTTCTTTGCGCTTCCAAAATGAACAACTTCGAGATCAAATTTGTTTTTATCGACCATGTTCAAAACTTCTTTCTCTGCATCAACGCAAACAGAACAACCTGCATGATAGAAAACTGCTTTTTTCATAAGGACTCCTTTACTGGGGTTGGTTAAAGCTAAGGGGACTCAGCCAATAGTACTTCAATCGATTTTTGTAAGCGCTCACTGCCAACAACTCCAAAAGACTGCAAGCGGATCTGTCCTTTTTTATCTAAAAGAATTGTTGTTGGCGTGCCTTGCAGATTCAGACTCTTCATCGTCTCAGGCATCCAGTGATCAGCAATATGCATATCGATGCCAATGGGAAATGTGATATTTTGATCGTTAAGAAACTTGCGCAAATCGGGCTCCGTCATCTCTTCGTGATGCTCAAAGACCGAATGGATACCGACGACTTCAAAGTCCTTTCCTTGAAAAATTTCAGCCATTTCTTTGGCTTCGGGAATTCCATAAATCACGCAGCCTCGGCATTTCATCTGAAAGAAATGAATAAGCTTTACCGTCGGGCGCGAAAAGTTGAATTCGTCTTCTTGAATATTTAGCCATTTTGAAATGGAAAATTTAATCGTCTTCATATACTCTCATCCGAAATGATGTTTGGTTTATAAAGACATCCTGCCATAGGGATTTAACCCTTGGAAGTAGGCACAAACTCGTAGGGTAGTTACCGTTTGGTACAAAATGGTGAATTGATTATGGAAAAGCCCTCTGTCAAATTTATGATTGAAGACATTGTTGGATGCAAGTGGTCACTCAGCGTCCTTGATATGCTTGAGCAAGGCATCAACAGACCTGGTCAAATGACAAGAGATCAAGAAGGACTCTCTACTAAAGTTCTTAACGAGAGACTAAAGAAACTTCTTCGCTATCAGATCGTCGAAAAGATTGAATATCCCGAAGTGCCTCCGCGAGTTGAATACCAGTTTACAAATTTTGGAAAAAAGATCCTAAAGATTATTTACGAGATTCGCGCACTCGAAGAAGAGATGGGCCTCCAATCTGAATAGTGAAGTTTCACATTGATGACTCATTTGGGAGGCGTAATATTTTTAAAACCTCTTCGTCATAGACCGTTTCTTGAAATTCAGCTATATTTGACCTCCTTAGAGGGAGCTGAAAAAATATGAAAGTCTCAATTCTCGAACTAGTGCGCGTGACCCAAGAAACCACTCCTGGGCAAGCGCTACAAAATGCCCGCGCCCTTGCAATCGCTGCAGAAAAATTTGGCTATCATAGAATTTGGGTTGCCGAACATCATAACTTTGTTGGCATCGCCAGTGCTGCCACCTCGGTGGTTATTGGGTATCTTGCTGAAGCGACAAAAACTATTCGCATTGGCGCTGGTGGCATCATGCTGCCGAATCACTCTCCGTATATCATCGCAGAACAATTCGGAACACTCGAACATCTTTATCCCAATAGAATTGATCTTGGACTGGGACGCGCACCCGGAACAGATATGGCTACCATTAAAGCTATTGGTCGCACCGAAGGCGCCTCAGACCACTTCCCTCAAGATGTTCTCGCATTGCAGTCCTATTTTTCTGAACAGGCAAAATCCTTTCGCATTCAGGCCGTGCCTGCTGCGGGAACCAATGTTCCTTTGTGGATCTTAGGATCAAGTCTCTTTGGTGCAAGACTTGCTGCCGAATTGGGACTGCCCTACTCCTTTGCCTCCCACTTTGCGCCAGAGCACCTATTGGTAGCCATTGATACCTACAAACAAAACTTCAAACCATCCGCGGTTCTTAAGCAACCGTATTGCATGGCGGGAATCAATGTCATTGCTGCAGATACAGAAGCAGAAGCCAAAAAACTTGCGACAACTCAGCAGATGTCCTTTACAGATATGTTCAGAAACTCACGTGGACTCAGCAAGCCACCGATCGAAGATATCGACACTTATTGGTCCCCTCAGGAAAAGGCGCTTGCACAAAAAATGCTAAGTCGCTCTATAGTTGGTAACAAAGAAAAGGTTCTGCAAGGGCTTCAATCTTTTCAGTCCGAGACTGGAGTGGATGAGGTCATTATTGTTTCAGATATCTTCGACCTCTCAGCAAGAATTCGCTCTATCGACCTCATCTCTGAAGCCGTGAACCTCAGTAGACCTCAATGAACTTATTCATAAAGTATCTTCTTTTTGGATTCGGAATTGTGAGTTTAACTCTTGGCGTGATTGGAATCTTCCTACCGCTACTTCCGACAACACCGTTTCTATTATTGGCCGCTTGGTGTTTTCTGAAAAGCTCTCCCACCTTGCATGCCTGGATGTATCACCAACCTTATATGGGAAAAGCCCTTAAGGATTGGGAAGAAGAACGCATTATTTCTCGCCCCGCAAAGGTAACGGCTTTACTGACGATCACCCTTTCTGGAGGAGTCATCTGGTACAAAGTGGATCTCTTAGTTTTAAAAATTTTTGTGACAATTATTCTCTGTGGTGTTTCAATTTTCATTATCACTCGAAATGAGAAACCTTCCACCCCGAAAGAATTCTAAAGATGGAATCAGGCGCCGCTCTTTTACTTATTTCTGCATTTTTTCATGCAAGTTGGAATGCCCTTACAAAAAGGTCGACGGACAAAGAAGCCTTCCTCATGCTTGTTACTTCTATCGGGGCCATCATTACGCTCGTTTTAATTTTTCTTACGAAGGCTTCTTTTAAAGAGCTTCAAGGAGAGACGTTGATATTCACCCTAGGCTCCGGAGTTTTCGAAGGTCTTTATATGGCGATGCTTTCCCGAGCACTTTCAGGAGCAACTCTTGGCAAAGCCTATGCTATCATGCGTGGTGGGGCGATGCTCTTTGTGTGGATTATCTCCATGACTTTTCTTGGAGAGACTTCAACGCTAGTCCATTTGCTCGGAGCCGGTGCGGTGTTCTTAGGTATTTCAGCTTTAAGTTATGAAGGAAAAAATGGAAGCTCGCAAAAACTAGATATCTGGCCCTTTCTAGCTGCGGCCTGTATCACGGGCTATCATATTTGCTATCATCAGGCTTTAAAAACTCACGCAAACCCACAGGTTCTATTTTTTGTCTCGATGATTCTTTCAGCTCTTATTCTTGGCATCTTCTTAGGGAAAAATATTCGAACAAGATTTAAAAACGTTGTGAAGACTCAGTTTAGAAATGCGGTTCTGACTGCCTTTCTTTCAACGGCTTCTTTTTTAATTTTCTTATACGCATTACAAATTGTAGAGCCAGGGTATGCAATCTCCCTCAGAAACTCGTCTATTTTCTTTGCTCTTCTGTTTTCATTTTTGCTTAAGGAGTCTCTGACGCGCAAACAATGGATTGGCGCCAGTGTGATTGGGATCGGAACTATACTTTTAAGTCTGACTTAAAAAGGCGAATGCGCTCGAACCTCATTAAGAAAATCTTGAATCTCTTTAGTTGATTTAAGGATTCGAGTTTTAGTTTTATTTTCTGGTCTATTCAGTATACGCAGTAATTCTGGGCGCATCTGCTTATGGGCGCTGCGAATCGTTCGAAGGGTTTTTCGAGTTTGCTCTAAGTTTGCTTCCGAACAACCTTCCGGAAGCTCCTCTCTCTGAGAAAAGAGATTTAGTAATTGCCGTTTTAAAAACCAGAAAATATGTTTCCACAAAGGTAGATCAATGAAGATAATTTGATCTGCCATCGCAAATCTTTTCTCTAAAATATCTAAAGGGCCATATCCATCAATAATCCATTCCGAATTATTCTGTATCTCTAGTAATACCTCTATGGTCTCTTTATAAGGGCGCAACTTCATTCCTTTCTGAAATTGCACACTATCCACATGGGTTACAGGAAATCCCGTCAAAAAGCTTACCTTGCGCGCAAGGGTCGTCTTCCCCCCGCCCGCATTTCCGATGATGGCTGTTCTTTTGGGCCAAGAGTTTGATTTATTGATCAACGAAATCTCCTCGGTGGATTTTACTTCGACCTGTGCTGAAAATGCACAAAAGCATCCGACAAGATATTGCTCAAATCAACAACGCAGATTGAAATAATAAAACAAAGATTTTCCTATTTTTTAAAATCTTTCTTATAGAGCTCAATAGACTCTGCGATCACCTTGTATGCGACTTCCTCATTTTCGATGGCGCTAATTTCAACGGATTTTTTTTCTAGCGCCTTGTAGCTTTCGAAAAACTGACGGATCTCAGACAGTTTGTGGGGAGCAATTTCATTAAGTCTACGGATATGATTGTACTCAGGATCATGAACATGGACCGAGATCACCTTATCATCACCTTTTCCCTGATCGATCATTCGCAAAACGCCAACAGGGCGCACGCGCATAATCGAAAGAGGATAGACAGGGGCTTGCCCGATTACGAGAACATCTAATGGGTCCCCGTCATCGCAGAAAGTTTGAGGAAAGAAACCATAATTACAAGGATAGTGAACCGAGCTATAGAGAATGCGATCTACTTTGAGAAGGCCTGAATCCTTATCAATTTCATACTTCACCTTTGAGAGAGCTGGAATCTCGATAATGCAATTAAGCTCATGACTTGAATCTAAATCGAGCTTTACGTCGTGCCATGGGTTCATTGATGCCTCCTTCACAATTATTACCTCAGTATTCTAATTCACTTTTAAAGAAAGTTTTAGCTCTATAGAAGTTTTTTGCAAAATGAGGTCTAGGATCAAGCGTAGAAATATTGCCCCGCTCGACTCTATAAATTTAAAAGCTAACACTGGCTCCGAACGCTTCAATCAAAACTAAAGCTTCGGGAACTGAAAATAGAGCATCTTTGATTTTAGCATTTCTAGGGTCGATGAAGTAACTTCGAGCTTGTCGAAAATCAGACTTCTCTAAGTTCGCACCGGAGAATGTCGCCCCCGATAAGTTAGCTCTCGTGAATAAGGCCTTGGATAAATTTGCTCCGGCGAAGTCGACTTCTCTGAGAGAACAATCAACAAAAGAACTTCCTCTTAAGTCCATCCCCTGAAAACTGGAGTAGTCTAATTTACATTCAGTAAAAAAATAGGTCCCGTTCTTTCGCGTCTCCGTCCAATTTACTCCCATTAAATTACATCTTTCAAAAAGAGAATCCCGCAGGGCGACGTTTAAGAAAGAAACATTGGCTAGGTTGCAGCCTATAAATTTACATTCTAAGAAAAGAGCACTTTTAATTTCTAAATTTGTGAAATCTAAATTATTGAACTCATAGCCTGATATCTCTGACTTATGAATCTCTAATAAACTTTCTAATTCTTCTTGTGATGCTTTCGTGTATTTCATATTTACTTTCTAGAGGACCCTAGCATCTAGAGAGAATCAAATAATTTCTGGAGATGAGATAATGAGATTTAGAAGGCAATTTTAGGACAAAAAAAAATCTGGAGTCCTGTTAAGGTGTCTCCAGATTTTTTATTCTGAATCAGTAACTGATATCAAAAATTAGTAACGGTTGCTGCGTCCGCCGCCACCGAAACCGCCACGGCCACCGCCACGGCTTCCGCCGCCACCGCCACGGTTATCACGTGGAGCCATTGGCTTTGCTTCGCTAACGTTCAACAAACGGCCAGAGTGCTCAGCACCGTTTACTTTTTCGATAGCTGTAGCAGCTTCTTCGTCTGTAGACATTTCAACAAAACCGAAACCTTTGCTACGGCCAGTTTCACGATCAATTACGATGCGTGCCGATTCAACTTGACCGAACTCAGCAAAGATATCTCCAAGAGATTGATCATCCATAGAGTAAGAAAGGTTACCAACGTAGATTTTTTTTCCCATAATTTGCCTCCTGTAAAAGCGCTTGGGGCCATTCGCAGAAAGACAATAGGATATCTATAGATTCAGGAACGACTTGAGCCCAACATTCACCATTTTTTCTGCTTAAAAGATAGCATTATTTTAAATCACAGGCCCAATCTGTCGCCAAATCAAACCTATTGCTTTAAAGGCCCGCGCTGGTAAATTCTTTACCTAGAGATAGGGAGGTTTAGGCATGAAAATACTTATTGTTGGGGCCACTGGCTTGGTGGGCAGTTCGGTCCTCAAGGCTGCTCTTCAAAACCCGGAAGTTTCGGCCGTGATCGCGCCGTCCCGCAAAGCCCTCCCTGCTCACCCGAAGCTCTTTGCCCCTGTCGTAGACTTTGAAAATCTCCCTGAAGATGAAGACTGGTGGAAGGTGGACGCCGTCATTTGTGCCTTAGGAACAACGATGAAGACGGCGGGCTCTCAAGAGGCTTTTGCCCGCGTGGATTTAGATTATCCCGCTCATACCGCAGAGATCGCTAGAAAGCATGGCGTCCCTACCTATGTGTTTAACTCCGCCATAGGCGCTGATGCCTCCTCGAAATTCTTCTATAATCGCATCAAAGGCCTGGCGGAAGAGAGGCTTTCCAATTTAGGTTTTACTTCTCTCGTGATTGTGAGACCAGGGCTGATCGGCGGAAATCGTAAAGAGTTCCGCCTAGGCGAGTCCATTGGAATAGTTATCACTAAAATTCTTCAACCGATCTTACCCCCAAAGTATCGCATCAACCCCGCAGAGAATATTGCTGAGGCCATGCTTCAAGCCGCACTCCATCCAGCGCCGGGGATTACGGAAATTACTTCGGAGCAACTTATTTAAAGTTATTAATGTTTATATAAATTCTAGAGTTCTTCTATTTTCGGACTCTAGAGGTATTTCCGCTTACCCATGTCGTCCAAAGTTTAGACATCCATTTCCTTCCTTCAAAATCCGTCAGACCCCATCGAATGAAATTACATTTTAGTTTATAAATATCTTCGTATTTTTAATGCCGAGGAGTTTTTAAATGCGTATGTATATAAAGCTACTTTCCACTGTCTGCTTATGTGCTCTCGTCTCTGCTTGCTCAAAAAAGGAAGAACCCTCAGCACAAGAGCAAATCCCCTTTACGTTTGAAACTCAAACAGAGACCCAAACACAAGGAGCGCCGGAAACATCTGAGTTCGCAAGATTTGATGGCAACCTGAACGAGAATAATTTTAAGGTAACAGTTACCCCTGCTGAATTTGGCAAATATGTTTTATCTTTAAAATGGGATAAGACCATTGAGACCATGCAAGTGCGCGTGAGCAACGGCCCGACAATGACGAAAAGAAATCTGTATGAGCACACTCAGAAAGTGGAAGCTGGTAAATCATTAAAAATTCACTTCGCGGTTCTAAACGGCAATAACGAAACTGTGTCGGTCATGGATGTGGATATTGAAACTCCATTTGATTTCCTTGTGAAAGAACCTCTTCATCTCAAAGAAGATACCGAATGGCATTTAGGCCGCCTACACATCCTACCGGGTGGTCAAATCATGACGAATGGTGCCCGCCTTACTATTCATGCAGATGAGATCCACCATCACCAACCGGAGTTTACGAGTGTGAACATGGATATGGCTAAGCATTCGGTGGTGAATTTGGAGAATAAGGATGATTTCTCAGGAATGTATGGTGGACATTCGCGCATCACTATTCTAACGAAGAAGCTTTTGGGTGGGTTTTCTATTTTTACTCAAACAACGCAGGTAATCTACAATAACAATAAACCAAATGCTAATTGGCCACAAATTATTGTTGAAGCAGAAGATATAAATTCAGGATGCATAAGTATTGTAAGACTACTGATTCACAAAGAGGAATCAATCAGCTCATGGTCAGACATTACAACAAATTTAGAAAAACAATTCCGCTTGGATAGACACCAAAGGTCCTCACAATGGCAAAAGTAATATTTAGTTTATTACTTTTATTAACTTCCTGTGCCTTTCGCATCGAAGATGATGAAGCGCTTCGTAAGCAAGCTGCTGATCAACTTTTGGAAACACTGGTTAAGTCGACGACCAGCGAAAGGGTTTCAATAGAGGAAATTAAAGTCGAATTAGAAGATGATGAAGAGTTTAATAAGTTTCAACTAATAGCCAAGTGGCCTTCCCGTGCATATCGGGCGGAACTCAAGATTAATGACGAAGTTATTGAGTCTGTCGAACATTCTTATGTAAAACGAGGTATAGAGGGCCACAAGGGTTTATTAAACGTATCAGTTACCCTATTTAATGAATTAGGCGCAATAATTGGGCGCAAAAACTTTGATATAAAATTTCATAATGATTTAAAAATTTCTGAGCCAACATCAATGAAAGGCGATCTTGAAGCAAACCGCCTCCTCATCACCACAGGTGGAAGAATCATCACAAATGGTCAGAGCCTTACCATTAAAGCAAAAAAGATTATCATTGAAGATACTTACAATCCCGGAGCGGCCTTCCGCGCTGAAGATGCTCACATCTTGACTGTGCTTCCTGGAACGAAGTCTCCAACGACTGAAGGCAAACCCTCTCATGCTGATATAAGAATTCAAGCAGACGAAGCTATTGGCCACCTTCGCGTGGCACTTATTGGTTTTGATGGGAATGATGGAGTCACTCCTATTGTTAAGCATCCACCGGCTGCCGCTGGAAAAAATGGGACCTCCGGTGAATCTCAAGATATTGGGCGATACTGCACCGATGATAGAGGACGCCCGTGTCGCTCTGAAATCATCTGCAAAGTAGAACCACAAGCTGCGGAACCAGGATTAAAAGGCGCCAAGGGTATTGATGCAGCCCCAGGGCAAGACGGCGGTGATACGGGAAGTCTCACTATCGACATTAGAAATACAGAAAACTTCACCGCAAAGATTATAACTCTTCCCGGTGAAGGAGGAAAGAGCGGGCTCCGTGGAGAAGGAGGCCCAGGTGGCCCTCCCGGAATAACTCCAAGAGCCGCTCCTGGTTGCCGACAGCCCAAACCAGCTTCTTCAGGAGATCAAGGTCCTTATGGGAACTATGGAAAAGATGGAATCTCTGGAGCTATGGGATTTATTGATACTAAAGCTACCAGAGCCCAGATCTCTAAAGCTTCCGACCGCTAGAGAAGAAGAGGAGATTTAAACTCTTCCCATCCCTCTTCTTCTGGTCTCTATTCTTTAATCTCCGGTTCCACGAGCTGAATTAAAAGATTTAATGACTGCTGCCATCCGACGTAACACATCTCCACGGGAATCATATCTGGGATTCCCTCTTGGGTGATCTTCAATTCCGTTCCACCCATGACCTTGCGAAGGGACACGGTCATCATCATATCCCCCGGCATCTTCGGATCATCGAATCTATCAATGTATCTCAATAATTCGTTTGGCTTAATCTCAATATACTCCCCATGAAATGAATGGCTCTGCTCAGTTGTAAGGTTGGTAAAGGACATTTTATACCCGCCCCCAACGCGCACATCAATCTCGTGCACTTTACCGACAAATCCATGAGGTGGCGTCCACTTCGCCATCGCCTCAGGATTTACCAAGGCACGAAAAACTCTCTCTGGGGGGGCCATGATTACTCTATGTAAATGAACAGTTCCCGACATATCGACTCCGTTTTTAAATTTACTTAAAGGTTAAATTGATTTTTACGACGTTCAATAGGCAAGTTCTTATAAATGGAAAATACACGCCTTTAGTTGAAAAAATCGAATGATCGTAGAATTTAATCTTCTAAATTTTTGTCAGCACTTGAATCATCTTCAAAGAGGTCGCAAAATTTTCTCTGAAGAAGGTCCACATGCAAAACCAAATTACTGAACTCTTTAATATTGAAATCCCCTTACTCTTAGCACCCATGGCAGGGGCAGCTGATTCGGCCATGGCCATGGGAGTCGCAAAGGCAGGCGGCTTAGGATCTATCGCCTGCGCGATGTTGAGTGAAGAGAGCATCAGAAATGAAGTGGCTATTTTCCGCAAGGCTTGTCCTAGGAAACCTCTTAATCTCAATTTCTTTTGCCATCAACCTGTTGAGATGTCCTCTACTCAAGAGAATATTTGGTTGGAGGCTCTGGATCGTTATTATAAAGAATTTCATATCGATCCCACTTTAGATATTCCTTTCGTTAAAAGAAAACCTTTTGATGAAAGTACTTGTCAACTTCTTGAGGATCTTCGGCCTGAAGTTGCAAGCTTTCACTTTGGATTACCTGCAAAAAAATATATTCGTCGAATGAAAAACGTCGGCATTAAAATCATATCTTCAGCCACCACTCTTGAAGAGGCTCTATGGCTCGAAGAACATGGGTGTGATGCGATCATTGCCCAAGGAGTTGAGGCCGGTGGCCATCGTGGGATGTTTTTGACCGAAGACCTTTCGACTCAAACAAAAACCTTCTCTCTTGTTTCAGAAATTCTAAAACACGTTCAAATACCCGTAATCGCTGCTGGAGGAATAGTCGATGCAATGGATATAAAAAAATTTATGGCTTTAGGTGCCTCAGGAGTGCAACTCGGAACGGCTTACTTATTAACTCAAGAATCTAAAGTTTCTCCTTTGCATAGAAAGGCTCTCTTATCAGAAAGAAGACATAATACGGTGATTACAAATGTCTTCACCGGAAAACCAGCTCGAAGTATTTCAAATAGACTCAGCAATGAACTAGGACCCATGTCACCATTCGCTCCACCTTTTCCTTATGCAGGAAAATCTTTATCATCACTGAAGGCAGCTTCTGAGAAAGTTGGATCTAGCGACTTTATGTCTTTGTGGTGTGGGGAAAATCTTAACGAATCTTGGAAGAACCTAACGGCTGAGGAACTCACCCGCTTACTTTCAAAGGTCTTTGATGATGAATAAGATTTTAAGGTCTCAACTCGAATAGATTCACGTATCCAGAACTATGCTCTAGCATTGCCACGCACGAAAGCCAGGTCGGAACCTATTTTTATTTTGCACGATTCAACCATTCTGATTTTGTTAGCTCCCAAACTTCATGTTCGGTAAAGTTTGGGTTCACGAACTTAGCGGGCTTAACAGCAATCAGTCGCGCTCCTGTTTTTTCCTTCACTCGGCGAGATCTTTTCAAATGCTCTCGATACTACAACTAAAGCTGCAAACTCCGTGGCTGTAAAGCATCTGTGAGGAGAACGATCATTCAACACGCTCTTCTTTTCCCCGTCTCCATACTTCAGCATAACCGATACATCCGTCAGTTAAGTGATGGAATCAAACTTATCGTCCGGACCACCCCACATGACTTTAACCTTCGTGCCGCTTCGCCCCATCTCCCACTCATTCAATGTCGTCCGTTCAACATCAAAAACACCGACTTTGAATGACTCTTCTCCATAACATATAACCCACCTGGGTTTAATACTTTTGCCACAGATCGAAGATGCTCAATAACTTGTGCATCCGTTAGCAAGTATGCCGCTGAATTCATCAACAGTGCTGCAATATCATATGTCTTTGGTGATTTATAAGTGATCATATCAGTACAATCACAATGTACCGATACACCAGCTTCATTGGCTTTTGATTATGCGTAATCGGTCATCTCTTGCGAGGATCAACCGCAGTAACCAATGACAGCTCTTTAGCGAATTCCAAGCAATGAAGTGCAGGCCCTGCTCCAAATTCAATGAATGAAAATAAAGGCTCTCACTAAAATTCGCCCTTAATGCTTCTTTGAATCAAAACGTCTCCTTGAATTGCAATCCTGGTCAGAGATTCGGCATCTCGATGACCATTTTTCTTAAAGTCTTCCAGAATTCTAGCAATCTGCCTATCCGATGGACGCCCTTCACTTTGAACTTGAGTTGGTCTTTCAATACATAGAAATGTTCCAATTGCAGGGTCGTTCATAAAAGTCCTAATGTTGATTTTGCCCTTGAGACGAACTTGAAAATGCCTTTCTGCAGGCAGAACCGACGGCACTAGCGACGTACATATTGCCATTGGGCCCATCTTTGAAAATACCATCAAGCGCTTGTTGTTTTCTAAAATCGTGAAGTCAACCGCCCGTAGAACATAGTGGTTCGCATTTCCAGGCATTCGCTCCGGCCATTCATCACCAGATGCAAATGCCAAATTTTCAAAGAAGAATAAATATGTTCTCCAGCTTCCGGTATCGGGCCGAAGGCCTTGGAAATAGTCTTTCCACAAATGAATCGCCTTAATTAGCTCTAAACGATGACTATCTTTACAATCTTCAGCTTCAAAACAGGTGACTAAACCACGCCATTGCACTGAAAGGCAAAAGTTTAACAACCATTTGTCGTATGGAATTTCTCCGATCTTACCCTGATAACTCATCTGACTGGACAATTCCTCCTTCACATAAGGAAAGAATACTTTTTGAGCGAACTCCCTTTCCCAAGCGGAGAAAATCTGTTCACAATCATTGCATAGCAATTTGTATTTCCGACTGTCCTGCATCCTCAAGTTTGGATTTTCAACGCCACGAAGATAGCCGGTAACTGATGTATCTTTTATCCACTTTGTAACAAAAGAAGGAATAATATGACTTTCACATAGCAGGTTACTTTTTTGACAAAGAACACATAGCTCTACATTCAACCCCAACTCAGAAATCCATTTTCTAATTGATTCCATTAATCCTCATGTGTTCATCGTCCTTTCCTTAACATCACCAATGATCGGTCGGTTTATAGGTTTCACTTTGGGGTTGGCTTTTTTCATCTATTGGATCGACCTCTATTATTACTGGGACTTGTGATATGAGCCCAGATACAACGCAGCTTCCCGTAGGAAGAATAGGCAACATCTCAAATGAAACTTTGTCCAAAAACGAAATTGTCGACTCAATTGCTTTCAAATCCTTTTCGTTAACAAGTCGATGAAGAAAGTAATTATGAAGTTGGGACACAATCGTCGTTGAAATATCCGAAGGTCGCTGGCTGGCTATCGTCAGAAATGTCCCGAATTTTCTCCCTTCTTTAATTATCTCCTCAAATGTCTCTAACCGATAATCCTTCCACTCTTCATTCTCTCTCATTGAACTATCAGAGAGTACATTGTGAGCTTCATCAATTATTAAATTCAGATACTTTTTCTTGTTCTCTTGATGCTTCTTTTCTTCATACAAATGACGACATACCATGAGGGGTAGAATTTTACGCATATGAATATTGACGTCCCGAAGCGAAATGATAGTCAACACGCTGTCATTCTTATTCTCGGCATCTTCGAGCTTCAATACTTTGGACAAATCGTTCACCCTTTTTTCGAGCCTCTTAAGCATTGGACCGATATGCTCTCGATTTGAGTACCCGAGTGAAATTTCTCTATAGAAGTGAAGAACAATTATGGCGTAAATTCTATTGAAAATATTCATATCCTTCGTATTAATTTCGAGTTCTTTAAACAATTCCAGCAATGACTTTTTAAATTCCACATTATTTGCATAAGTCCATTTGCTAGAACTATCCTTTGGCAACGTTACATATTCAGAATTTTTAACAAAAAATTGGATACGCGTGGTCACATTACTTTCCGTGACCTCGAAATTCTTCGAATACTGCCGAATTGCCGGAGAAAGATCTTTCAATAAACTATGAATTGACGACAAAAAATCCGGATCTTTGGAGGTCGCCATCGTACTAAATATATCAACGATAGCTTTCTTAAAGCCCTCTTCACTTTGTGTAGCTTGCTCAAACTGTTTATTCGATAGTGCGCGACGTAAAAATGGCGTCTGTGTTTTTTCTGTTGCTTCCGCTGCAATAATCCAAATTAATTCATCAAAAACTGCACTCGAAGGAAGTGGTAGTTGATCTCCAGCAGATCTTGTAGACAATTGATATGACTTCTTGATCGAATCATCCGCAATAATACTGTCGTTTTTAACTGCGCGATTGATGTACTCGCCGTTAAAATCGATCAATAAAAATCTTGCATTACTTCGAAAATTTTCTGAATGTCCAAATTTTCTAAACAATTGATTATAAAGAGCTGTTAGCGTATATGATTTACCACTTCCAGTATTTCCGAAAATTCCTATATGGCTCGCAAAGAGACTATTTACCCCGATTCTAATTTCAGTTCCATGATCATTCGATAAACACCCAACCTTCATTGCGACGTCACCATCCTTAATAAAGTTATGGACGTCGGCATACTCTTCTCTCGTTAATAGAAAACATTCATTGCCCATTAGAGGCAGCTCTTTAATTCCTTTTTTGAAAGTTCTGCCATCATAATATCCTAACAATTTGATTTCGAGAATGCGATTAATTCTCTCTCGTTTATCTACATAATCTTTTCCGATTTCAGCTTCTTCGTCGACGTACTCCCCTTCGATCTTCCCAACAATCGTCTCGAAACCTTTCCTAACTTTTACGTAGCCACCGACAGAAATATTCTTAACCAATGTTCCGTTAAACAATAGGTGTGAAACATTCTTAGACTTATCAATACTGACTTTAACTACTCGACCCGCAATTGAGACAACGTATCCTACTTTTAGAATGGAATCTGATACAATTTGGTCCGAATTTACTTTTGAACTATCCATTTATGCTCCTCAGAATTTCCGAAAAACAAAACTGGTCAATATTTGATAAATTGTATGGAAGCTCTTCAGAAGTTTCCTCGACCTTATGAATCCGTCTTGGATAGAACTGGATGTTTTGCGAACGCCCTGAATTTTTATCAATTTTTAAATTCTGAAGAATGTCAGATTCTGCGCCAGAATCATATCCAAAGACTATTACCTTCAGTGTTGGATTTGATCGAACAACACGATTGGTAATCTCAACAATATGCTCATCAGCGAATGAAAATCCCATAACAAACAGAATAGAATTTTCTCTCTCTAATTCATTACTATACATGCGAAGCAACTCATAATAGTTCCGATTCATGGTAGTATGTCGAAACTTGTCCTTGTTCGGATTCACCATAACAAGTCCATCATATGCCTCATTGAACTGCTTAGCCTCTGTAGTTTTCCTCAAAGCCTTGGCCAACTCCACCAGCTTTTCGGTGGGATGAATATTGTTGTTGGAATCGAAAACATTAATAAATGAACTAGCACTTAATTTAAGGTTTGCAATTTTGTTCACTACGCTCAAATCACGATCCAATACAATTTGATCGTCAGACTGCATCTTCCAACTGACGGAGCCGTGAAGCTTAAATAAATTGAATAGTGGCAACTCAGAAGCAACAGCGTACTGCTGACTAGTTTTCATAATAGATTTTTTGAAATTCCCCAAACTAAAAGTTGGGTTAAACCTACCATGAAATCCATCATTAAACTCTGCCCCCAGATGCTCGAGAGCAATTTCAGGGAAGATATCCATGTTGGTTGTAAATAAATTAACTTGCCTGTCGATTAAATTGCTTTTTCTTGCCGCTAATATTTGGTTTAGCGTTTTAAACAATCTTATGTAGTTGCCCATTACATCTAATGAGCACGCTTTCTTCTCCACAATATTAATATTGGCCTTAATACATTTCTCAAAATAGGCCCGTCTAATAGATGCTTGGACAAGTAGATATAAGCTATCGCTACACTGCTGGGCCTCTAATTCTGCAAATCTTTGTTCTACTTGCCCCAACGTACTTAGGTACGGAGATGAAATTCCCGAACCGAATAGGAAATTTATATTTGCACTTTGAATAATATTCTTTAAATCAACCAATTATCACCCCTCGAATATGGAGGCTTTTCGGCTAAACAAAATAAAACTATTTGGACAATTGGCTGGTTGATTGAATAATTTTGTGTTTACACTAGATCCTCATCATCATCTAAAAACAAAGAACCTCCCGAGGGAGGTTCTTTAATTTCTAAGTTGGTGGTCCTAGGCACTGGATAAGCGAACACCAAAATCATCATGATTTCATTGAGCTTTCTCCTCGAACACCCTCTCGAATTTACGAAGAATGTGCTCATCTCTATGAAAGTGGACTCTCTATTCGAGATATAGAAGAGCGAACAGGCATTCCAAAATCTACCGTGCGTGAAACTCTGAAAAAGAATGGAATGGCGTTGAGAAATCCCCTCAATGGAAATGCAATCCACATAGATCGACTACATACTAAGCGCGGTGGTCACACGCCATACGGATATGCCTACCTTGATGGGAAGCTTTTACTTGATCCAAAAGAACAAATTATTGTCAGAAAAATTCTGCAGCTTCACCATTCAGGGCTTTCCGGGAATGCCATTGCAAAAGAGCTGAATAACCAAAAGATTCCTAGCCGAACTGGCAAATCATGGAGTCCATGTGTGGTCAGAAGGATCATTAAATTTAACCAATTGAAACAACCTATTAATCGGAGGACTAAATGAACAGTCTTATTAAAATCGCAGTAGTATTAGCTTTTGCCGCAGTCTCTAGTGGCAACTTACCCAAGATTCTTAACCAAGTCCGTAAAGCACAGTTTCAGTTCATTATGGAGTCCAAGGCAAGCAAGTGGCCCAAAGCTATGCGATTGCAAAGCAGATAACAGTGGCAATACAATTGCGATCTGGGCCAAAAATGCATGACTTATGTCGATTTATCGAAGTTTCACTTTTTCTTTTGAACAAAAGGAACTTCTGCTTTCAATCCTGGAGTAAGCGATAGCAATCGCTTCTCTAGTTTGAATGTTGCAAACACTTGTTCAATGTCGGTTTTTGATTCTTTAAAGTGTGCCCATCCATCCTGATGAATTGGAATAATGACAGAGCTAGGCAAAGCATTCGCAAATTCTAATATTTCATTTGCGTCCATTGTGACTCGAACAGGGATTGGTAACGGCTTGGCCCCTCCTGCAAAAGCAAGAACTGCTAGTGGCTTGAAGCGCTTAGTAACCTCTTTAGTTCCTTCATACCATACAGTGTCTCCTGTCACATATAAAAGATCTATGGCTGAGTCTTGTGAGGTAATAACAAAGCCAACTACATCACCAGCCATTGGCTCAATGCCCACAGGCCCATGGCGAGCCGGAACCGCCGTAATTTTAAATGTCTTCTTATTTTTGGTTTTAATGATCTTCGATTCCCAAGGTTTAAAACCAACAGCATTGCCACCAAGCCGTTTAGCTCCAGAAGCTGTCGTAAACACCTCAGTTACTTTTTTAAGATAAGCTCTGCCTTTTTCATCTAAGTTATCAGCGTGTTCATCATGACTAAGTAATACCAAGTCGATCTGTCCAAGATCATCTGATTTAACAGAAGGTGAATTAGTTTTCTTAAGGCTCGTCACTGAGTTAATGGGATACTCTTTGGGGCCATCATCAAATGTTGGGTCAGTCAAAATTCGATATCCATCTATTTCGACGAGGGCGGTAGGACCACCTATGTGAGTTACCTCCATTTTTGGTGGTGGCGGCGATGCAAAGGCCATAACTGATGTTAATAGAAATGTAATAAGCATAAAAACTCCTTTTGAAACTAGATTAAGTCTTTATATCAATTTAAAACAGTGGCACAAATGACATATAAATAGTCAAACATGCCAACAAGAAAAATTAGGGATATCGGCCAAAGTCTATAAGAATCTAAGATAGATAGCTAAAATACCCGTCTTCGATATTCAGACAACGTCATTCCAAATTCTCGGAGAAATATTTTTCTGAATGATGAAACATCAGTCATCCCCACTTGTGACACGACATCTTCGATGCTCAATTTTGAATTACCTAAAAGTAACCGAGCTTTTTGAACTCGCTTTAATTGAAGAAACTTCTTTGGAGGGTGTCCATATGCCGAAATAATCCTTCTTTGAAAGCTTCTTAAACTCATGCCACAACGATCAGCCATTTCCTGAATTGAAATATTCTTGTCTATGTTTAAGTCAATCCATCTTTCTAAAGATTTAAATTGATCTACTTCTTGCGTGTTTACTATTAACTCGGATGCATAAATAGATTGTTTTTCTCTCGTGCTGTCGGCCAAAAGAAGCTTTCCAATTTCTTGAGTAATCTTCTTTCCGCTTGATCTTGAAATAATATTGAGAGTTAGATCTACGACTGCGAGATAGCCCCCGGCAGTGATGACGGACGGTGTTTCACAAAGCATCTTCTGCATATTCCATTGAACCTTGGGAAAATTCTTTTTTACAAAGCTCTCACTGGCCCAATGAGTTGTTGCTTGCTTACCATCAAGTATGCCGATGCTGGCCAAAAACAGAACTCCTAGACAGGCCGATGCGATCACAACATTATTTTTGTGCAATGATTTAATAAGCTCCCCCTCTTTGTGCCAATCCAGAAGCATATCCTCATGCATTCCCTGAGAAGGACTAACTATCACATAATCATACTTATCTTTGCTCTTTTGCAGCTCTATTTGAAAAATACCATTTTTTAAGATTCGTTTCTTATAGCTAATCAATTCTATCTTATAAGTTTCAGCTCCTAAGACATAGTTCGCAGTCTCAAAAATTTCTTTAATTAAAAGAGTAATTCCAAAAGCTGACCTATTATGGACAAGTAGCCCAATATTCACATTTTTACGCTTTGTCATAATCAACTCCATAAATGGCATTTATGCCACTACTCTAACATGTTCATTCGAATTAAAATAGTAATAAAAAGGAGTCATCTATGAAAACAGACGAGAAGAATTTAAGTGTTATTAAGTCATATTTCGATCACCTCGCAAAAGGGGAAATGGAACAAGTCGGACAACTCATCGCTGATGATGTCATCTGGCACCAACCAGGAAATCATCAGGCCTCTGGAATTTATGAAGGAAAACAAGAGCTATTTCCCCACCTGGGTAAAATGATGGAAATTACTAAAGGAACTCTGAAACTCGAACCAAAGCAAATGATGGTCAATGGCGACTTGGTTTCGGTAATCATTCATTTTTCAGCTCAAAGAGAAGGAACAAGTATGTCTATGGCCGGAGTTGACCTGTTGAAAATTCAAGATGGAAAAATAACAGAGGTTTGGCTCTTCTCTGAAGATCAAGAGGCCGAGAATAGTTTTTGGGGTCGCTAGAAAAGCCTTCAACACAATAATAAACCGGAGAATTAAATATGAAAAAAGCCTTAATTGTCATTGATGTTCAAAACGAATATTTTCCTGGTGGAAAATTTCCATTATGGAGCCCAGAAAAGGCATTAGAACATACGGTGGAACTTATTAATCTAGCTAATAAACAAAGTATTCCTGTTGTGCTTATTCAACATGTTCTTGGCGAAGATGCTCCTCTCTTCAATCTTGGAAGTAGCGGCGCTAAGACACATCAGAAAGTTCTCGAAGCTGCTTCGGGCGCACCTGTGATTGACAAACAGTATGCCGACTCTTTTTATAAAACAGAACTTGAATCTGTCTTAGATAGGCTCGGTGTTGAGCACATCATACTCTGTGGGATGATGACACAAAACTGCGTGACCCATACCGCTCTTTCGAAGAATGCTCAAAAGTACAAAGTATCCATAATTGCAGATGCATGCGCGAGTGTTACTGAAGCAATTCACGGCATCGCTATAGAAGCTCTGGGTCCACGTGAAATGATAACGAACTTGGATGTTTTAGTGCGATGAGGCTGGGGCCATGAGCCCTGTCTCATTGCAATGTTTTTTAAAAAATATTGAGAGTGATGGCAGGGATTCCCGCAATAATCGAGAAAAAATTTTCGGATAAATTTTAAGCAGTAATGGAACAAAAGCAGATTAGGTTAATTCATGAAAAAGATAAAACAACCTCTGAAAGTTGAACTCATCCCCATTCACATCTCACAAGAAGCATTCGCAGAGAAGAAAGAAGAAGTTCAGAACCTCATTGCTAGAATTTTGATAGATTACCATAAAAAGAAAATTACAAAAAAATAGCGCTGGTTCGACTCCCGCCACCATCTAACGTGAACAATAGATAGGCGAACACCAACTGTAAAAATAAAGTTGAACTAAATTAGACACTTACGAACCACTCGTTTTGAGTGGTTCGTCTAAAAAAATGGTGGAGGCGGGGGGAATTGAACCCCCGTCCGCAAGAGATCCACGTTAAGGCGCTACATACTTAGTTCATGTTTTAAATTGATCTTCCGGCTTCCAAGAACAAAATCCGTAAGACCCTACCCCCAGCTTTATTTCGGCTGCTGCAGCTGGAGATAACCAGCAGAGCCTAGGTCTCTAAATGACAATCTTTCTAAGAGCGAAACCACCTCAAAGAAGATCGTGCAGTCAATTAAGCTGCAAGTGCGTAATCGTTGCCAATTACAAAGTGCCCGTTTTTACGAGGTCCTCAGGCGCCCCGGTATGCTCCTTAAGTTTCAGCACCCACGTCGAAGCCAGTACGCCCCCAAATGAGATCAAAAAACTTGTTTTCATTATCACGCACTTAGCGCGAAAAAGAAAACCGTTTATACTTCAGAAAACGACCTGCTCTTTCAAATAATTTATTTTCAATGACGCAGGACTTTTGTCTTGCAGGGCCTTAACAATGCTAACGAGTTCTTAACATTAGCAGGGGCCAAAACGCCCCAAAACTTCGAGATATCCACGGTTTAGGGGGCTATTCCACAGAGTTATCCACATTTTGCAGGAAAAAATGGGGTGAAAATGACCCCAAAATTTAAGATTCTTAAATTTGTATGAGCGATCTTCAGGTTTGAAAATCGCCCGTTTTTTGAGCAAAACCTACTTAAAAAGGTCCGCAGCAGACGCAGCAGTTGCTGCCAAAGAGCTAACATTTGGACGTGATTTTTCTGGATTTTCTTTCTTTCCAGAAGCTATTGGTTTTACTTCCGAAGACACCATAGCTTGAGCAGCTACGGCCACTTCATCCGCCGCGTGAGCGATCTCTTGCATTTCTGATTCTGGCGCTAGAGTCACGGCTTCCACCATCTCTTTAGGCATCCCTTGAACCACAGATGTAGGTGTTTCTACCGCCACTGCGTTCGTCACAGGGAAAAGCTGAATGTTGAGCTGGTAAACTCTTTCGCCCTTTTCCTTCATGCGCGCAATCGAATTGTCTTTATGTAAAGACTTACGCATTTGGCGAAGTTTGAATTTAATTTCTTCAAACTCGGACTTCGTTAAAGACATTGTCAAAGTTCCGAACTCACGCTCAGTGGGTTGATCTTGATACAAAGATTCCAAACCTAAATACATTAACTGCGACTGAAGTTTTCTAACTAAAGCCACAGGGATTTCTTCAGGGGATTCAATCAAGTTTCTATTCTTACGAATTTCTCCAGTGACTTCATCCTTACGCAACTCTCCTGACGCTAAGAGAGTTCCAAGAGCAGAATCAATTTCTTCAGCAGAAGCTTTACCGCGTAGAAGAGTTTTTAAAGATTCCGCATCAAACACAACTCCCTCTTGATCAACCATCGCATAGATAATCCAAGTCACCCAGTTAGGAACTTTTTCCCAAGTCTTGCGATCGATCTCTCCAGATTTAAGTTTTGCACCCACACGGTGCTCACTTAAATGTTTTAAATACATATTGCGCTCAGCTGGATCTGTCGCTTGAGAGAAATGAACCAATAAACGGAACTCTTCCGTTTGATCTTTCATAAATCCCAAAGCTTTACCGAACTTCGTCACCATATCGTCAGAAAGATTTCTCTTTCCGTCGATGATCATTTTTAAATAATTCGGAGACTTAATGTTCGCAGCTGCCGAGAACACAGCGTAGTTATAAGGACGTAAAGCTCCCTTAGAGGCTTTGCGCTTAAACTTATAAAACGCAGCTAAGTATTCGCGGTAATCCATATAATCGGATAGAACCGGTGCTGCGATGGAAGTTGTTGAAATTTCTTTGCCTTTGCCGAACTCATGACGAATATTTTGCATTGAAATTAGGTCTCCTTGTGTACCAAATAGTTCAACCGATTTGAGAATTGAACACAAGGAATTTTGCGGACCAACACAATCGCCGCACTGCTCAGCATCACACACACCTAAAAACAAAAAAACCTGCCGACAAAGTCAGGCAGGCTCCTTTCACCGATTCAACCAAGGTTGATCAAAAGGGTTTGCATGCAAGACGGAGGTAGGCTCTCGCAGCGTAGGCGTACTTTAAGTACGCCGGAGAGAGGACGAGGCCTGACAACAAAGTCACAAAAATAGCAGGATGCTATTTTTGCGCGTCAGCCCGGAGGGTTGAGGGCAGGAGCCCTCAACAGCCAGGCCCTTTTCACCAATCGACTAGCGTACTAGGCGGAGTGTTACCTGATGAACTAAGATATCCCCACGCGTCTGCAAGATAATGCTATCCGCACCTCTACCAATCACAGCATTCATTGGGTATACGCGGTGCTGGCGATAGCGAACATCAAACTGCAACGTCGGACCTTGTTGGAAAGAGTTGATCAAAACTTCCATCAAAGCAGTGTTGTAAGACGGAGTCGCATCAATCACGATCTCTTCAATTCTATAGTCACGGTAGCGCTGCATATCCACCATACGAGAAACGTCGACACGGCTATTTCCGTAATGGCGCTGATTTAAGTAAACTGGAACCTCAACAGCGCGCACTGGTGGCGGTGGAGGTTGCGGAGTTGGAACCGGCGGACGCGGCCGATTGCCTTGTCTTTGCACGTTCACGATAATTTGATCGATTTCGATATTGCCGCGCACTTGAAGCTGCAGACCTTGAATATCTTGCCCCAAAATAGCTTGTCCATAAGGAGTGAATTGAACCTGCCCGCGAGGTGATCTGAAAGAACTCTGCATTTGGTTATTCACCAAAAAGCTCATATCTGCCTGAGGACCGCTGTTACGAACCAAAACTACGATGGACTGCACTCGCATCCCATTATAGTTAGCACCGATATTGGCAAGTTGGCGTAAAGCCAGTGTTTCGTTAGTCACACGACGATAAAGATTTACAACTTTCTGTTCAGTACCAGCTTGGTGTTGGCCTCCCCCACCCTGACCTGGGCGCGATGGCACTGGCGGAAGCGGAGTTACAGCCGGTGGTTGATGCGGACTAGGAATAGGCGGTCGAGAAGGCCCCGGTCGAACCTGAGCATCGACGCTTGTTGCAACTAATGTTAATGCCGAAAATGCTAATAGAACTGCGTTCTGTAGAGTCATTATGTCCCCCAAAGATTAAATGATTCCCCTAGAGAACCTATTAAGCAACGGGCGTACCAATGCATTTCTAGCCACTTCGACACCAGTCAGTGCCCTAAAAACAAATAAGGCCCCTGAAAATATTCAGGGGCCTTATTTGAAGTACAAATTATCTTATAAGAACTATTTTAAGTTGTCGTCAGTCAGATCCACCAGAGGTTTGATCTTACGCATGAATGTCATCATGAATTGTTCTTGTGGGAAGTTTCCACGTTTGCGCATTTTTAAAAGCAAACGTACTTGCCCAAGACCATTGTTCGCAACCAAACGAGCCTCACCGATAGAGTTTGCGTAGTTCAACTGCGCGCGATCCCAATCCAATAAATCCAAAGAATCATCTTTGTCTTTTGCTAAACGAGATGCATTGATATTCACGCCCGTTCCAGCTTCTGGAGCCAAAAGCGGAGACGCAAATCCAAGAAGTTCGTTATTAAAGCCCTTTACTGAAACCACCACACCCGAACGACCATTCACGACTTCCCATGAATTCATACGCACAGTTTTAATACGGTTAGGAATCTGAATTTGACGGATCGTATTTGTCACGAACTCTTGCAGGAATAGATACTCTGCATTTTCAGAACGAACATCTGGAAACTTCACGAACAAGTCCGCCGCAGAATTTCTAAATACTAGATTCACAATAGAGCTTGAACCCGTATATCCTAAACGAAGGCGCACGAAAGTCGTATCACAACCACCATCAAGATCCATGCACTTTAATGTTCCATCAATAGGACGTGTTCCTGTCGAAGTCTCTCCGTTACCAGCTCTTACTGAACGAAGATTTGAAGCGGTGCCGCCACCTAGATTATTCATACCTGCTAAATTATAAACTTTAACGTCACTGCCCTCTTGAACTTTTACTGTCACGATCGCATCGCCAGAATATTCATCAATGTTCAATTTTGCGGAAACTACAGAAGCTGCTGCTACAAGATTTGCTTGGCGAGTTTCATAACTCACGCGCTCATTGCGCAGACGTAGGAAAGTCAGAAGGTCATCCGTTGAAGACGATGTATAAACTAAACCATCAGCAGTCATTCCACCTGTCATACGCTTCGTTAAGTTATCACGAGTCACATTCGCTGGATCATTGGCGCGATAGTCGCCTGGGATTGGATTCGTACCAATTTGTGGTGCTGGCGCTACAGGAGTGACAACAGGAGTTTGAGTGTTCCCGCCAACGTTTGAGTTTCCACCATTAATAGGTGCTGGTGGCGGAGGCGGTGGAGGAGTTTTTGTCGGAGGTTGTGGTTTAGAAACATTCTCAGGCAACGGCTGAGGAAGAGTGTTTTCTTCTTCATCAAGCGGATTTGGAAGCTCTTTACCTAGCTGGCCACCCGTTTTTGTTGTCTGCTCTTTTTTAACAGGCTGACCTGCAATAACATCTTTTTTGCTTCCACAAGCAGACAAAGACAAAGAAGCTGCAAGAAGAGATAATATAAGAGCATTCTTATTCATGGGTAGCATCCGAAACCTCCAAGGTTTTTAATTCGCTCTAGAAGTAAGCAAGCGTCGGGCCAAGTGCGCCCTGCCTGTTTTGCCCTTGAATTGGTTTTAAGATGCGATTATGACTAGGTTTTGGAAGGATTTACATGGCCGCTCAGCAAATTGCCACCCTCATGGGAGACAACAAAAAACTTCGCACTCATATCTTTTGGATCCTTTTAACGGGCCTTTTTGCCTCATTAAGTGTGATGTTCTCCACTGATCAATTGATTTCGGCGTTTTCCGCTAAGGACAGCGTACGCATGGCCATTCGCGCCGAGGCTCGCTTCTTAACAGATCTAGGCCTGTCTGAAATCTATTTTGCCTTGGCTCTTTTTAGTTGGGCTTTCTGTAAATGGATCGGCCCTCGCTTAACAACTAAGCTCTCTCAAGGGTTTGATTTCTTTCGCCGCTGGGGCTTGAACCTTTTAGTCAGTCTTATTGTTAGCGGACTTATGATTCATATTTTAAAGTTCATCGTAGGAAGACAAAGACCTCATAAAAGCCCCGTCTTTGATCCTCATGTGTTTAATAGTTTCACGACGCACTGGCATTGGCATTCGTTTCCATCAGGGCACACTCAAGTGATCTTCACGGCAGCCACTCTTTTTGCAGTGGCTTTCCCTAAATTGAAATGGTTTTGGTTTTCGTTTGCAGTGCTTATCGGTCTCACTCGCATCGTAGTTCATGATCACTTTTTAAGTGATGTGATTTTTGGTGGATGTATCGGTTATATCGGCGCTCTTTTAAGCATGAAGCTCATGCAGGCAAAAACAAAAAACGGACTCTTTTAAAAAGAATTAACTATTTTAGAACTAAAAAATCTGCCAGTGCTTGAGATTCTTTTAATGCACGCACATGATTTTTAAAATCAGGCAGGACAGACTCTACCAGTCCCCAGAAGCGCGCACTATGATCCATGTGTTGTAAGTGCGCCAACTCATGCACGATAACATAGTCGATCATTTCTGGCGCAAAGACCATAAGCTTCCAATTGAAGTTAATCACCTTCCGCGAATTACAACTCCCCCAACGGCTTTTCTGATCGCGAAACTTTACTTGCGACGGAAAGAGCTGCATTTGCTCCGACCAGAACTGAGTTCGTGCCAGAATGTGTTTTTCGCCTTCACGTTTATAGAATTCACGAATCTCTTTAAGAGCATAGGGATGTTCTTCTAGAATCGACTGCGCACTCCAATCATTGCGAGGAATGTGCAAGAGAAGCTCTTGTTCAGTCACAGAGACAAATGGTTTTTTATTAAGAGTGATCACCAAACGCAGTGTTTTTTTCTGTCCCAAAAAAGGAAACTCTTCGTAGGAACGTATTTTAGGCTCTGGAAACTTTTGCGCATGTTCTTCAAATTTTTGCAGATTCTTTTCGATCCAGTCTTTCTTTTTTAAAAGAAAATCCAGAATCACACGAGTACTGGTAGACTTTGAGGCCAAGACTTTTATCGGCTTATTGGGATAAAGCATGATGGAAACGCTTCGGCGAAAAGCTTTTCGCTGAACTTCAATCTTCCAATCTCCGAACTGTATTGTTTCTTGGGCCTGCATGACATCGAAAGAATGACTTACCTTGCAGAAAGTGGCAAGGTCTATAAAATGGATAAAACCTCTTCTTTCTTCAATCTCAATCCCGATAAAGTTCTACACGCCGTAGAGCTTGCTGGCTTTCATCCAACCGGAGAGTTTACTCAGCTCAACTCCTATGAAAATCGCGTCTTTGATATCAAGCTGGAAGTCGATTCACAAAACTCAGCGACCCCTCTTATTTCAAAATTCTATCGTCCCCAGCGCTGGAGCAAAGAAGCTGTTCTGGAAGAACACGAATTTCTTTTAGAATTGAAACAAGAAGGCATTCCCGCTATCGCGCCGCTGGTATTACCCAATAGCTCTACGATTTTGCCCTTCGAAGGAATGAACGTTGCTTTCTTTCCAAAAGTTTTAGGAAGAATGCCTCAGGAATTTCTTAAAGGAGAACTTCGTCAAGTCGGGCGCCTGATGGCCCAAGTTCACAATGTGGGCGCACGCAAGAAAGCCCCCCATCGCCCTATCATGGATACAAGCTATCACGGTGGCTGGGACACTTTAGATCATCTGCAAGATTGGATCGCACCAGAGGTGATTGACAGATACAACGACGCTGCCGAAGAAATTCTTTACTCGATTGATGAGACCTTTAATACGAATGAGTTCATCCGCATTCATGGCGACTGTCACAAAGGAAATATTCTACACAACGGAAGTGAGTTCTTCCTTGTGGACTTCGATGATTTCGTTAACGGTCCTGTGATTCAAGACTTCTGGATGTTACTTTCTGGAGACAAAGAAAGCTTAGAATTTGAAAAAGAAGAAATCATCTCTGGCTATGAAGAGCTACGCGAGTTTCCCTACCATCAGTGGGCGTGGGTTCCTCTTCTAAGAGGGCTTCGCATCATTATGTATGCAGGCTGGATTGCCAAAAGATGGAGTGATCCAAGTTTTCCACGAATTTTTCCGGAGTTTAATAGCTACCGCTATTGGGCGGAAGAAGTTGAAGCACTCGAAAAAATTGCCTGGGAGATCACTCATTAAAAAAACAAAAGCTCTGTCAGAATCTATCGACAGAGCTTTTGCCTTATAACTATATTTAAAAATCATTACTTCTTTAAAGTCGCTTGATAAAGCGGCATTACTTTTGGCAAAAGACTTTCGATTCTTTGAATTCGTGTCGCATCGGCAGGATGCGTGCTTAAAATCTCTGGGGGTTTGCCTCCACCCTGCGAAGCCATCTTCTTCCAAAGATTCACCGCTTCTTGGGGATTATACCCAGCTCTTGCCATTAACTCTAAACCAATATCATCCGCCTCTGACTCTTGCCCTCGACCATGCGGAAGAGTGACTAGGATTGTGGAAACTTGATCGGCGATTCCTAGATACTGCGTATCCACTTTACCCGACATCAAGACAGCCTGAAGACCCAAGTTTTTGAGCATTTCTTCAGACATTCTCTCACGACCATGTTCACGCAATGCATGGGCAATCTCATGGCCCATAATCGCGGCAATCTCTCCGTCAGTCAGTTGAAGTTTTTCAATGATACCTGTGTAGAACATGATCTTTCCGCCCGGCATACAAAAAGCATTGAGCTCAGGAGAGGTAATCAAGTGTACTTCCCACGGCCAAGTCGGTGCATCCGAACGAAAGACTGCCGTGTAAGGAATAAGCTTTTTTGCAATCGCATTGAGGCGGGCCAACTGCTTTGGATCTTTATCTAAAATGTTCTTCTTCTCGGCGTCCTTCTTCATTTGTGCGTAGCTTTGCTCCGACATCGCTAAAAGCTGATCGTTGGGTACAAGCAAGAGCTGCTTACGATTCACACCAATCGCGCCCTGATCAGTGGAAGTTGCACAAGAAACCGTGAATAGTAAAACCAGTGATAAAATATATTTCATAGAGGTTTAGTTTAGTGAAGAGGAGGTACAAAAATCAAGAAAAGCCCTCTGAGACTTAACAAGATTTCCACCTAGAAGCTTCTTGAATCTGACCAACCCTGTCATTTACAAAGAGAGCATCCCAGCAATTGATTAAGAACCGTCTTTTCCTTTGAAAGAATACTCTCTTCGTCTTATATTTTCTGAGCTTTAGCAAACATAAGTAAAAAAGGACCGACAATGAATAAAATCAAAGTTGCAAATCCCGTTGTAGAACTCGACGGCGACGAAATGACTCGTATTATCTGGAAGTTTATCAAAGAAAAATTGATTCTTCCTTACTTAGACATCGACATTAAATACTACGATTTAGGTATGGAAAATCGCGACGCAACAGATGATAAAGTCACTGTTGAAGCTGCTGAAGCGATCAAGAAATACAACGTAGGTATCAAGTGCGCGACAATCACACCTGATGAAGCCCGCGTTGAAGAGTTCAAACTTAAACAGATGTGGAAATCTCCAAACGGAACTATCCGTAACATCCTTGATGGAACTGTTTTCCGTGAGCCGATCATCTGCAAAAACGTTCCTCGCCTAGTTCCTAACTGGACTGCGCCAATTTGCATTGGTCGTCACGCATTCGGTGATCAATACCGCGCAACTGACTTTGTAACAAAAGGCAAAGGAAAGCTGACAATCACTTTTGAAGGTGAAAATGGCGAAAAGATTCAACACGAAGTTTACAACTTCAAAGGTGATGGCGTTGCTCTAGCAATGTACAACACAGATGAATCTATCATGGGCTTTGCTCGTTCTTGCTTCAACCAAGCGCTTTCAAAAAAATGGCCACTTTATCTTTCAACTAAGAACACAATTCTTAAAAAGTACGATGGTCGCTTTAAAGATATCTTTGAAGAAATCTACCAAAAAGAATTTAAAGCTAAGTTTGAAGAAGCTGGTATCACTTACGAACACAGACTGATCGACGACATGGTTGCATCTGCTCTTAAGTGGAACGGAAACTTCGTATGGGCTTGTAAGAACTACGACGGTGACGTTCAATCAGACACAGTAGCGCAAGGTTTTGGTTCACTAGGCCTTATGACTTCGGTACTTGTAACTCCGGATGGAAAAACAATGGAATCCGAAGCAGCCCATGGGACAGTGACTCGTCACTACCGTGCGCACCAACAGGGAAAACCAACGTCAACAAATCCGATTGCGTCTATCTTTGCGTGGACTCGTGGCCTTGAGCACCGTGGAAACCTGGATAACAATCCAGAACTTGTTCGCTTTGCTCAAACTCTTGAAAAAGTTTGCGTAGCAACAGTTGAAGCTGGCTTCATGACAAAAGATTTAGCTGTTTGTATCTACGGAGACAAAGTGACATCTGATAAGTACATGAACACAGAACCGTTCCTAGAAAAACTCGATGCAAACCTAAAGGCTGCATTGGCTTAATGATTTTCTAAATAAAAAAGGGCTCTGAGTGATCTGTACCCCAAAATCCGGACACAAAAATAAAAGACCCTGTCCAGTTTTTGGGGTATTTTCGTATTTGAGAGGCAGATCATGGGTTCATTTACAGCAAAAGATCGCAAAGATCTTGAGAACAATCAAAATGTTTTAAAGGTAACAACCTCTAACGTTACCTATACTCCAGAGTTTAAGGTTAAGGCTTTGAAGCTCCGTCAAGATGGGCTAATGCCTTCAGAAATATTTAAAGATGCCGGAATCAACCTTTCTCTCTTCGGCAAAGACTACCCCAGAAAGTGTATCCAGCGTTGGGCGAAGATGTCTCAAAAAGACGGTGGATTAAAGAAGGAGCGTCGAGGAGTTAATTCTACTGGGCGCCCCAAGGGGCTTCGGTTTAAATCAGCAGAAGAAGAAATTGCTTATTTGCGCGCGGAGAATGATTTCCTAAAAAAGCTCCACGCCTTGGAGGCAAGATACGCAAACAAGAAAAGTTCGCGTTAATTCACGAGGCAATAATTCACCAGCCTGATCTGCGTCTCGATCGGCTATGTAAGCAAGCTAAAGTAAGCACGAGTGGATTTTACGAATGGTCTGCGAAGAAGAAAAGTTCTCAAGAAGCCATTTTCGATGAAGAGTGGGTCTGTATCCTTTTTGAAAGTAAAAAAGGTAGGATCGGTGCTCGCAGCATAAAGATGCTTTTACAGAAATATTTTTGGATCAATATGAACTTAAAGAAAGTCCGTCGTCTTATGAAAAAGCATGGACTTCGAACTGTCATCCGCAGAAAGAATAGATCTAGGCAAGTTTGGGTAGAAGGAGATGAACATAGAGCAAGCCCGAATATTCTTAATAGGAATTTTAATGTCCAAAAGAAGGATACTGTGTATTCGACAGACATTACTTATCTTGATTATGGACTTGGAAAACGAGCTTATCTATCGGCAGTAAAGGATTTGGCAACGAAGGAGATCGTGCATTACACCGTTTCAGCAAGTGCAACTTTAAATATCGCACTTAGGGGCCTCGAAGATCTTTTTAGTCAAAAGCCCAAACATATCATTATGCACTCAGATCAAGGCAGCCACTATACTTCAAAGATCTATCGAGATTTATTAAGCAAGTGGGAAATAACTCAATCAATGTCACGTAAGGGAAATTGTTTGGACAATGCTCCGATAGAAAGTTTTTTCGGACATTTAAAAGATGAGGCAGAGCTTCGAGATTGCAATACATATGAAGAGTTGGTAGCAGAGATAGATCGTTATATTAAATACTATAATAACGAACGACCCCAATGGGACTTAAAAGGAAAAACCCCGGCAGAGTGCCGAGGTTTTACTTAAGAGGCCCTTTTATTTATCTGTCCACTTTTTGGGGTACAGATCAGAGAAGGAGCCCTTTTTTTTATTTCACCATTCTAGCTTTGAAACTACCTACTCAAGATGGCTACCATCTCTTTAAGGTTTCTCTTCTTCGCATGCTCTAGAGCCGTCACACCTTCGTTATCAGCGATAGTTTTGTCTGCCCCAGCATCTACTAAGAGCTTTACGATTTCTTGATGCTTCTGTCCACCGGTTCCCAAGATCACAGCCTCTAGTAAAGCAGTCCAACCCAATTTGTTTTTATGATTAATATCAATATCTGTCTTTAAAAGTTCTTTAACGACTTCGACGTGACCTCGTTCACAAGCTGGGATTAAGGCTGTCCCGCCATAGCGATTATAGATCTTAAAGTTCGGCTTTGCTTTTAAAATCATTTTCAAAATTTGCAGACGCCCTTCAGCTCCCGCATAGAGCAAGGGGCTGTCAAGTTTATCATCCTGCGCGTTTACATCAGCTCCTGCTTCAATAAGCAGTCTTGCCGTTTCAATATCGTCGTTAAAAGTAGCAATTAAAAGTGGCGTTCTTTTTCTTTCATCTGTTTTTTCTAAGCCAGACTTATCTTTCGATAAAACTTTTCGAACAGTTTCAGAATCACGATGAATCACAGCTTCTAACAAAGTCTCTTGTGCGGGTTCAACTTCCACCTTCTTCTCCTTGGAGCGAGCAACATCTACATTCAATAGGCAAAAAACTATTATTAATACCCAGCGAAGCGCCATCTTGCAGCTCCTTTTTTTAGCAGACAACCAACATTGAAATTCTTGCACAATAACATCAGCACACTAGCGCACGATGGGAACTTTGACTTTTGACGTCGCTTTAGAGCGACAAACTGTTTCCATGTTTACAGTCTGGCAATCCATCTTTCCACAGTTTAACGAAATGACCGAGTTTGTTTTATTCAGCTCTTTCACTTCATCCTTCCACTCTTTGCAGGCAAGCTTCCATTCCTTTTTCGCATTCTTCACCAACGGAGAAGCTTCTCCCTCTAGGTCCGCATGATCCTCGACGATTTCAAAATCTCGATCCTGTTTTTTTCCTTTAGAGATTTCAATGGTCGTATTTTCGCTTGCTGGAACATCATTAACACCCACGGACTGCGCGTGAGAACTGATTACAAAAAAGAAAGAAAGCATCGATAGAAATAACTTATTCATAAAACACTCCTTAAATCTCTTTTATGTTCACGAACTCTGACGAACTTCTCAAGTCCAATTCCTGAATCTGTGAGAAATAAAAAAGCCCCGCGTCCAAAGGACGCAGGGCCATCAACTTACACTCTTAAATACCTTTAGAACCCCGAGGCATCTCCGACTTTTCTATCCTCAGAGTCCTCATCAAAGGGAATTGTCTCTGAGGACTTCGGAACGACCGCTTTCGGCTTAGAGGGTTTACTAGCAACAACTTTGAGTGCCGGCTTTGCTTTTGGCACCAGAGCCGGCGCTTTTTCTGGAGCTTTCTTGGCTACCTCTACATTATTCTTCTCTCCGTGTACTAAGTCTGAAAGATCGTGAACGAGATGAGCAAGAATTTCACCTTGATGAGCCATCTGCTCTGACGAACCTCGCACTTCCTCAGACGAGGCGGCATTGTTTTGTGTTGCTGTATCTAGCTGATTCATGGCCTTAGAAATTTGCTCAATCCCAAACGACTGTTCTTCACTCCCCGTTGCAATCTCTGAGTTTAGATCTGCTACTTTGATCACAGAAACTAAAATCTCTTGGAGAGCCTTACCACTCGATGAAGCCATACTTGAACCATGATGACTTTTTTCAACGTTGTTTTTAATTAAGTCCGAAATGTCTTTTGCTGCCACCGCACTTCTTTGTGCTAAAGACCTGACAGCTTCTGCAACAACAGCAAATCCTTTTCCTTGCTCGCCTGCTCTTGCGGCCTCAACGGCAGCATTGAGAGCCAGAAGGTTCGTTTGAAAGGCAATGTCATCGATCACATTAATAATCTCTTCGATGCGTTTTGAACCCGCAGCAATGTCATCCATCGAAGTGATCAGGCGCTTGATCTCCACCTCTCCATGCTCTGCGGCCTCTTTTGCTTTTTGCGAAAGCGAGTTCGCCGTCTGGGCATGGCTTGTGTTAAGTCGAACCATACTTGAGAGTTCTTCCAGCGAAGCCACTGTCTCCTCCAAAGAAGATGCTGCTTCTGAAGAAGATGAAGAGAGCTGAGTACTTGCGCCAGCTAATGCAAGCGAGCCAGAAACCGTTTTTTCAGAAGACAACTCCAGCGCTTCCGAAATCGTCGTCAAACGGCGAGAAAGAGATTTAGAGAAGATGAACCCTAGGGCAAGACCAAACAAAGCCCCCACCCCCACTACTAATAAATTAAGAGTGAGTCCGAACTGAGAAATCGCGGATGCCTCTGTGGTGTCTTCTTTAATTTTATCTTCGTGAAATACCTCAAGCTTTCTTGTCGCTGCCGTGAAGGCCTCTGCTGTGCGCGGGCAATCTCCAAAAAAGATCTCTGTCATTTTTTGGAGATCATGAGGGGTGCCTTTATGAAAGTGCCCCAGAACTCTGCCACCAACCGCTTCAAAGTCAGCCCAAGCTTTGACTTGATCATCATAGAGAGCTTTTTGATCAGCGCTCATTCCATAGGATTCGTAAGACTTTCGCTCTTCGGCAATTTTCTTAAGACCCTCTAAAACCACCGCTTCAGATGCTTTGGCATCCTCAGGAGTTATTCCAGGCAATCCGAGATTTCTTAAATTCATGCGAATCTCTAAAAAATGCCCATAGGCACTTTCTAAATGAGCTCTTTGAGGAAGAGTCTTATTAACTAGAGATCCGTAGACCTCGGTCACCCCCACATTTGAGCGGTATCCCAAAAATCCCACAACGCCCGTCAAACCAATCAAAAATGCGCAGAGGCACAGTAGCTTGGTCATTAAGGTGGCCTTTTTCATATAACTCCTTATTTTAACGTTCAATTTTGAGTAGTTTATATTAAAGACACCTTAGCTATCGGACCTCAGTGTGGAACCCTGAAGGCCTCAAGCTTAATAATTAAATTAATTTCAATTCATTAATAAATATTTCTCGCGATCGTCTCAATTCACCCCAAAAAAAACGAGGAAACTCACGTATATTACAGTTTTGTTCGACTTTGACTTTTCCATGTTGCGGCGAGTTATTGAATGTCTTACTGGCCAGAATCGGATACATCTTGCGTCGGCCGGGTCCCATACAATAGCGCTCTCGACGAATCCCGCTAGGTCCGGAAGGAAGCAACGGCACTCGGGGGACTATGTGATATGGGGTGCTCGGCCACTTTTTTTGCGCTACAATACCGACAGCTTAGTATGAAAAATCAAAGGCTTAGGAAAGTTTAAAAACTCTAGTAAGCGCAAGTAAGTTGTCAGGGAGTAATATTTTGTCTTATCAGGTGATAGCACGCAAATGGCGTCCACAGTCTTTCACCGACGTCGTCGGACAAGCTCATATTACTCAGACGCTTTCGAATGCTCTTGCTAACAATCGACTTCCTCACGCTATGCTTTTTACAGGTCCTCGCGGAACTGGAAAAACTTCTTCGGCACGTATTTTAGCCAAGGCCCTGCGTTGCCCGAATGCTCAAAACTTTGTGCCATGTAATCAGTGCGACTCGTGTCTTGAAATTGCTTCTGGCGCAAGTGTCGATGTGATTGAAATTGATGGAGCTTCAAATAACGGAGTCGATGCTATTCGTGAATTGCGTGACACCGTGGCCTTCATGCCTTCTTCAGGAAAATACAAAGTCTATATCATTGACGAAGTACACATGCTTTCAACGAGTGCGTTTAATGCTCTTTTGAAAACTCTGGAAGAACCACCTTCCCATGTGATTTTTATTATGGCGACAACTGAGGTTCATAAGATTCCTCAGACAATTCTTTCTCGCTGCCAACGTTTTGATTTCAGAAGAATTCCAACTCGGCAGATTGCTCAACATCTGAAAACAATCTGTGATCGCGAAGAAGTCCAAGCCGACGAAGACGCTCTTTGGGTCATTGCCCGTCAGGGTGACGGTTCTATGAGGGACTCGCAAAGTCTTTTAGACCAAGTGATTACCTTTTCAAATGGCGCCCTTACTCAGAGTTCTGTTGTCGACACTTTAGGCCTTACAGATCGCTCGTTATTATTTGCAACTCTTGAGGGACTTATCCATCGCGACACAAAAGCGATCATGAGCGTGATCGAAAAGATTGCGTCAGCAGGCTTTGAGCCTCATTTGTTCTCTCAAGATCTTCTTGCCATGATTCGCGATCTTTTGGTGACAAAAGTATCTTCTGGCCAAGACTCACAAATTTTAGATTTACCTGATTCAGAAATTCAAGCCCTCGAACAATTAAGTGAACTTCTTCCAGAGGAAGATATTCATTTGCTGTTTGATATGGCTCTTAAAGGTGGGAGCGATATCCCGCGCGCGCAAGACCCGCGCATCGTTCTAGAAATGGTGCTTTTAAGAATGGCCTCTGCGCCTAAAATTGTCGACCTCAAGGACTTACTGAACTCGGGTGGGAACGACTCCTCCAGTGCAGGTGGACCCCGGCCTTACAAGCCGCCGGTAACTCGTCCCGTTCAACGCGGTCATCGCAATCTCTCAGAAGCTCAAAAAGTCGCCGAAGTCCCGCAAGGACTTGAGGCCATGAAGCAAGCTCTGGATAAGAAACCCAAAGCAGCCCCTGCTGCGACAACTCCGGCAGCTTCGCCAGTGGCCGAGGCCCCTAAAAAGCGCCTTGCTCAAGGTGGAGCTTCCTCCGAGAAATGGGTGGATTTTGTTGAGCTCGTTCGCGATGATAACGCTCTGTTTGCTGCCAAGATTGAAAACCTTCTTTTCGTAAAAGAAGAAGGCAAGCTGCTCAGCTTAGGAGTTCCTCTCAAGCTTGCATTCTTGAAAGATCAAATGGCAGATTCTTCAGAGCGAAAAAAACTCCAAGGATATATTGATTCATTCTGGGGTGCTGGGTATTCTTTCGAAGTACTTATGAGCCGCGATCAAGTTGGAGAATCTGCTCAGTCCATTCAGCAGAAAAAAATGCAAGACGCTGAGGATGAAATCCAAAGTAAAATCGCAGCAAGTCCTATAGTTAAAGCCGCACAAGAAGCTTTTAACGGGACAATCAAATCAATCGTTGAACTGAAGCGCTAAGTGCGCAAGGGAGATTAAGTTATGATGAAGGGTATGCAGGGCGGAATGGCCCAACTCATGAAGCAAGCCAATCAAATGCAAATTAAAATGAAAAAAGCACAAGAAGAGCTCGGCAAAAGAGAATTTGATGCTACTTCTGGTGGTGGTGCTGTAAAAGTAACTGTTAACGGCGACCACATGATCACAGCTCTTACTATCGATCCTGAAGTTCTTAAAGCTGGCGATGTTGAAATGTTGCAAGACCTTGTTTTAACAGCAACAAACGAAGCTGTAAAAACAGCAAAAGAAATCTCTGCCAAGGAAATGGAAAAAATCACTGGCGGACTTAACATCCCAGGAATGTTCTAAAGATGCTTTATATTTCTGCATTGGAAAAACTAACCCACGAATTGAGCCGTCTGCCAGGTATTGGCCCAAAGACTGCTCAGCGCTTGGCGTACTTTATCCTAAAGTCACCCAATGACTATGCAGAAAACTTAAGTGAAGCTCTTTTAAGAGTGAAAGCGGAAGTTCATGAGTGCCCTCAGTGCTTCAACTTCACGGATGCAGATCTTTGTAAGTTCTGCGTAGATTCTCACCGCCACGACGATTCTATCTGCGTGGTGGAAGAACCTTCTGATATTATGAGAATCGAATCTTCAGGCGCCTTTAGAGGACGTTACCATGTTCTACATGGTGCGATCTCTCCGCTAGAGGGAATTGGTCCGAAGGAATTAAAAATTCAAGAGCTTCTTGATCGTGTCGATGCGGGTATTTCTGGTGAGAAACCACAGATCCGCGAAGTTATTCTAGCTTTAGATGCCGATCTTGAGGGCGATACTACAATTCTTTACCTTTCTAAACAGCTTCAAGGTAAAAGTTTGAAACTTTCTCGCATCGCGCATGGTGTTCCTATTGGCAGCGACATCGATTTCATAGATGATAGAACTATGGGAAGAGCCTTGCAAAATCGAGTGGAGCTGTAATGTCGTTTATTAACTATAATGCCAAAGAAATTCACTGCAAAGTTGTATACTATGGCCCGTCCCTTGGCGGAAAAACGACAAACATCCAATGGGTTTACCAAAAAACCGCTGAAGACCAGCGCTCAAAGCTAGTTGCTTTAAACACAGATATCGAAAGAACTCTGTTCTTTGACTTCTTACCTTTAAACGTGGGTGATATTCGCGGTTTTAAAACGCGCTTCCATCTTTACACAGTCCCAGGACAAGTTGTTTACGATGCCTCGAGAAAACTTATCCTCAAAGGCTTGGATGGAGTGATCTTCGTCGCCGACTCACAAATCGAGCGTATGGATGAAAATCTGGAATCTTTAAGAAATCTTGAGCGCAATCTGGAGCAACAAGGATACGACATCCGCGAAATCCCGCTAATTATGCAATACAACAAGCGCGATCTTCCGAATGTAGCTTCTTTAGCTGAGATGAGAAGTGCTCTAAATCCCTACAACGCTCCAGAAATTGAAGGGTGCGCTTCTGAAGGCCGTGGCGTCTTTGAATCCCTAAAAACAGTCTCTAAATCGATCATCAATGTGCTTAAAGGCGGCACAACACTGTAGAGTTCGACTTAGTTCGGGCTCGCATTTGCTTTTAAGCCGATCCATGCTATACGGGAACCAAGAGTGAGGTTCCTATGTCTTATGATATTGCTGCCGATATTCAGCGCCTAAAAAAAGAAAAAAATGCCGTTATCCTAGCTCACTATTACGAAGACGGCGATATTCAAGACGTTGCCGACTATGTCGGTGATAGTTTCTTTTTAGCAAAAAAAGGCCAAGAGGTTGAACAAAAGGTCATCCTTCTTGCTGGAGTCGTCTTCATGGCTGAAAGCGTGAAGATCATGAATCCAGAAAAGACAGTGATTGTGCCTGATATGGAAGCCACCTGCTCTCTTGTAAAAGGGGCTCCTTATCAAGACTACCTAGCTTGGCGCCAAAAGCACCCTGATGGCGTGGCTGTTACCTATATCAATTCAAGCACGGAAGTGAAATCAATCTCTGACGTTATCATCACTTCTTCAAATGCCCAGCAGATCGTGGAGTCGATTCCTCGTGATCGTAAAATTCTATTCGGCCCAGATCAGCACTTAGGCCGTTGGTTATCTAAAAAGCTCGATCGCGAATTTGAACTATGGCCAGGCTCTTGTGAAGTTCACGTTCTATTCAACGCTAAAAAACTTCATGAGATGATTCTTGAAAATCCAGACGCGGTCGTGATTGCTCATCCAGAGTGTGAAGATTCTGTCTTGCAACACGCACAAGTGATCGGCTCTACTTCGCGCCTTTTAGAAGAAGTAGAAAAGAATCCTGCAAAGAAATTTATTGTCGCTACAGAAACTGGGATCTTTCATCAGATGCAAAAAAAGCGTCCTGATGTAACCCTATTACAAGCTCCAGTGATGGATGCAGGTTGCTCGTGCAATGATTGTCCATATATGAAACTCAATAATATGGAGAAAATTAAACGCGCCCTTGAAAGCCTTTCACCAGAGATCACTCTCAACGAAGACCTTCGCTTAAAAGCACAGACTTCATTGAATCGAATGATGGATATTACGAGCGGCAAAACTCCTCAATGGCCCACTGAGTTCAGTCTTTAATTTTTAGGAAGGTGCCTATGCAAGTTCATGATCTTTTGCAAAGCCACCTTCGAAGTTTAAATTTAGATACTCAGTTTATACTTAAAACTTCCCCTCATTGGGGAAGTCAGTCCCCTGACCATCGCGCCGAAATTAAATCCGCACTTCTGCAAAATTCAGAATTAAAATATCACTCTGTCAGTCACTGTCCTGAAGAGGGCGGTTTTATTCAATATTCTCTACCAGTAGGTTTTGATATTGAAATCACCGCACGAGTTTTAAAAAATACTGTGCAAAGAATTTCTTCTCTTCAAGAAGTGGAAGACTCTCCAAGCCCCGCTAGTCTTTGGTGCGCTAAAGAAGCCACCTTTAAAGCTTTGCAAGGTTTTACCCAGCCCTCGGTTGTTTCAAAAATAAGTATAGGGGGGTGGAGTCGAATTTCGCCTCAACTTGAAACGTTTGAGCTAAAAAATTCTGGTGATTTTATTTCTCACTTGAAAAGCTACGGAGTCGTTATTCACAAAACACACCTAACCTACGCATTTTTTGTGATTCGCTCTTAACTTTGGTCCGGTCCTGCCGAATAGATATCTAGCACCAAGATGTTTGGTGAGTTTTCAAGGTAGGTAAAAATTGGGAAGCACAAAAATCAGTCGCAGAGTCGCTCCGAGAAAAGAAGTATCTCCGATTCAAATCTCTCACATCACTTCTTTAGATGACTTTGCAAAGATCGCAAAAAATTGTGAAATTGTTGAGGCCTCCTCCACAGGTTTACTCTTACATATTCGTCGTGACGAATTGATTCCAACGGCTTTAAAGCGTCATCTTACAATTGATGTCTTAATTGGTGACCGCGTATTTATGCACTTGGCAGATATGAATCTTGAGATTTCAGGGGTCATCACGCGCACGCAGCTCATCGGTAAAGAAGGTTTCTACGTGGCGGTGGATTATAGCGAGGATGCTCCAGAGTATTGGAGAGAGTGCCTGATGGACCTTCTCCCACGCCCTGGAGAGCTTGAAGACAATTAAAGGCTGACGAACTCTGGTAGTCCTTTTTCCGAAACGAGGACCACTGAATAATGCGGAGGCAAGAACCAAGCAATGGCCTCTGCAATACCCTGATGCTCTTTCACCGGCGGGTTTCCTAAAGACTCTAAAGAAAACGCCAAATCATAATGTTTTCTATCGGTGCTCATCACAAGAATTCTTGGATTCAAAACACTCTGATCTAAAAAGAACTGTTTTATAATCGTGCGCACGTACTGTGGCAAATAGTGAGGTGCTGGAGGCCCTGCATGGAGGCCTTGCCCTTCCTGAATCTCCATTGTTCCCACCGGAGCTTGATCCGCTGTGCGATAAAAAAGACCTGTCTCTTTAAAGTGCCAAAGCATGCCGTATGTGAAAACATAATCAGGGTAAGACTTCATTGGATTGATAACCAACCCCACGCCCTTTAGCGCTGCCCACTGAATAATTCTATTGGCAGGCTCTGTCGCATCTTCTGAAGTTTCCGCAAGAAGATAAGGCCAGCTGTCAGGACCTTGCTGAGGAGCTTCATGAAGCAACTTAATATTTCCTTGAGATAACTGCATAAAGAAATCAACTTCCCATTGATGGTCTCTTTGCGAATCCGGAAGCTTAACAAGTTCTAATAAGTTCATGGGCGTCCCCTTTTATAAATCGTTCTTGCTCAGGTGCTTATCTATGGGAGATTAACATAAGGGTCAAGAACTGCATCAATGCCATGCCCCTATCTCAAATGTGCTCTCTATATTATAATTTGAATATCGAACTATTAATCTTAATATACTTTTCAACATAACTAGTTCTCAAAGAGAGTAAGATGCCAACACAAATATCTGAAGACACTACTAAGCTCGTTGTTAAACATAAAAGTCTCTGGAGCCAACTCTCTGCGTATCTAATAGCTGCGATGCTATTATTTACCGGCCTATTCCCGCCCTATAGCGCTTTTAGTCTGCTCTTCCTCATCCTTGCCTTGTTACTAGTTTATGCCGGCCATTACGTCACAGAGAGCTTTGAAGCTCACTTCACAAACCTAGGCGATCAGCTGCACCTAAAAAGATCCCACGGAATTGCGGGGCGCCTGAGTAAAGATGAGTTCCATATCCCCTTAAGCACACTTAAAAAAATATCTCTTCAAAGGGGAACTAAAAGAACTCGCCGCTTGGTTTTCGAAACTACGGAAGAACTCATCGCCTTAACGGTGTCTTTTACAAATTCATCCTTCCCTCATTCATTGGCAGAAACCTTCTCAACTTGGTTGATGAAAAATGGCTACACCGTCCCTGTAGAGGATGGCGATTTCAAAGGCGATGTGAAGTAAAATAAATGCGGATTGCAGAAACAAAAAAACCACCGAAATTCGGTGGTTTAAAATGCGATAGAAATGGTAGGGAATGCCGGATTCGAACCGACGACATCCACCTTGTAAGGGTGGCGCTCTACCAACTGAGCTAATTCCCTATCGTCGAAGGACCAATTTATAACTGTGATTGAGGTCCGAATGCAATCACTTTTTTTAGAAAAAACCAAATTTTTATATATTTTGGCTATTTCAAATTTAAAGGCCTTCCAATGCGAATATTTCTTCCAGAAAGCCCTAAAATTTTTCGGAATATCCTACTTCCTAACGTCCTCGATACAGAATTTTTGCGTCAAATGAGCAGAAATCTTTTTGATCTGAACGTGAACCATCTCTTCTTGGCTATCCAAGCGGCCCATTGAAAGAACCATCACCCCTTGAACAGGGAAATTGCTCTTTAGTGGGGGAATTGGAGAGTCCTTTTCTTTAAATGCCGTTAGCTGAACTCTGTAAGTCATGCCAGCTCTAGACGTCATTTGTGCTAGAACCTTTTGACTGCGCTCAATAGCAACGCCTGTAGCAAGAACTCGGCAAGTGTCACCATCAAACTGCTTCACCTGAAGTTGACGAGCACCTGTCGACTTCTGGCGTACTAATTTCAATGCGAAGTAAGACGTGAAGTCACCTTGCTCTACTTTCCAAAGACCTTGGATATCAGTCCACGGGGGGAAAGGTTGCGCCAATGACCATGGCCAAGGCACCGGCCTGTTGTCACTAGCAGGAATAATATGTTCATCTTCGGAAAGACCTGCGAAGGCATTCGTTGAAGTTAACAAAGTCGCGATAATTAAAAGTTTTAAAAATTTATTCAACATGAATGTCCCCTTCCTAGTGCTCAACGTGAACGCGAGCCGCTTTATTCATGTAATAGCCGTTCTTAGCTCTAAAAATATACTTTGGCTTTTCATAATCTGGTTCAATCATTTTACGAAGCCTTTTAATCGTCACGTAAATCTTATTATCGTGAACGGCAGGATCGTAAGGCTGCTTCCAGATATTTTCAACTAAGTATTCTTTGGAATATACTTGGCCCTGATTCTGTACAAACAATCTCAAGAGATCGAGAAGGATAAATTGATTTTTGAAATCAATTTTCCCGAGCTTTCTTTCAGTTACGGAATGGTTTGAGCTATCAAAAACTAAATCATAACTTGACTGAGAGTCAGCTCCAATTTTTTCAGCATGGAAGTTTGCGATCCTTGCTAAGCGAACATGGTTTGTCTCATCAATAGACTTGCGAGCTAGCGATAAATAAACGCGCGCTAGATCTTTCTCGCCCATTTCAAAATACACATCGCCTAATTGAATCATCAAATATGAAGCCATCACAACGTTGCGTGTTTCTTTTAAAGCATCATAAGCTTTCCAAAGAACCGTCACGGACTCTTCATACTTCTTCATTTGCGCCAAAATGTTTCCATTCAGAACAAGAGACGAAATTCTTAGTTCAGGAAAACTGTAAACTTGGAAGAACACTTCAAGGTTGTAGATTTCTTTAAGGGCATCTGCGTAGCGAGCCACAGTCGGGCTCGAGTAGACCATGGCAAGGCCGAAGATGGCTTTACAGATATCTTCCTTGTTGTCAGAAGAAAGAGCGAGTGCCAAAGCTTTTTGGATATAGTCTAAGGCAACATCAATTTGCCCTTTATAGAAGGCGCAAATAGCAAGCGTGTAATATGTTTTTGAGTTAAGTTCGAAACCCTCTTTAAGAACTAAATCTTGAAGACGCTCCTTGGTATCATTGATCAATTCGTATTGCTCAGTCTCTGCATAGATACGCAGAAGAATGTTGGCACAATCTAGATACTTGGAAAAGTTCTTGGCGGCAAAATATCCACGAGAGGCCTCGTCGAGGTTCTCTGTCGCGGACTTAAACTCTCCGCGGTCTGAATATAACTTGCCGAGCTCGAAAGCACGATCTACTGAAGTCATAAGCTGTTAAAACTCCAAAACAATTTTTAAATTACTCGCTGGCGTAAGTTTTTTACAGATTGTTAGGATTTCGTCAATGGAAGACGCATAGGGATGCCAGTTTTTTAAGCATTATGAGAATTCATTTCAGGAATGTAATGAGTATTTTTTCTCTGTCGCGCTGCGAATCCCTTGAATTCAATAGAAAAGGGGCTCTTTCGAGCCCCTTTTCAGTAAATTTAAGACGTTTTCACAGATTAGTGATGATGCACAGATTGACCAGTGTATTGAGCTTTGATGCCGAACTGGCTTTCTTTTTGAACCTTGAAAAGCTCTTTTGGTGACTTGATATCAAGCGCGTTGATAAGAACCTGATCCACATGGTCCACCAGAATCACTTTCAAATCCTTCATCACTTCCTTCGGAATATCTTTCAGATCCTTTTCATTCTCTTTCGGGCAGATAATGATTTTAATACCGCCACGATGAGCTGCAAGGATTTTCTCTTTTAACCCACCGATCGCCATCACACGGCCTCTTAGAGAAACCTCACCAGTCATAGCTACAGTGCGCTTAACTGGAATTTTTGTGATCGCAGATACGATCGAAGTCGTCAGAGCAATACCCGCTGAAGGACCATCTTTTGGAACAGCTCCTTCAGGTAAATGGATGTGAACGTCGATGTTCGAGAAGAACTCTTTGTCCAAACCAAACAATGGACCACGTGATCTCACGTAACTCATTGCTGCCGCACACGACTCTTTCATCACATCACCTAGCTGACCTGTCACTGTGAACTTTCCTTTTCCAGGAACAACGCTCACCTCAACTGCCAACAGATCTCCACCCACTTCAGTCCAAGCCATACCATTCGTTAAACCGATTTCGTTTTCAGTCTCGATCATACCGAATTTGTATTTATGCGGACCCAATAACTCCACAAGTTTTTGTGGCGTTACTACAAAGCCCTTTGAAGCAGACTTCGAAGCAGTCTTCGCTGTCTTCGTAGAAGTCTTTTTGCCAGCAGCTTTCTTAGCTGTGGCTTTGGCTTCTTCTTTAAAGCTATCAACCGCTTCACCCATAACGATCTCTTTTGCGACCTTACGAGCAACGTTTGCAAATTGTCTTTCTAAGTTACGCACACCCGCTTCACGAGTGTAGTAACGGATCACATCACGAATAGTTTCGTCTTTAACCGTGATATTGTAATCCTTCAAACCATGATTCTCTAACTGCTTAGGAACCAAGTAGTTTTTCGCGATATTGAACTTCTCTTGCTCGATATAACCTTCCAAATTGATGATCTCCATACGATCAAGCAATGGACGTGGAATCGTGTGCAATGAGTTCGCAGTAGCGATAAACATTACTTTTGATAAGTCATAATCAAGTTCCAAGTAGTGATCTTGGAAAGTGCTGTTCTGTTCTGGATCAAGAACTTCAAGCATCGCCGCCGCTGGATCTCCGCGGAAGTCATTTGCCATTTTATCGATCTCATCCAGAAGAACTAATGGATTCCCCTTATCAACCTTACGAAGTGCTTGAAGTATTTTACCTGGCATCGCACCTACGTATGTTTTACGGTGACCACGGATCTCAGCTTCATCACGAACCCCACCCAGTGAGATTCTCGCAAACTGACGGTTCAACGACTCTGCAATAGATCTTGCCAAAGAAGTCTTACCTACACCTGGAGGGCCCGCTAAACAAAGGATTGGACCCTTCATATCAGGAGAAATCGCAAGGACTGCTAGGTACTCAAGAATTCTATCTTTAACTTTCTCTAAGCCCCAATGGTCATTATCAAGAATCTTCTGTGCATTCTTAATATCATGCTTTTCTTCAGTGTAATCCTGCCAAGGCAATGAAAGAACCCAGTCGATGTAGTTGCGAACCACAGTCGCTTCAGCTGACATCGGAGACATCATCTTAAGCTTCTTGATTTCCTTCATCACTTTGTCTTTAGCCTCTTGGCTCATTTTCTTAGCTTTAGTTTTTAACTCTAAATCCTGAAGCTCTGCTTGGTAGTCATCTTTTTCACCAAGCTCTTTTTGAATAGCCTGCATTTGCTCGTTCAAATAGTACTCTTTTTGAGAGCGCTCCATTTGTTTCTTCACGCGAGTGCGTATCTTCTTCTCAACTTCAAGAATTTCGATCTCGCCCGTCATTAGATTCAACAGGTGCTCTAGGCGCGCTGCTGGATCGATGATTTCAAGGGCAGATTGTTTGTCTTCTAATTTCAAATTCAGTTGAGCAACGATGATATCCGCTAGCTCTCCTGGATTTTCAATAGTAGAAACTCTCATTAAAATTTCAGGCGGGATGCGCTTGTTTAATTTTACGTAAGTTTCGAAAGTTGATTTCACAGAACGCACGAGCGCTTGCGCTTCAACCATGTTTTCTGTGTCTTCCTCAAGAGCTTCACACGCAACCACAAAGAAATTGTCGTTGTTTACGAAATTCTTAATCTTCACACGGCGCTTGCCTTCAACCAGAACTTTTACTGTTCCGTCTGGCAATCGAAGTAGCTGAATGATTGTACCGATAGTGCCGATAGAGAAAATATCTTTAGGCTCGGGATTGTTCGTTTTGGCGTCCTTTTGAGCAGCCAGTACGATATCAATTTGCTTACTCATGGCCTCTTCAAGAGCGTTTATACTCTTTTCACGACCTACGAACAGAGGCATCATCATATGTGGAAAAATGATGAGATCTCTTAGGGGTAAAAGGGGTAGTTGTTGTACTTTTCCCTCGCTCATATCCTCTCCCTCCCTGTGGGTTTTCGAGCTAACTTAGGCTTAGACCCAAGCCGAATTTATGACGGTTAATTAATCCTTTAAAAAACCATCAAAACTCTTCTTATAGCTTAACTATGGTAACGATTGGTGGGAAGTAAATATGGCGTTATAAAAAGACTCCTAGCCCTATTCCAAAGCCCGAGGTTTATTATGACAGTTTTTCATAAGTTTACCCCACTTTGAGACTTCGCTTCAGGCTTAATTATTATGTAAGATTGCAGTCATTCTTTCAGATTTGTAATCGGATTTTCTTAGTTAAATCATGCTTTTTTTGTCATTTTGTTCGATAAGAGAGGTGTGAGCGTAATAAAGAGTCGTGGCTGGTTCAGCAAAAATTCTCTATCTCTTAAGTTACTTATTGCGACCGGCGCCATAAGCTTATTGGCCTCTATTGCCTTAACTGCTGCCCAGCTCTACTTCGACTATCAACGTGATTTGAAAAAGCTTTCTGAAAACTTAAGCGTGATTGAAACGTCCTACCTTCAATCGATTGCCGAAAACCTTTGGGCCTATGACACTCGCCTTTTAAATATCCAGCTTGAGGGATTAAGCCGCCTTCCCGGCGTGAGCTTCTTGCGTCTGACCGCCGATGGCCGCATTCTCTATGAGTTCGGTAACTTTCAACTTCTGGACAACGGGGACAAGCACTTCGACATCATTTACCCCGAAAATAACGAGACCCTCGGAAGCCTAGAGGTTCAACTGGATATTCGTGCCCTTCGCAATCATTACCTCACCGAAGCAGGCTGGATATTTATTCGAGAGGCTGCAAAAACGCTGCTGGTAGTTCTTTGCCTATTCTTTATTTTTAATAATGTTTTAGTGGTTCATATCAAAAGAATCGCAGAATATTTAAAAAGCTCGGTGAAAAACGAAAGCGCCACTTTAAGCTTAAAACGCCATCATGCACAAAAAGATGAACTCGACATACTTGTTACCTCTATCAACACTTTTCGATCTGATCTCTTCGAAGCAAATAATAAACTCTCAACTCTTAATCATGATCTTGAAGCCAAGGTTGAAGATCGTACTCGTCAGTTGACGACAAAAAATGCGAGCCTTGAAAAGGCCATGAACCAAATTAAGCGCATGCAGGCAACTCTGGTTGCCCAAGAAAGATTGGCCTCCTTAGGCAGCCTTACTGCAAGCGTTGCCCACGAGATCCGCAATCCTTTAAACTTTGTTTTAAATTTCAGTGAACTATTAACAGATACGGAGTCTCTCGAAGAAGTAGGCGAAATCAGTAAGGTGATTTTAAAACACAGTCAACGCATCGATCAGATTGTACGATCTATGCAAATTCTATCCGGATACGACAGCGACACCTATGAAGTTTTGAATTTAAACGAGATCATGATGAAGGCCTATCAAGAAACAATCGCCTCTCGTTCGTTAGCATCTAGTTATATTCCCCCAAAGGTCACCTATCGCCTTGCCGAAAACATTTCTACACATGTTTATCCACACTCTCTTTTGAGAGCTCTCACCAATATTATTGACAACGCCATTAATGCTCTTGAAAAGAAATCCATCACCAATAAGAGCTTCGAGCCCGAGCTTATTCTTTCCACGAGTGTTCGTGATGAAATGGCCGTCCTCACTATCCGCGATAACGGGGCGGGTATTCCATCCATTCTTGGCGAAAAAGTTTTTGATCCTTTTCTCAGTACCAAAGCTTCTGGGGAGGGTGCAGGCCTTGGATTGACAGTGGCTTTTAACATTGCCCAAAAGCACGGGGGCACCCTTAAATATTCAAGCGAATTAGGACAATGGACCGAGTTTTCATTGTCGATTCCATTGGCCCATGAAAGAGTGACGACATGACTCATATAGTAATCGTCGACGACGAAGCAGATACACATATGCTGTATAAGTTACGATTTAAAAAGATCTTTCCAAATATAGGCGAGAATCTAAAGCTAGTTTCATTTCTGAGTGCACGCGAGTGCTTGGACTATTTGCAAAATCCAGAGACTCCCAAGGTAGATGTCGTCTTATCTGACATCAATATGCCAGAGATGGATGGATTCTCTTTACTTAAACAGATCCGAGCTTTAAGCCCGCAACTTCCGGTCTACATGGTGAGCGCCTATGAATCTGCCGACTTCCGTCAAAAAGCTCTGCAACTAGGAGCTTCTCGCTTCCTAAGTAAGCCTGTCGATTTTACGGCTTTACGACAGATGTTACTGACGGATTTGCAGATTCCTGAACAATAGCGTTATGCCCATCCGTAGACAAATTGAAGTCTCGCTTCCCTTGCGCGATTCCATGAATGGAAAACGCAAATCCCGTGACTAAAACCATCACCATTGCCACTACTATTAAATCGCGCATCTCTGATCCCCTCGCTCTGTGAGGAGGTTATTCAGATTCGTGTCCCAATGGCGACTTACGATCCTGTCATCTGCAATTCTACAAATGAAAAAAAGCCAGAGAGTGCTTCTCTGGCTTTTTTTCATTTTTAATTTTTTAATTGCAACTAGGCGGTGTTTTTCTTTTTTGCTTCCTCTTCAGCCTGGATTTCTTCTTCTGTCTTATAGACAATCACTGGCTGTGCACTTTCATTGATCACGTTCTCATCAATGATGACTTCCTTCACATTATTTTGTGATGGAATGTCGTACATAATATCAAGCATAGCAGTTTCAAGAACTCCACGCAGACCACGAGCTCCCGTTTTACGCTTCAAAGCCATCTGTGCAACTGCGCGCAGGGCCTTGTCAGTAAATTTCAGCTCTACTCCCTCAAAACCAAAAAGTCTTTGATATTGCTTCGTAATCGCATTTTTAGGGCGAACAAGAATATCCATTAAGGCCTCTTCATCTAAAGGAGCTAGAACCGCGATTGCTGGCAAGCGACCAATAAACTCCGGGATTAAACCGAATTTTGAAAGGTCATCTGGTTCAATCTTAGTTAAGATATCCGCACTCTTTTCCACTTCTTTTTCAGAGCGGATGTCGGCGGCAATACCCATCGTACGATTCGAAGTTCTGTTTTCGATAATTTTATCCAAGCCCACAAACGCTCCACCCACGATGAAGAGAACATTTGTTGTGTCCACTTGAATAAACTCTTGCTGTGGATGCTTTCTTCCACCTTTTGGTGGAAGGCTCGCAACCGTACCTTCAAGAATTTTCAAAAGTGCTTGCTGAACACCCTCACCACTCACGTCGCGCGTGATAGAGGGGTTCTCTGACTTACGAGCAATTTTATCGATCTCATCCACGTAGATAATTCCACGCTGGGCTTTTTCAACATCGTAATCAGAAGCTTGCAGAAGATTCAGGACAACGTTTTCAACGTCTTCACCCACATAACCGGCTTCAGTCAATGTCGTCGCATCTGCCATCGCAAAAGGGACGTTCAAGATTTTAGCAATCGTTTGTGCTAGTAAAGTTTTACCCGATCCCGTTGGTCCAATAAGTAAGATGTTGGATTTCTGCATCTCAACTTCAGCACTCTTTTTACCACTTGATAAAGCATTCACACGCTTATAGTGATTATGAACCGCTACTGCCAAAGTTTTCTTCGCTTGGACCTGACCAATTACGTAATCATCAAGATATGTTTTGATATCTGCTGGTTTAGGAACTTTAAAAGTACCTTTTACCGCCGTCTCTCTATCTTTTTCTTCATCGATAATGTCATTGCATAGATCAATACATTCATCGCAAATGTAAACACCTGGGCCAGCAATCAGTTTTTTAACTTCTTTCTGTCCTTTGCCGCAAAAACTACACCTTAAAGCGCCATTCGTGTCTTTAGTTGTCATTCAAGTTTATCCTTTTTTCGCTTTTCTAGATTCTACGACATGATCAAGCAAACCAAATTCTTTTGCCTGATATGGATCCATAAAGTTATCGCGTTCCATCTGTTCTCTCAAGAACTCATATGGTTTGCCCGTGTGAGTCTCGTAAATACGAGTGAGTTTTTCTTTTGTCTTGATGAGCTCTCTTGCATGAATTTCGATATCAGTCACCTGACCCGACAATCCGCCACCCGCGAGAAGTGGCTGATGGATCATGATACGCGTGTTCGGAAGACTGTAGCGCTTGCCTTCAGTACCTGCCGTTAAAAGCAACGATCCCATGCTTGCAGCCATGCCCATACAATATGTCGCTACGTCACACTTAACAAATTGCATAATATCGTAAATCGCCAATCCTGCGGAAACACTTCCACCAGGAGAGTTGATGTAGAGATGGATATCTTTATCTGGATTATCAACCTCTAGGAATAGGAACTGCGCAATAATCGCATTGGCAATCTCGTCCGTTACCGGAGATCCAAGAATAATGATGCGATCCTTAAGAAGTCTTGAGTAAATATCATAGGATCTTTCGCCCTTGGATGTTTGTTCTATGACGTATGGGATGAGTGCCACTGCTGTCTCCTGTGGTTGTAATTGAAGTGTCATTCTGTGCTACCTATCGGAATAGTTTCGCAGGACTTTATGAAAAAGCCTTGGTCCATAAATACCTCTGTGCTACATCTAATAGCGTTTCACAAAACCGAATCATATTAAGGGGTTCACATGACTTGCAATTTAATCAACAAAGACATTCAAACGATGACTAGCCCGGCTTTGGTCGTGTTTTCAGTAGCTTCTGATGAAAAAAATAAGCTCGCAAAACTGACTCATTCTGATCTAGGTAAAAAACTAGCTCCTTCTATCGAGGACAAAATCATCACTGGAAAACACCTTGAAGCTATCTCTTACAGAGAGATCTCTTACAAAGGTTTCCGCAATGTTGTGGTTATCGGCTTAGGTAAAGAAGCAGACATGACTCACGAAACAGTTCGCCAAGCTGTGGCTGCTGCTTACGAAGCTGTGAAAGCTTTGGGAGTTGATGAAGCTGTTCTTCACTTTGATGGCATTACAACTTCTAAAAAAGAAGCGCCTGAGTTTGTTCGCGCGACTGTAGAAGGTTTGATCCTAACTTCTTATGTATTTGATGAACTTATGTCTTCTAAAAAAGAAGATAAGAAGAAGAAAGAACTTACTTTCCATGTAGTTTCTAAACTTGCTACCGAGAAAGCAGTTAAAGATGCCTTCAACGAAGGTGTTATCTTAGCTTCATGCTCAAATTTCTCAAAACGTCTTGGTGACATGCCTGGAAATCTAATGACTCCATCAATCTTGGCTCAAGAGGCTGTTAACGCCGCTAAGGGTACTGGACTGAAAGTTACTGTTTGGGACAAAGCTCGTATTAAAAAAGAAAAAATGGGTGGCCTTCTTGGAGTTTCCAATGGTTCTGCACAAGATCCACGCTTCATCATCATGGAATACAAAGGCGCAGCAGCAACTAAAAAGCCTGTTGTCTTCGTTGGTAAAGGTTTAACTTTCGACTGCGGTGGTATCTCTATTAAACCATCTGCGGGTATGGAAGAAATGAAATACGATATGTGCGGTGGCGCGAACGTGATCGGAACTCTAATCGCTATTGCAAAACTAAAACTTAAAATCAACGCTGTCGGCCTTGTGGCTGCCACTGAAAACCTAGTAGGTCCTGCGGCAACTAAGCCTGGCGATATCCATACAGCTCGCAATGGTAAAACATTTGAAGTTAACAACACAGATGCTGAAGGTCGCTTAATCCTAGCGGATGCCCTTTCTTACGCTACTGAATTAAAGCCGCAAATCATCATCGACGCTGCAACTTTAACTGGCGCTATCGTTATTGCTCTAGGCAATACACACACTGGTTATTTCACTCGCAATGCTGATTTGAAAAACAAAATTGAAAAAGCGGCGACAACTTCTGGTGAGTGGGTATGGAACATGCCTCTTTGCGACTACCACGTTAAAGATATCAAAGGTACATTTGCAGATATCTCTAATATCTCTTCATTCAGAGGTGCTGGTTCTGCAACTGCAGCAGCTTTCCTTGAGCAGTTTGTGGGTGAAGGAATCCCTTGGGCACACTTTGATATCGCAGGTACTGCGTGGGCTGTTGGCAATAGACTTCCTTACGCTCCGAAAAAAGGTGCTTCTGGCGCGATGCTGAGAACGTTTGTTGAGCTTGCAAAACAGCACGCTTAATAACACAGCGTTTCGAGAGAGAGGGAGCCTATCCCCTCTCTAGTTCCAGATAGCTTTTTTATCTCGTTTTTGTTTTTATTTTATTGAACCTAAAAAAAACCTCAGGAAATATAACTCCTGAGGTTTTTTTATGACAGATGAAATCAAAAAGTTAGTTGATGGGTTTAGAAGATTCAGAGTGAAGTACTTTGAAAAAGATCCTGAGCTCTTCCAACAACTCAACACAAATAGCCAATCACCAAAAACACTTATCATAGGATGCAGTGACTCTCGCGCCGATCCAGCTCTTCTGACAAAAGCCGAACCCGGCGATCTCTTTGTTATGCGAAACGTCGCCAACCTTGTTCCCCCTTACGAAACCGGTGGTGGATTTCACGGGGTGAGCTCGACGATTGAGTTTGCGGTGAAAATTCTAAGAGTTGATAACGTTATCGTCCTTGGCCATGAACAATGCGGTGGAATTCGAGCCCTTTTAGAAGGTACATACGATCAAGACAAAGGAAGTTTTATCTCTTCTTGGATGAAAATTGCTAAAGAGGCAAAGATTGAAGTTCTACAAGAAATTCCAAATGCTCCTCTGAAAGAGCAACTTCATCTTTGCGCAAAAAAAGCAGTTTTGATTTCGATGGAAAATCTTATGACGTTTCCATTTATTCAAGAAAGAATGGCTCAAGGAGATCTGAAACTTTTTGGATGGTTCTTTGATCTAGAAGGTGGACGCCTCCTAGAATTCAATTTTGAACAAAGAAAATTTGTTGAGATCTAGAATTTCAAAACAACGGGGTGGCCCAGAACTTGTGCCACTTCGTCACTTTCAATCACAAGCTTGCTCTGCTTAGCCCCATTAAATGAAACTTGCTTTAAAAGCCATAGACGTGGCCACTCATCTGCTAAGTTCACAAAGCGAATAGACACTTCTGATTCGCCGTTATAAGAAAACTCACTGTCCGTCGGCGTTTCATTCAAGATTTGATTCACAGGAATAAAGAGTGAAGAAATCTTCGTCATATCGTTAGACTGTTGGCACAATCCCTTTACCTCCATGCGAGGTTTAGCACCAGCCACTGAAGCACCCTCTGCTTCAAAAGTCAGAGTGACTTCTTGAAACTGCTCACAACCAAAGACTCTTTGCCCTTGATCATTCACAAATACAAAATGTCCTAATTGAATTTTCGTATTCTCAGGGCGCTTCTCGAAGTGTAGCCCCGCCAAGATGCGATCCTTTAAAGCGTTCTCAAGCTTAGCACCGGAAAGATGACTGAAATCATAGGATGACTGCACAGCCGCGGGATTGCGCAAACTCTGATACTCAGACTCTTCAGAGTTATAAAGAGAAAATCCAATGGAAAAAGTCACTGCAAAAAGTGCGAAAGCCGATATGTATTTTTTCATGTGAAGACCCCTCAAGTATTTATTTTAGAATGGAGGGGCCCCTTTGAGTAGATGGCCGAGAAGAACCTCGGCCATGGACCTGCTACTTATAGTTCTTAAACTTCGCGTTCAACGCCTTAGCCTCTTCGGCAATGGCCAAAAGTCCTAGCTTTGCCGTCCAACCATAGACGTTCTCTTGCGGACAGCCCGGAGTGTTGATGGCAAGGTCAGAGACGCACAGGCGCTTATACACGGCGCCTGGAGAGTTCAGACTGTCCGTGGAGCCTTTCTCTGCATGCGTACGTAAAAAGCCCCCCGCTAACTCAGAACCAATCATATAAATCACAGGCTCAGCGCTAGCTTCCTCAGATTGAACAATGGAAGGAATGCCCTCTTGAATAATAACTTCTTCCACATCACGGCCACCCTTAGCGGCTTTCATTTTCTTGCGAGACTTGTACGACCACTGACGAACTTCATCACCAGAGCCAACACGAATCACAGCAAGACCATAAGTGCCGGCATTGTTTTTAACAAAAACAAAGGGTTCTTGTTGAATACCGCGCTTTGCGTACTCATCACGCAGGTGCGCCAACATAGCTTCAACCCTCAGCGCTAAAGCCTCACGGCTCGCCTCATCTGCGATATCAAAATTTTCAAACAGTTCTGTTTCCACTCTCAATAAGAAAGGATCGATCTCAGTGATTGCCGCAAATTCGTCCACAAGGCGATTGTAGTGCTCAAAGTAAGTGCTTTTCTTACGCTGATACCAGCCAAGCTCCCTTGGAGGATTCATGGCAAAACCTTGAATGCTAGCTCCCCACTCTTCGTATGATTCAGAAAAATCATTATTGCTAATAATAAGATCTGGAGTGAAATCTTCCCATTTATCTACAAGAGCAGAGTATACTGTGATTTCGTTTCCTGCTGAACTTGTGACCTTCAAAGGCTCTGCAAGTTCTCGCGGAATCGCAACTCTCACTGTGCGATTACTACTCTCGATTAGGCGCTTGATGGTGAATACATTTTCCCAGTAATAAGCATTATTAGTGTGTTCTTCTGTCACCAACAAGATATTGCGCACATCTTGGCCATAGTGCTTGCTGATATAGCGATCCATCAAACCGATAGAAGTTTCTTTATCTGCGCTGCAAATATTATTAAATCCTGCCGGAAAAATATTCGCATCTACGTTTGAAACTTTGTATCCAGAATCGCGAATATCATAACTTGAATAAATCGGATAAGCGACCGCCGCGGTTTTCTGGTCAAACCAATTGCAAATCTTATCCATATTGGCGAGCGTACGCTCATGAAGCTCTAGTTTCGCCACATTTCCCCCTTACGTTGACTCCCTATAAATTGGGATCTTCACTCGGAATCACTTTGTAAGGAGTCGTTATAGAAGACTTCTCCCCCGCTGGCAAGGCTCTACCATTCTTCATAGGTCCTGCACGCTTTAAACTATTCAAAGATTCTGACTCAGGAGTTAAGAAATTGCGAGGCGTATTGCTATAAATAACCCTCTCTGTATCTTTTTCCAATATGGCTAAATATTGAAAAAACTCTGATTCAAATTTATTCGATATTTTTCGAGGACGATAAAGCTTGGATTCTGCGATTAAATCATAGAAATCACCAGCAAGCTGAGATCTTCTATCGGCATCTTTTTCTAAAGAAATCTGCATCGAAAAAGCTCCGTAGTTTTCGCGCAACTTGAGCAAAGCCTGCTCCGACCAACGAGCATCATTAAGCTTTAGAGCCCTTAATAAATACTTTTGTACGGCCTTCTGGCTTGCGACAACGTTTTCATAGTTATCCGATGATAATTGGTTCGTTGAAATCAGACCCATCTGCACATAGGTTTTTCCCAACCAAGGCATTTCTCGATCCAAGGAAGTTGCTCGCAATCTCTCAATTCCTTTTTCTGCCTCATCTAAGTATTGATTGACCTCATCCGTGCGGTATTGTCGGGCATATAAGCTTGCAAGCCTTGCTGGAATCTCTGCATAAGCAACAAAGGGAGGTAAGTCAGTAGCATATTTTTTAGCATCTAATAACGAAGAAACAGCTTTGGCTTCATCCCCCATAGCTTCATAGGCAAAGGATAGCTTGTACATAACCAATGCAGCGATGGCTGAATTATCAGTGATGTTTTTTACGATAATATCTCGCCCGATTTTGACGGCTTCGTCGTATTCTCCCAAACCGATATAGCTATCCATTTCACCAATCTTAGAAGCAAAAAGATATTTCGTTTGCGGGTACTTAAATTGAAAGTCCTTAAAGAGAATTTTTGATTCGGCGTAACGACCTAAATCCAACATCTTTTGAGCATTTTCTAAAGAAAAAATCTCGGCAGTGATATCAACTTCAGCTTTCGGTGAAGTCTGACAACCACTAACTACCAGAACGGCTGATAACAAAAGAAATAATTTAGTGAGTAACATCTTTATCCCCTAATTTTAAAAGCGCACTGATTTTTTCTAAACCCTTTAGATCTGAAATATCCTCTACCATATCTGGAATGCGATAAAGATCGACATCCTTTGGCAACGTCATTGCAAATTCTGAATAGAGTTGCTGTCGCTTTTGATAATACTGCTTCATTTCTAAAAAAAGACTGTGAAGTTTTCCACTGCCTTCCCCCGCCTCAGCTTCTAACTTGAGCCAGAATGGAAATGTTCGATTAATCACAACGCGACTCAAGTGATAGCCCCCTTTACGAATCTCTTTTGAAAAATAGGAAGCTTCATTGAGTTTACTCTGATCAAAAGATGTCACCAAACAAAACTGCGTACTGGGAGCCACAAGCATTCGATGAACCTCTGTAGTTCTTTGGTTCAACTCTTTTTGCCATTGCTCGATGCTTGAGAAAAAATCAGCAAGCTCTTTAATGAATCCTGATCCCGTCAGAGTTTCTAAGGCTTTTAAAACTTGCTTAGTGCCCATCTGCAAAACTCCACTGAAGAACCCTTTTTGCGCTGGCTCTCTAAACCATTTTGCAACACCTTCATTAAATAAGGCCGCAAGCTTTTGCGGGGCATTTAAGAAGTCCATGGCATGCTTGGTTGGCGGAGTGTCTAAGATCACAAGATCATAGTCTTTAGACTCAACACAGGAATAAAGTTTTTCTAAGGCGGTGAAGTCTTGAGATCCACTGAGACTTGTCGAAAGTTGTTGATAGAGACGATTTTGCAAAAGCTTTTCGGCCGATTCGGCTTTGCGAGCAGCTCTTAAGACAAACTCATCAAAGGTTTTTTTATGATCTATCACTGACGCAAAGAGTTCTCCTGAAAAATTCTGCAGAGGAACTCGTGTCACATCTCCAGTTCCCTCAATGCCCAGCGTTTGAGCCAGTCGCTTAGCAGGATCAATCGTCAAAACCAGAACGCGCAATCCCTCTTGAGCCGCTTGAACTGCCAACGAAGCGGCCACCGTGGTTTTTCCAACGCCGCCACTACCGATACAAACTAAAACTTTCGTGCCTTCAAAACGATTTTGCTTCATGGCAACGCCCCCTGAAGCTCTTTTATAATTTCCCATGGGTCCATCGAGAAAACAAAAGGCAACTCCGTTACAACTTGATACTCATTCGATAAAGTTCTGTAAGCTTCTTCTTTTTTTGCCGTTTGGAACTTTAAGTATCCCGCAAACTGCGCTTCATCATCTAAGCCTTCAGAAATTTTTTGCAGTTCTTCTAGGGAAATATCAGTCTTTAATACTTTATTTAATAAGACCGCAGGCTCGATACCCGTCTTTGCTATTAATCCCTGACGCAGTTCAAGACTTTCTTTGATCGGCAAATCCTCTGGCAAGGTCACGACATGATATCTGCAAATACCAGGGTCGTTTGTCACTGCTACAATGGATCGACTCTGCTCTGCCATAGGACCAAACTGTACCACTTGCCCCATTCCCGACGGCGCATCCAACAGCGCTAAAAAATGCCCCGTTGCATAGGCATCGACAACAACACAGTCATACGGAAGAGCTGGTCCGTGCTTTCTGGGACCTGAAGTGATTTTTCCTAAGATGGCCAGCTCTGAAAGCGCTGGAGCTATATTCAGAAATGTGCGCATAACTGGGTTTTCAAAAAAGAGATTTGCAAGCCTTTCGACCTTGAGCAGATGATGGGCATATTCTCTTAAGCACTCCGCCCCCGTCCACAGAGCCACATCAAGATTTCCTGCCAAGGAAACAGGTGCAAAACCCACCCTTGGAAGACGAAAGTAGTCCTTGTAAAAGCTCTGATCACCTAGCTCTACAAGGAGAACTCTTTGGCCTTTTTGGCTCATTTTAAAAGCAAGTGCCGCTGCCACCACTGACTTGCCGACGCCGCCTTTTCCCGTTACGAAGTGTATTTCTTGGTCCATAGACCAAAATTGTGTCTGACCTATGTTTTATAGGCATTGCGCACTGCGATAGCGTTGCCTTAAAGCAGCGACTCCTCTAGTATTCACCAGTTTGTTATTAGGAGAAAATGACATGAAATCAAATCTAGAAAAAGTCTCTAATTTATCCAGAAAATTGAAGGTCGAAATTCCAGCTGCGACTGTACAAAGCGCATTCCAAAAAGTTTTCAACGGTATTCAGCGTGACGTGACAATTAAAGGTTTCCGTAAAGGAAAGGCTCCGATCAGCACAATCAAAAGCCTCTACGGTGACCGCGTAAAGCAAGACGTTGTTCAAGATCTTATTCAAAAGCATTACCCAATCGCGCTTGATGAACACAAGATCGAACCAATTAGCTACCCAGAATTTGAATTTGCTGATCCTACAGAAGACAAAGATTTTTCGTTTGCGGCAAACTTTGATGTTCGCCCTGAAATCAACTTGAAGAAGTATGAAGGCCTTGAAGTTGAAAAAGAAAAGTTTGAGTTCGATTCTAACAAAGTAAACGAAGTGCTAGAAAACATCCGCGCTTCTCGCGCAAGCCTTGAAACAGTAACTGATGCAAGAGCTGCGAAAATCGGCGACGTAGCTGTTATCGACTTCGAAGGTATGATGGGTGGAGCACCACTGGAAAACGGTTCTGGCACAAACCATAACTTAGATCTTGGCGCGAAACAATTCATCGAAGGCTTTGAAGATGGCATCATCGGAATGAAAGCTGGAGAGACAAAAACTCTATCTTTGAAATTCCCAGATCCATACCACTCTGCAGAGTTGGCTGGTAAACCAGTTGAGTTCAAAGTTACTTTGAAAGAACTAAAAGCAAAAGTTCTTCCTGAGCTAAATGATGAGTTCATCAAAACTCTTGGTGGCCCTGCTGACCTAGATGCTTTAAAAAAAACCATCGAAGAAGACCTTCAAGCGAACGATAAAAAGCGCATTGAAGATGCCTTCAAAAACAGAATGCTTAAAGTTCTTGTAAAGGAAAATCCAGTTGAAGTTCCTCCTTCTCTTTTGAAAGAGCAGAAGAATTCTCTAGTAGAAGACTTCAAGAAAAGAATGTCTGATCAAGGCATGGGCCCTGAAGATTTCGCTTCTTATGTTGATAAATGGGATTCTGATTTTGAAAAAACAGCATCTGAGATGATCCAATCTTCTTTCCTAGTTGATGCTATTGCAAAGAAACACGATCTATTCTGCAAAAAAGAAGATCTTGATGCAAAGTTCACTGAGTACGCTGCACAAACAGGTATCGATGAAGCTCGCATTAAAGAATTCTACGGCCGTCCAGAGCAAGCTAGCCGCATGACTTATATGATTACTGAAGAGAAAGTGATCGACTTCCTCAACAAATCTGTAAAAGTCAAAGAAGTGCCAGCAAGCGCACTTAAAGACGAAGAACCTAAGGTTTAAGTCTTAGTAGATGATCTAAATAAAAAAGCGACCTGAGAAGGTCGCTTTTTTTATTGGCAATTTTTGTTTTCTTGAAAGTATCTCTGACAAATCGAATATGGCGAATTACAGTCATTCACATCTGAAGACTGATAGTGCCCTAGGCGGCACTGCCGAGCCTCTCCTTGATTCACTTGCACCTCAAAAGAGCCCGCATAATAAACATCGGGATTCATCCCTCGTCCGGTCATTTTATAGCTAATAATATTTCTTCCATGCAATAGCAGCGGCTTTTGGAAGATCGTAGAAATCCAAAGATTTGCAGCCTCCATCGAACGGCCACGCTTACCGTCATAACCTAAAACTTTAACACGAGTTGAACTATCAGCACGCAGAGATGTCAGCTCTACCTTCTCAATACGCGAGTCTACGATTCCGCGCACATGACTGTAAGCACTTGGATCTAGAACGATATCTCTACAAACAAAAGATGCGGTCCCTTGACCGTTGAATCCCGAGCACGTCACATGAACCTGCCCAGATATAGATGTGGCGTTAAAAGTATCGCCCTTTTCAAAATTAACATTAGCGTAAGCTGAACTTCCCGCTACCAAAACGCTCAAAATCCACGAGAACATTTCGAGGTCCCCTCCTCTAAATTCGCTAGAGAGTAGAACCTCGAAAAATCCCTTAATCAATAACTATCGCGTCAAAACCTTCAAAGTATCCCACGCCTTTAGGTAGCTAAATGCTTGGTAGGCCTGATAGTCAGATTTGAATAACTTCTCGCGAGGACTTAGCTTTTCCTGATTCTTAGAGCCCACGTCTTTCCACCAAGCCAAAGCGCCCTCTTCGGTACCTTGTTTAATATCAAGCTTTTCAGCAGCCTTTTCTTTGTCACCCTTCAAGTGTCCTGCGATATCACCCTCACGAGTTGTCTGTGTTTTTACAACAGCCTTTGCAAATGCCTCTGGATCCACATCATCAATTTCGATGTCAGGATGGATTCCCTCAGCTTGGATAGAAACTCCACTCGGAGTGTAGTAACGGGCAACCGTTAACTTCAATCCACTGCCATCTCCCAATTTAATAACAGACTGTACGGAACCTTTACCAAATGTTCTCTGCCCCACGATCAAAGCACGCTTATTATCCTGAAGAGCCCCGGAAACAATTTCACTCGCACTTGCTGAGTACTCATTTACAAGAATCACAAGTGGGAACCCAGTGTACTCACCTTTACGAGTCGCTGAAGCCACTTCTTTATCATTTTTATTTCTACCAATGGTGCTCACGATAACTCCTTCTTTAAGGAACATATCGCTCACTCTCACTGCTTGATCTAAAAGCCCCCCTGGATTTCTTCTAAGATCTATTAAAAGACCCGAGATTTTTCCTTTATTGTCTTTCTGATGCTTCTCTAGGGCTTTCTTTAAATCCTTGGAAGTGTTTTCGATAAAACTTGTGATTTTCACATACGCAAAGCCATCACCCAAATCTGTATACTTCACCGACTTGATCTTCACACTGCCACGTACAACTGTGATGTTGCGTGGGCTTTCTTCTCCATCACGCACAACTCGCAAGACAACCTTGCTGCCTTTTTTCCCGCGCATTAATTGAGAGGCTTCAACAAGGCTCATACCCTTCGTACTTGTTCCGTCTACCGCAATGACTTTATCGCCGGCTTTAATTCCCGCTTCCCAAGCTGGAGCATCCTCAATCGGAGAGATAATCGTTAGAATAGAGTTTTGGATCGCAATTTCAATCCCCAAGCCACCGAACTCGCCAGACGTTTCAGTTTCAAAATCTTTAAATAGCTCTGGCGGCATAAAGTTTGTGTGCGGATCTAACTCACGCAGCATTCCCTTAATGGCTCCGTAGATAAGCTTTTTCGTGTCAGTGCTTTCAACGTAGTACTGCTGAATCAGGTTCAAAACTTTGCTGAAGTTTTGCAACTCAGCATAGCGCTCTTGCGCAAAAGCTCTTACCTGAAAGCCCGACGCAGCCATAAGAAATAGAGACGCCAGCAAGGCTGTGCTCAGCAAATATGTTTTCCAGTATTTTTTAATCGAGCGCATGGTTAGAGTCCTTTCATCCATTGCTGCGGGTCGTAGGGTTCAGAGAAATGGCGAATCTCAAAGTACAATCCAGCATTTCTTTCAATAGCCGCCGGACCTGCTTTTGCGATGACTTGAGATTGAGTAACTTCATCTCCTAACTTTACCTCCACTGCTTCAGTATTTCCATAAACACTGTAGTAGTGGTCGCCGTGATCAATAATCAAAGTCTGCCCATATCCAGGAAGTTGCCCCACGTAGGAAACTTTTCCCCCAAAGATAGACTTCACTTCGTTGCCTCGATTGGAAGCTATGAAGATTCCTTTGTGAGCAACAGTATAGGGATAAACTTGTCCCTTCATAAGTCCAAATTTCTGAATTATCTCGCCTGAGAGCGGCCGAGGAAGTTCGCCTTTTTGATCTGCAAACGAAGGCTTAAACAAAAGATCAAAAAGACCTGCGTCTTCTAGGTTATAATTCAAAGACTTCTCACGAAGAGAATTGATCTTATTAAGGGCAAAGCGTTTGTTGCGACGAATTCCTTCAAGAAGCTTTCTTCTTAAGGCCTCTTCTTTTCGTAAACTTGCCTCTTGATGGGTGATCGAAGTCTCGACCGACTTAAGTCGAGAAAGCTGTGAAGAGAGTTTCGTCTTCTTTTCTAATACGACCTTCATGTCTTTCTGATAATTTTTTATTCAGCTCCAGATCACGACTAGCCACAACGCCCATGATTTTTAGATTTCTATTTAGCGACTCAGAACTTTGCGCAGAAAAAATAAATCTCGCAATAGGGGCTCCACCTAATTTATAAATCGCACGCAATCGCTCCGCGAGCATCACTCTTTGTTTTGCTGTGGAAACCGTGAGCTCCTGGATTCCCTTTTCAAGCTTTGCAATATTTAACTCAAGCAAAGCCCTTTGTTGCGAAAGCTCTCCTCGCTGAGTCACACTTTTTTTGATGCGCGAGTTGAGTTGATAAAGTGCAGACAGAACCTGTCTTTGCTTAACTTCTGCCTCTTCGACTTCCTGTCGAGTTTTAGCGAAGTCCTCTGCCAATACATCCACACCATTTCCGTAAGCAAACGAAAATGATATAAATACACATGCAAGCAAAGGTATCATCTTCTTCATCGTCTCGACCCTGCATATCCATCATTAATCGAACGCACACACATGAAGGACGCCAAGGCCCCTATCCCAGCCCCAACGGCGACAAAACCTACGGTTCCCATGACTGATAGAAAGCGGATTGTTTCATTCAATTTTAAAAAGCTTAAAGCGCCCGAAGCCTGTGACTTAAAAAGATAAACTCCAAGGGCTGAAAGAGCTATGGCGAGAATCGCAGAAAAAAGTCCCGTCAATGCCCCTTCAATTAGATAAGGACGACGAATGCTTGTGAACGTAGCTCCGATCATTTCTAAAACAACGATTTCGTCGCGGCGATTGGCGATGGACGCTCTGAGAGAATTTGACGCCACAAATAGACTCGCAATAACGATAATGAAGATCAGTGCGTAGAAAACGATATCCACGACTCGCAACAGAGCTGAATACTTTTCGATCCAGTCCTGACCATAGCTCACCTCATCCACTCCTTCCTGCTTAACCATCGCAAGCTCTACACTCTTAAGAGCCTGCGTCTGCTCAGTAATAGGAATATCGCGATGGAGGCTGATTTGATAACTCGCTGGGATCAATGTCAGCAGGTCTTCATCCTTAGTGACATCAGGTGCGTAGCTAGCAATCTGCTCGCGAAAATCATCTAACGCCTTTGTCTGAGAAATAAATTCAAAGTTCTCGACCGCTGCCTGCGCCTTTAGATCTTTTTCAATGGCCTGTTTCTGAATCTCAGTGATTTCAGGAGAAAGATAGACGGTCATTTGCACGTCCTCTCCCCATTGCGACAGCAAGCTCTTCAAATTTAAACCAAAAACAAGACTTGCTGCTATAACTAGATAACACGATGTAATTACGAAGAAAGTTGCAAACTTAAGGGCCGTCGTTTGTTGTGTATAGCTCATGCTCGATCCTCGACAATCATTCCATCCTTCAGATGAAGCGTGCGTTTTTTGCGAGCCCGAACCATATCAAGAGCGTGGGTCGCAACAAAGACTGTCGTTCCCTGCGCACAAACTCTCTCTAATAGATCCATAATCTCTTCGCTTAGGCGTGGATCTAAGTTTCCCGTCGGCTCATCGGCAATTAAAACCCCCGGCTGATGAACTATAGCCCTCGCGATGGCTGTTCTCTGCTGCTCTCCGCCGGAAATAAACTCAGGATATTGATCGTGCTTATGTGCAAGCCCCACTTGTTCAAGAACTTCCCCGACGCGTTTTTGAATAAAGGATTTCTTCTCTCCGCGAATCTCAAGGGGAAGCGCTACATTTTCAAAAACGGTTTTACCTTTTAGGAGCTTGAAATCTTGAAAGACCACACCAATTTTACGGCGAAAAAAAGGAATCTCTTGGGAGCGAATATTGATCAAATCAAATCCCGCGACTTGCACTTCACCGGAAGTAGCAATGTCATAACCCGAGATCATCTTAAAAAGCGTGGTTTTTCCAGCCCCACTCGGTCCCGTTAAAAATACAAATTCGCCTTTGTCGATGCGCAAATCTACGTTTTTCAACGCATGCACGGGACCTGGATATGTCTTGTAAACATGTCGAAACTCTATCATGTAGATATGATATGCAGTTTAGATAACACTGAGTATCAGGCAAAAGTCGAGGATTTAGAATCCCCATGCAAAATCAAAGTTTTTAAATGAAGCCACCACTCATCAGAGTATCGATAATGGTGGAATGCTGCCGGTGCAAAGCTTGTTTGATGGCCTCATCCACTCTGGCGGAGCCTGCAGAAAGAACGTCGTTGTAAGGAGTCTTGATTGTCTTTACTACCGCACCATTGCGGAAGATTCGACTCACTAGAAAAGGATTTGCAAGACCCCAATCCTCTGTTTGGACATGATAGCTATTTCCGCGAACTTGAATGTCTGAATTAAACCCTTTTTGCACAGCTACGAACTTCCTCTTATCACTCTCACTTGCTAGATAAAAAATTTATCAGACTTTTTGCATTATCTCATCCTTTTTTCTAGACTAAAGCACTATAAAATCTATGCTTATGTTTGACCATATGATCGCAGAAAAAGGAGTTCTACTATGCGCGGATCAATTGCAGCTGTTTTTATTCTTTGTTTCACATTAGGCAATGCAGCCTTCGCCCAATTTAAAGGCGAAGCAGAAGCTGGTGCTATCGTTGTCAGTGGAAACAACGATTCTGAAAGTTATAATTCAAAAGCAAAAGCTACCTACACTTACGATCAAAACGTGTACTCACTTTTTGGGCGTTATCTAAAAACGGATTCCAACGGAATTGAAAGTGCTTTGAACTGGGAAGCCGGAGTTCGTTACGAGAGAACCTTGAGTGAACATTTCAGTGTGTACGTTGGGCACAAAGCAGAGAGCGATAAGTTCAACGGTTACATCCAAAGAGATTCTTCGGATGCCGGTTTGAAATACTACTTTGTAAAAAGTGACGAACTAACTTGGTCTGCTGAGGCCGGTTATCGTTACCAAAAATATCTAGGAACTGATGGTTCATTAAAGAATGACAATCTTGGTCGCCTTTATTCTGAGGTCACAAAAGCTTTAGATAAGACATTATCTTTCAAATACTGGGCGGAATATCTTCCAAACTTTACTGAAAAAGATGCCTACTTAGCGAATACAGAAGCATCTTTAAACATTATGCTTAATTCAATCTTTTCTTTGAAAGTGGCTTACTTACTTCAATACCAAAATCTGCCACCTGCAAACACAAAGTACACAACAACAACCACTACAATGAACTTAGTTGCTAAGTTCTAGGAGATATTTATGTTTAAAGAATTCAGAGCATTTATTATGCGAGGTAATGTACTAGACCTCGCAGTTGGTATCATCGTTGGAGCAGCTTTCAGTAAGATTGTCTCTTCATTTGTGTCTGATGTACTTACGCCTTTTATCGGCTTGGCTCTTGGCAAAGTTGACTTCTCAAACTTATTTATCGCCTTCAACGGTGATCATTATAATACTTTGGAAGAGGCCAAAAAAGCCGGGGTAGCTACTCTGAATTATGGAATGTTTTTAAATGCGATTATCGATTTTTTAATTATTTCTTTTGCGATCTTCATGATTGTAAAAGCCGCTAATAAATTGAAAAAGCAAGAAGAGGCAGCTCCAGTTATTCCTACGACAAAAGAATGCACTGAGTGCGCGTCAACGATTCCAATAAAGGCAAAACGTTGTCCGCAATGCACTTCTAATTTAGCATTGTAATACCACTTCATTTAGAAATATCTCATTCTGAAACGGGCGGCTCTATAAAGCTGCCCGTTTCATTTTGAAGCGTAAACTTTCCCGACAAAGTGCCGATAAACGGTACTGCATTTGCAGTATAATTTTTCATCTGGAGGGAAACAAAATGAATAAGGTTTTAGACTCTAAGAATAGAACACTCGTCAAAATAGTGATCACTAGCTGCACATTCCTTTCATTATCAGCGCACGCACAAAATCCACCGGCAGCACCTGCTAACACAGCACCTCCTCAAACCAATACTGCGCCCCCAGTCAACCAAGGGTATGGTGGCGGAGTGGACTCTGGAACTCTTAAGGAAATTGATGAAAGAAATAGAAGAGAGCGTTTTTGCGAAGACGTCAAAAACCGCAGAGAGCGAGCCCAATCAAAGCTATCAGAACTTTGTCGCAAGAGTGGACTTGGCGGCGCAAACTGTGAAAGTAAGTCGCTTCGCTGCGCAGAAGTCACAAGTGGTGAAAGCTTCGATACACTTGATGCCATAGGACAAGCTTTAGGCTTACCTGCTGGAAGTACTCAGACAGCTGCGAACTCTTGCCCACAATTGAGCGGTAAAGACTATTTCAGTGAGAAAGACAGAATCCAAAAGGAAATCAAAGATATCGAGAGAGATCTTGCCGACCTCAATGACGATAAAGCAGAAGTTCAAGATAAATATAATCAAGACATGCTGAAGATGCAGGAAGACCTTTCTAAAGCACAGGAAGACTATAAAAAACTTGAATCACAGCTTGATGAAGAAGAACGAGAGAGAATTGCAGCATTCAATGAAGCGCAGAACAGTGCTAAAGAAAGAATGCGCCAGATTGGATCTGAGATCTTAGAACTACAAGGGCAATTAGTTCAAGCTCAACGCCAAAGAGCTATCGAACTCAATGCACTTTCAGATTCTGCTGGTAAAAGAAAATGTATGACCGAAGTCAATAAGATGAAGGCTGACTATGAGAAAACATATGCTAAAAACTCTTTCTCTAGCTCCAATCATATTGCTCAAGCAAAAAAGAAGCGTGAAGAACTGATCGATTTTTATAACACTTGCATGAATGACTTTAACCAACAAAGAATTGCACTTAATGAGAAGAATCGCTCAGCCCAAGAAAAATTGGAAAAGAGTATCCGCGACAAGCAGTCATCACTAGATGAAGTTGAGAACAGCTTAAACTTAGCTTCAACACAGCTTGAAGAAATGAAGCAATCTACGATGAAGAAGAAATCAAATGCTCTTCAGGCAGTTGTAGATATGGGAACTCGCATGCAACAACAAATGCAGGCTGCCTATACGAAGCTTCAGGAAAACTTGAAAACAATTTCATCCAAAACTGCCAGTTTAACTTCGGCCCTCAATCGCGCCAATGCTTCTTTAATGACCCTTGGGCCTGCACCGACTTCGCGTGGTAGTGAGTATGCCCCCGCAGAAGTTTCTTCAGAAATTGGTGATCAAGCCGGAATCATCGCAGATACTGAGGATGACTACGCATCTTGTGGTTATAAAAAATTGCGCTCAAGTGGTGGCAGCGGCCGAGATAGGAGAGGCGCAGGAAAATAGTCGATCAGGCAAGCCTTTCGACTAGAAACCCTAGACCTCAAAACATCACACTGCTAAGATCAGGGCTCTATAAAAGGAGCCCTTTTTCGTGATAAAAAAAATCCTCATCGCTCTTGGCATTTTGATGCTTGTCGGAATCGTTTCTGTCATTGCTATTGTTAAATCTGTTTCCTCCTCACTTCCACAACTTATTACTGTGGAAGACTATAAGCCTCTCTTGGTCAGCGAAGTTTACGATCGCAACGGGAAGCGCATTGGAGAGTTTTTAAGAGAAAGAAGAACCCTTCTTCCTTTTGATAAAATCCCAACTCAACTTATCAATGCGTTCATGGCGGCGGAAGACGATCAGTTTTATCAACATAAAGGGATCAATCCACAAGCTATCTTCAGAGCTGCACTTGCGAACTTGAGAGCGGGCAGAACCGTGCAAGGCGGATCTACCATCACTCAACAAGTTGCCAAGACTCTCCTGCTTTCTTCTGAAAAAACATTCACACGTAAGCTCAGTGATATCTTACTAGCTTTAGAAATGGAAAAAAATCTTAGCAAGAACGACATTATGTATCTTTACCTGAATCAGATTTATTTTGGTCAAGGTGCTTATGGAGTCGAGCAAGCGGCTCAAGTTTACTATCGCAAAACTGTCGCTGAACTTACTCTACCAGAAATGGCAATCCTAGCAGGTCTACCTCAGGCTCCAAGCCGCTACAGCCCTGTTAGGAATCCGCTGCGCGCGAAAGAGCGTCAGATTTATGTTTTACGTCGCATGGCTGATGTAGGATTTGTATCGAAGGAAGAAGCAGAAACTGCAATTCAAGAAAACGTCAAAGTGTATGTTCGCGAAACATATGAAGAGCATGCTCCGTTCTTTATGGAAACGGTCCGGCAGCTTCTAGTAGCGCAACTTGGCGAATCCACGGTTCTTGATAAAGGTATCAAGATCTACACAAGTCTTGATCTTGATAAACAGCAGGCGGCTCAAAAGTTCGTTCTCGCTGGATTAAAAGATCTGGATAAACGCCAAGGCTATCGTGGACCATTACGCAATCTTGAGAGCGATGAAAAAATTCAAGAGTTTCTAACGGAAACTCAAAAGAAGCTTATCTTAGATTCCACTCCTGTAAGAATTATTCTGCCAGAGGGAAAGTTTGCCGAGATCGCTCCTCCGAACGAAGACAAATCCCACTTACCTTCGTACATTAAAATCAACGAAAGCATTCAAGGTGTTGTGACGAAGGTCGAAGACTCTTCAGGCCTTGTTTATGTAGATCTTCCAGGAGATATCAAAGGACTTATTGATTTTGAAACGATGTCTTGGGCACGTGAACCTGATCCAGAGGTTCGTTGGGATCTTGGCGCCATCAAAAAACCTTCTGAGGCCCTCAAAAAAGGCGACGTGATTCTTGTAAAAATCACATCTGAACAGTTTGCAGCTGATAAGTTTTTACAGTCGGCTAAAAATAAAAATATCAAACAGATTCTTCCAGACTTTTCAAAATTTGTAACACTCCATCTTGACCAAGAACCGCTTGTTGAGGGTGCTTTGATCTCTTTTGATCAGCAAACGCAAGACATTCTTGCGATGGTAGGCGGTTCGAACTTTATAAAAAGTGAATTCAATAGAGCTATTCAAGCTCCCCGCCAAACAGGCTCTGCATTTAAGGCATTGGTATACGCCGCCGCGCTTGATAAAGGTTACACAGCAGCGACTCCAATTATGGATGCGCCGATCGTTTATGAAGAAGCGGGAGCTACAACTTCTGACGAAGAAGGCCAAGTAGACCCCAAGGTTTGGAAGCCCTCAAACTTTTCGAAAAGCTTCAGTGGGGATATCCTGTTTAGAAATGCACTTATTAAGTCTCTAAATATTCCTACAGTAAAAATTATTGAAGATATCGGTGTACCATGGGCTGTAGAGTACGCCAAACGCCTGGGCATCTTCTCACCACTCAATCCCGACTTCACTCTTGCTTTAGGCTCAAGCAGTGTGACGCTGTATGAAATGACAAAAGCGTTCTCCGAATTTGGTCGCCTAGGGAAAAGAATGTCTCCTTTGCTTATCCGCAAGGTGACTGATGCTCATGGTAAAAATATCATGGAAGCCACTTCTTTAGATAATCGCTTTGAAAGAGAAATTAAAGCGATCAATGAACCGCTTGAAGAAAAGCGCCAAGCCTATCTTGAGGCTACTGGAAATCCAGAGAAGCTTGAGGAACTGCGAGCAAAAAATCCAAAACAATTTGAGCTAGAAGAAAAACTCTTCTTCCGCGATGCTAACCAACTTATCCGCCCGACCACGGCTTATGTCATGACAACCCTCTTAAGGGGCGTAGTTGAAGATGTCGGTGGAACCGCTGGAAGAGCACGTGCCGTAGGAAGAGAAGTCGCAGGAAAAACTGGCTCTACGAATAACTATTACGATGCTTGGTTCATTGGTTACAGCCCACAAATTGCCACAGGTGTTTGGGTGGGATTTGACAAAGAAAAGAGTCTTGGCAAAGGAGAAGTCGGGGGTCGTTCAGCACTACCTATTTGGATTGACTACATGAAAGAAGCCCATGATGGCCTTCCACAAATGACTTTCCCTGTACCAGATGGAATTGTTTTTGTTAATATAGACAGCGAAACTGGTAAACTTGCAACGGCTGCAAGTACTAAAATTGTACGCCAAGCATTTGCTGAAGGCACAGAGCCTACCAGCGCTTCTCGTGATAAAGCAGAAGAAGCAACAGACTTTTACAAACAGGACTTCGCTGAATGAAAGAGATTCACCTTTGGGGGGTGAAGCAAAACAATCTAAAGAATATCGAAGTAAAGATCCCAGTGGGATCTTTAACGGTAATCTGTGGACCTAGCGGCTCTGGCAAATCCTCCCTTGCCTTTGAGACATTGTTTGCCGAGGGACAGCGGCGCTTTATTGAAAGCATGTCAAACTATGCGCGACAGTTTTTAAACAAGGCGCCGAAGCCCGATATTGAAGGCATCTCAAATATTCCTCCAGCAATCTCTATCGAACAAAAGAACTCTGTAAAGAGCTCCCGCTCAACCGTCGGCACAACGACAGAGGTGATTGATTACCTTCGTCTTCTCTACGAAAAAATTGGCAAGTCCTATTGCCCCATTCATCAATGCCCTACAGAGAAAGAATCGGTTACCGAGGCCACTCAAAAGACCTTGAATAACTTTGCGGGAAAACGCGGATATATATTAGTTGAAATTACCTCTGAAGGAAGAGTTGCTGAAGGAAAAAAACTTCACTCTCTGCTTCTGCAAGATGGTTATCTAAGAATTTATCGTCCAGCCATTGAACCTTCAAAAGGCTCTGAAAAAGTCACAAAATCTAAAGCGAAGACGAAAAAGAAAACTTCCAAGAAGACCTCCACACCCATAGTTCAGGAATACATTGCCCAGCCGACAAGTTCTCCTATCACAAAACAAACCATGGGAACGGTTGAAGAAATCAGTGATGCGGCTGCGATCAAAAAAGGACTGCCGAAAGACACCTTCTATTTAGTCATCGATCGCATGAGCTTTAACGCAGATGAAGAGGGGCGCATTGCTGACTCTTTAACTCAAGCTTATGAAGCTAGTATTAAATACAACGTTAATCTCACGACCCGAAAAGCAACTATTCTAACAACTGAGGGTGATCAACTCCAAGTTAGTGAAGAAAACTCTTGCCCGATCTGTGCCTACACTCCACCACCTACGACTTCGAGACTCTTTAGTTTCAATTCACCTATTGGGGCGTGCCCAACCTGCAAAGGCTTTGGAAATATCCTCGATATATCAGAGGAAAAAGTAATTCCTAATCCAAACATGTCGATTGCTCAAGGTGCCTTAAGCCCTTTCTGGATGCCGAGCGCGGCTCAGGACAAAAAAGAGCTCTTGGCCTTCTGTAAAAAACAGAAGATCGATATTCACTCTCCTTGGGCAGACCTTCCTCAAGAACATCGAGAAGTTATTTGGAATGGAAATAAGGATTTTTTTGGTGTTGTCGGACTGTTTAACTACCTTGATCAGATCAAATACAAAATGCATGTGCGTGTCTTTATCGCACGATTCCGCAGCGCCTTCACTTGCCCAACTTGCAAAGGGAGCCGCCTGCGCACAGAAGCCAATCATGTTTTAGTAGCGAATTCTAATATCAGTCAGCTCTCGGAGATGACGATTGAAGAACTTTTAGCATTCTTCACAAAGCTCTCTCTCCCTGAGCATCAAGTCGAAGTCGCCGGAGAAATTCTTAAACAGATTCATGCTCGCTTAGAGTTCTTAGTGCGCGTCGGTGTTCACTACTTGAATCTTGGGCGTGAAACAAAAACACTTTCTGGTGGAGAATTTCAACGTTTAATTCTCGCCAATCAACTGGGCATGGGGCTTTCTCAAGCTCTTTATGTATTAGATGAGCCCACTGTGGGTCTTCACCCCCGAGATAATGATCGACTTATTTCAATTCTCAAAGACCTTAAAGAGTTAGGTAACACCCTTGTCGTTGTTGAACACGATCACGATGTTATTAACTCCAGCGAGAATATTATCGAAATGGGCCCTGGATCTGGATACCTCGGCGGAGAAGTTGTTTACTCTGGACCAACTAAAGATTTCTACAACTATGAAAAGTCGAACACAGCTTCCTATCTCAAAGAGAATATGAAGAAACCACTGCTTCGTGAAATTAAGCCGGTCGACATCACCAAGTATAAAGTAAAAATCGAACTCAAGGGCGCTAAAGGACATAATCTAAAAAATCTAGATGTCATCTTCCCTTTAAATCGCCTCGTTTCTGTTACTGGCGTGAGTGGATCAGGAAAATCAACACTTGTTTCCAAAACCCTTTACCCAGCTGTCGCACGAGCTCTGGATATTGATTATATTCCCGCTCAGGAATATGCAGCCCTTGAGGGAATTGAAAATATTAAAAACGTTCTTCTCATTGATCAATCCCCTATTGGGAAGTCAGCAAGAAGTTCTCCAGTTACATATTTAAAAGCATTCGATGCGATTCGCACGGTGATGTCACAAACTCCTGAGGCTCAAGCCAGAGGATATACACCTGGAACGTTCAGTTTAAACGTCGACGGCGGAAGATGCCCCGTTTGTAAAGGCGTTGGCCATGAAGAGATCGACATGATGTTTATGGATAACGTCATCATTCCTTGCGACGCCTGCGACGGGAAGAAATACCGCGAAGAAATTCTTGAAGTTCTTTATAAGAATAAGAATATTCACGATATCCTTGCCATGACGGTCTCTGAAGCTATGGACTTCTTTGTGGCTCACCCTAATATCCGCAAACCTCTAAGTCTTCTGAAAGAAGTAGGGTTGGATTACCTACAATTAGGACAACCCGCAAACTCACTGAGCGGCGGAGAGTCTCAGCGCCTTAAAATCGCCAAAGAGCTCTCTCAAGTTACGCAAAAAGCAACGCTCTATATTCTCGATGAACCTACAACAGGACTGCATTTCCGCGAAATCGAGCTTCTCATGCGCGTTTTGAGCAAACTGATTGATGCAGGTGGCAGCGTTATCGTGGTGGAGCATAATTTAGACGTCATCAGAGGATCTGATTATGTGATTGACCTCGGCCCTGAAGCAGGTAAAAAAGGCGGAAACCTTGTGGCATCAGGTTCGCCTGAAGAGATTATGAACAATAAAAAAAGCCTGACCGGAAAATACCTCAAAAGGTACCTCGGAAAAAGTTAGCGATTTGGAACGACAATAATGTTAGTAAATATTAAAAAACTTGCAGCCGAACTAAAGCCTTTTAAGAAAACAATCATTATTGTCGCGATCACGGGAATAGCTTATGCCTTGGCCTCTGCGCGAATTGCTCTTTTAACCAAGACACTTTTTGATGCCCTATCTGCATCGGATCATGAAAAAATTCTTCGTTTAGTTCCAGTCGGGATTGGTTTGGCCTTAGTGACAGCCGTCGGCCGCTACTATCATATTTATCTAATGAACTATGTCGCCGAATGCGTTGTGCAAAATATTCGCCAAAAACTGCAACAGAAATTCATGCGACTTAATTTGAATTTCCACAATAACTATCATGCAGGATCTGGCGGACTTATCAGCCGCATCTTGAATGATATCAAAACTATTCAAGATGGATTGCGCGTAGTTGCAGATATTTTCCTTCATCCCTTACTCTTTCTCTTTCTCTTAGGAAATCTTCTGTACATTGATTGGAAACTCACCCTAGCAACTCTTTTAATGGTTCCTATTGTTGGCAGCATTTTGAAATCCGTTGCTCGCTCTATGCGTAAGTATATTCCGCGTGAGCGCGATGCTATGGAGTATATGACTTCAACCATCAAAGAGAGCTTAGATGGTGTACGTATCATTCAGTCCTTCAATCTTGAACAAGATATGGCAAAACGCCTAATAGATGATTCTGATAAATACTTGGAGATTCGGAAAACTGTGTATAAGCGCCAAGAAGCTGCAGGGCCAGCGACCGAGTTCATTGCAACTTGCATAGTTCTAGGAGTTCTTGTTTATACTTCTTATGAAGTAGCAGCTGGAAGGGCCACTCCAGGAACTTTTATTGGTTTCATCACTTCTCTGTTGATGATCAACCAGCCCATTAAAAAGTTTCAAGAAGCCTATGTCAGGATTCAGGAAGTTTCTATTTCAGTTCAGCGCGTGTTTTCTATTATCGAAGACCCCTCTGAAGTTCCAGAGAACCCAGCAAAACTTCCATTCCCACAAGATTGGAATAAAATAGTCTATAAAGACGTGAGTTTTTCCTATGGTGATACCCCAATTCTTAAAGGCATCAACCTCGAAATTAAACGCGGCGAAGTTGTTGCACTGGTCGGCGCAAGCGGTAGCGGAAAATCTACGATCGTGAATCTTTTAGAGCGTTTCTACGACCCTACCCAGGGCGATATTCGCATTGATGATACGAGTATCCTAGATATGAGCCTTAAAGAACTACGCAAGAATGTGGCGTTAGTTACCCAAGACGTTTTCTTATTCAGTGATTCAATCAAAAAGAATATTTGGGCTGGCGACTATGACCGCGATCCAAAAGATGTGGAGTCTATGGCAAAGCTTGCAAATGCTCATGATTTTATCATGCGCACTCCAGAGGGTTATGACACAAGGGTTGGAGATCGTGGGAATCTTCTATCTGGCGGCGAAAAACAACGCATCAGTATTGCGCGCGCCATGTTTAAGAACTCTCCTATTTTAATTCTGGATGAAGCTACTAGTGCCTTAGACACAGCCAGTGAAATTGAAGTGCAAAAAGGTATCGATCATCTCATGGAAGGACGCACGGCCATCATCATCGCTCACCGCCTAAGCACTATCCAAAAGGCTGATAAGATTGTGGTGTTAAGAAATGGACAGATTGTAGAAGTCGGCACTCACAGTGAGCTTCTAGCGCGTGGAGGTGATTATTTTAACTTTCACGCTCTTCAAGTGACTTAATTTGAGACCGCGTCCACGACCTTAAGCCAGCTTTGCACTCTTTTTAGACAGATCACTAAAGCTTGACTACTTTCTTGACGATAAAAGATTTGACACTTTTTTACGTTCACTGAAAGGAACTGGCTATGATCAATTGGGATGAGTTTGAACATATTCATGTCATTAACAAGCTCAAACAAATTCTAAATACGTGGTGGAACATCGACCTTGTCTTTACAGACGAAAGAGGCACACTGCGTGGCTTTGATTCTGACAAGATGACTCTTCACAATCCTGCAATCAACGCCCTTATCAAAAAGGAAGCGGCACAAGCTAGCATTGCAGAGCTTGTTTCTAAGTCTTTAGATGATTTACGCACTTCAGAAAATCGCTTCAGCATTCGCAAGTGGGACATGGTGGGTTTTGATGTAGGTGTCTTCCCTATCATGATCGATAATGACTGCGTAGGAACTGTTTTAGCTCTTGGATTTTTCCGCGAGGCTAACTTCACTGCCCGCATGAGCGAGATTCGCGAAAGACTAGCCGCCTTTGGAATGTCTGGCGAGATTATTGAAAAATGCCTCAGCAAATTAAAGTTTCTTGATGATCACGAACGCAATCATTTTACAGAGCTTTGTGAACTTGTTGCACAAGAGGTTGTAACTCTTCATCTTGAAATTTCTTCTAGAGAAGATCGTATCAAAGAATTGAATAAGGAATTAGGCAATCGCTTTAAATACGACAACATGATTGGTAAGTCTAAGCCAATGCAGTCTCTCTATGCGCTCCTAGACAAAATCAAAGGAGCTGATTCCACGGTGCTTGTACAGGGTGAGAACGGAACTGGTAAAGAACTTATCGCCAAGTCGATTCACTACAATTCGCATCGCAAAGATAAACCATTCATTATCCAAAACTGTTCTGCATTTAATGACAACTTGCTTGAGTCGGAACTCTTTGGTCACGTTAAAGGTTCTTTCACTGGCGCTGTTAAAGACAAAAAAGGTCTTTTCGAAATGGCCGACAAAGGAACGTTCTTCCTGGATGAGATCGGTGATACTTCTCCACAGATGCAAGTAAAGCTTCTCCGCGTGCTGCAAGAAGGAACTTTCATGCCAGTGGGCGCGACAGAATCACGTAAAGTTGACGTGAGAATCGTAGCGGCAACAAATAAAAACCTAAAGGAAATGGTCGAACAAGGAACATTCCGTGAGGACTTGTACTACCGCCTTAACGTAATCAACATCCGCGTTCCAGCTCTGCGCGAAAGAAAAGAAGATATTCCATTCTTAGTGGATTTCTTCCTTAACAAAATTCAAGATCAACAAGGTGGACCTAAGCGCCAGATCACAAAGCGCGCTTTAGAAAAGCTTTATGATTATGCATGGCCAGGTAACGTGCGCGAATTGCAAAATGAAATTGAAAGACTTTGTGTTCTTTCTGGTGACGAATCAAAACTGATGGCTGAGTTATTATCACCAAAGGTTTTAGAAGCCGGAGAAAAAAGCAAAGTGCAGGGCTCCCGTCTTCAAGGAAAACTCAAGGATGCACTTGAGGACCTCGAAAGAGAGATGATCCGTGAAGGTTTACGCCGCACAGGATGGAATAAGTCAAAGCTTGCTAAAGAGCTCGGTATTAGCCGCGCAGGCTTGATTATGAAGGTAGAAAAATACGGCCTAGATAAGCGAAAGCTTGCTCGCTAACCCCCAGGAAGCCGACCTCTAGGTCGGCTTTTTTTTATCGCCGCTCTTGGTCCCCCACCCTAAATTTTTTACCTGTTTGATCTTATTTTGGTAAGTTTGGCGCCCTATCTATCAGCCTCCAATTCTTACACACACAAAGACTAAGTATCTGATTTCTTGATGCTTTAAGAAACTGTCTCAAATTGGCACTCTCCTTGTAATAGAAGTTCAGCATAAGGGGTGCGTGGTATATGCAGAACTCAACATTTGATAACTCATTTGTAAATCGTCTTAGAGATATGGTGGCCAATAGATACGGCAAGAGCCTGATCGTTCGTCGTTTGATGGACATGGGGGATTGTCATCAAACTGATTGCTTCACTAAAGGTAACGACCTTCATATTCCTATTAATGTAAATGGCTCGCTACTTGGAACGGCAATTGTGTCCTCAGCTCGAGAACTTGATCTTGAAAGTCGCGACAATATGACTCAGTTGATCCGCATGGTTCTAGAGCCCGCCATGTACAATTGGTACCTTGAACAAAAAGAATCCAATCTTGCCGAAATTACTCGTTCAAACTTTGCGCCAGAGAATGTGCGTATCTTTGGTGACTCAGCTCCTGACGACGAAGAAGACATCTACGATACTGAAATTGACGAAGACAATATTCTGATTTCCCATTTGATTCACCTTCAGGGGCCATCGGAGAATAAGAATAAAAAGATTGCCCTGCTTTTGCATGAAATCACACGTCGCTGGGCATTTGTTCCGTTCAATGACATCAAAGGACAAATTCATTCTACACAAGACATTTCGAGAATGGGTTCTATGACCATCTTCATTGAAAATGTAGAGAAGCTAAACCCAGCTGAGCAAGAATTGATTGAAGAATATTTGTCCGAAGAACGCTTTCAAGATGAGCCTCTGCTCATTACAACTTCAATGCTCAACCTCGAAGGCTTGGGGCAAACGACCCTTCGCACAAATATCATCGACGAACTATCTATCAATCTATTTGAGGTTGAAAAGGCTCCCCTTGATCCGCAGAACCTTAAAGAAGTGCTAGAGCTTTTCTATCTGAAAGATTCCGCTCTAGACTCTTAGCTAATATCTTGAATATTCCATTGGTGTCTGTGAGAATTTTCCTCATGGTCACCAATGATGAATTTCTAAATCCCTTTTTAAGTCGCTCTTTAAACTCTGACTTTTATAAAGTCTTTTCCCTTGCTGGAGACGCTTCCAATCGTCGCTATTACCGAGTGGTCCTTGATCAAAATTCTTGGGTACTCATGCGCTGGGATGCATTTGATCCCAATAATTATCCTTTCCTAAGCGTTCTCAACCACTTTAAAAAATCTGGGGTTCATGTACCTAAAGTTGTAGCAATGTCTCCAGAAGAAGGACTATTACTCCTTGAAGACCTCGGCGACCTGACCCTAGAAAGAAAATTCTGGGAGAATCAGAATCAAAATGCCGCTATAGACTTTTACTATATGGCTGTAGATGAGATCGTCAAAATTCATCACGTAGCCACTGCTAAAGAAGGCCCTTGCACGGCTTTTGATATTAAATTTGATACCGAGAAGTTTCTATGGGAAATGAACTACGGAGCTGACAATCTTGTCAGTGGTATTTTAAATTTCAAAATGTCAGATTCTCACAAAGCAGAACTGCAAAGAATTTTTATCGACATATCCTCTCGCCTTGATAAAGAGCCTAAGAAGATTGCTCATCGCGATTATCATTCTAGAAACTTAATGATCAAACTCGATCAAATGAATGTCATCGACTTTCAAGATGCTCGCCTAGGGCCGATCCAATACGATCTTGTCAGTTTGATGCGCGATTCCTATGTGGACATGACAGATGACATGGCAAACTCTCTTCTTGATTACTATCTTGTGCAATCGAAGGAATATTTGCCAAAAGACTTTTCCAAAGAAAACTTCATGCATATCTATGAACTTCAATCTATTCAAAGATGCTTTAAAGCTTGTGGCAGCTTTGCTAGCTTCTTTCATCAAAGGCAAGACCGTCGCTACCTGAAGTATCTTCCAGGAACTTTGCGCAGAGTGATGAAGGCTATCAATGAATTCCCAGAGTATAAAACTTTTGCGGATATCCTGATTGATTCAGGAGCCTTAGAGAGAAAGTACGAATCACTATGAATCTGATGTTACTTGCAGCAGGAGAAGGCACAAGACTGCGCCCCTACACTCAAACATGCCCTAAGCCTGCGATGCCATTTTTGAACATCCCTCTGGCAGCTCATGTTCTAGGGTTTGTATCTCCACTGCATGTAACAAGATTTGTTGTAAATACATTTTATCTTCCCCAAAAGATTCACAATCTCTTTGAATCACTTCCGACTCCAGTTCCTCCAAAGTTTAACGACGAATCTGTACTCTTGGGCAGTGGCGGCGGATTAAAGTCTGCACAAAAATATTTCGATCTTTCAGAACCGATCGTTTTAATGAATGCCGATGAAGTTATACTCCCCGCAGATTTAGAAATTATCTCCAAAGCCCTTGATCATCACCGAAAGACCAATGCCCTTTCGACTCTCATAGTGATGAAGCACCCCGAGGCTGGAAAAAAATTTGGTGGTGTTTGGACAAAAGGAAATCGCATTCTTGGTTTCGGTAAAGACAGTATTGAAAATACAGATTCCGTTTGGCACTTTATTGGAGTGCAAATTCTTTCTCCAAGAATTTTCAATTATCTACCTGAAGGAGAATCAAACATTCTCTACGATGCCGTTGTCGCTGGTATTAACAATAATGAGTTAGCAGAAGTATACCCTATTGACTGCGAATGGTTTGAAACTGGAAATCCTCAAGACTATATGGAAGCTCAAGAAACTTGTCTGCGCTTCTTAGCCAATGAAGAGATTAGTTACCAGAAAAAATCACTCCAAAGATCCCTTGATTTATTTGCAGCCGAGAAACAATTGATCTCGACATCTTCAGATCTGGTTTTAATGAAATCAGCATCTGCCACTATTGAGGGGCACCTATCAGGGTTTGCCGTTATCGGCGCACAGAGTGTTGTGCCGAAAAACTTTTCTGGAAAAAATATCGTGGTCGCCGCTAAAACAAAAATCGCCGAGGAAGACTCGGCGACTGATAAAGTGTATTTATAAATAATTTAATTTTATCTTCGCAGAGCTAACTCAGACTCCGTAAAGAACGACTCTTGGCTGTCCTTAACTTTATAGCGTCGATTCATCATTAAAAAGATACTATCTGCAGCGACACCAATAGGATCACCGTTATAATTCTTTTGCATTCCCGCGACAGCCGCTGCTGGATCTCGATCCCCGGCAGAGCCAAAACCACTGCCAGCGCCTGCACCGGAGTAAGCATACTCCTCCGGTCCACCCGAGGTGTCCCAAGCACCACTACCTCCACCACCGCCACCTTCTTCGTATCCTGAAGAAGCTGTCAGAGCGCCAATTTTCATTTTTTCAACTTTAGCTAGGGCTTTCTTTGAAGCCGCATCGTACATTCCAATAGCGCCTGAAACCATGTCTCCTGGAAGGCCGGCATCTAACATCGCCTTTTCAGATGCAAACGATTTTGCATCGTAGGATTCGCCCTTCGGCATATTGATCTTCTGAGTTTTTGGATCATAAAAACCATTTTTTTTGAGCGTATCTATATTTTGCTTCATTCCAACAATCTGAGGGTCTTTCGTGAGCGCATTGTCCCCGTCAAGCAAACTCCCACCGCCACCAAGGCCATAGGGATCATTTCCAAAACCATCCGAGTTCCAACTTGTCGCCCCTGCTGCGGAAGCCACGCTTCCGTGCTCTTTTCCTTGGGCCATCGACATAACACCCATGCCCGTATAAATAGCAGCTAGCACACACGCACTATAATTTTGCCCCGAACACTCTCCATACTTTTGCGCTGCCATTGTGAACATTAAGGCTCCCGATAAGTACTGCTGAGCTTCGGCTTTACGATTCTGACTGGCAGCTTTATCTGCGCCGTCCTTGATAGACGGCCCCGAGTCGCGAGTTTCAACGCCCTTATCGCCTTTGTCTTTATCATTATTCTGCGCCACTACAATTGTCGGTAAACAGAGAGAACCTGCTAGAATCATTTTAATAAATGCTTTCACTCTTCCCCCTTTAGTTAGCCAACAAAGTATTTCTATTGTCGCGATAGCGATCTTTGATTTTATCCCAATTCGATTTTCCACCATGACCTGTCACTTCTTTATTCCAAGCTGCTTCTTGGCCAGCAACACCACGGTTAGGATCCTTATCTCCACCTGGAAGATAAGCGCGGTACTTATCACTACCGCTGCCACTACTATAACCTGATCCCCAGCCGCCGCCACCACCGCCGCCTGCGCCACCAAGAATGTTCGTGTTCAATTTGGATTTTCCTTCGCCGGCTTCACCGCCAGGCCCTGAGCCTGATCCGCCGCCACCGCCGCCCAATCCTGCTGATCCGCCGCCACCGCCGCCAACACCAGCACTTGCAGGGTCGCGCGCTTCAACTCCAGGCATACTTTCACCAATTCCGCCGCCACCAAAATCAGGTCCACTGCCGCTACCACTAGAAGCGGCAATATCTCCGAGGCCACCCATCGCGGCAATATTTCCATTACTACTGTTTGTATCTCGAATCGTCGGTCCGTTTTCACATCCCGGCGTATTTGGTTTTTTTAGACAGATACACTCTGGCAATTGTTCATTCGCGGGGTCCGCACATTTTACTGCTGTTGCATCTGCAGCAGCCACCTGCCCGCGAGAATCTTCTTCACATTGCTTTGCTGTTGCCATTGATTTAAGAACAGAAGCCAACCCAGCAAGGCCTGAAGTCAAAAGCTGGGAATACTTTTCCTTACAAAGTTTTTCTTTCCCGACCATTGAGAGCGGATTACTCTCAGATAAATCTTTGCTATATTCAGCTGCTAAAGCATTTAAGTCTGCTTTAAATCTTGGCAAGATAGCACCAGTACATATTGTATCTGTTGGATCCTTACACGAAACATCGCTATTTGCTTTATTCGAAAATTCTTTGATTTGCTCCAATGTTTTTCTAGCCGCGACACAAGAAGTGCCACAGCCAACCTTCATGGTTCCGCAAACAATGGTATAGCTGGTCATTGCAGCTTGCGCGACGTCCATGGCCCTTTGCATAGTGTTACAAGCATCATTGACACCCGAAACATTTAGAAGAGTCATAATAGAGTTTACTTTGGCTGTACCATCAATCATGTGTTCACTTAGAAATTCTAAGCATGAATTTTCTGCCCACTTATGGCGATCCGTGCAAGTTTCTCGTTCTTTTTCAAATTTTGCGTGCAGCTTCTGCAGGTTCACATAGGAAGAGGAAATCAGTCCACCGCTATTAAAAGTAGAATCTGCCTCCTTAAAGGCGTCTTTGAATTTACTGTCGGTGTTCTGCCCACCAGTAACAGGCTCTTTAGGGGCGCCAGCCGCAGCATCAGCTGCAGGTGCTACGGCAGGTGCTGACTCACCCGTATCTTGTGCAAAAGTGTTTGATTGCATAGATAGTAAGGCAATAAATACTGTGAAAAATATTTTTCGGCTTCTGAATTTATACATAGTATTTCCCCTGTCTTAAACTTTTCGGACAAAGGTCTGAAATACTTAATCTTTCGTTAAATTTCTTATTATGAGACAGATAGATTGCTGATTAAAAATCATCCGGTGGTGGATTCAGGATTCTCCCCGAGACTCCTTCGCCTCCAAGATTAGGAATTTCACCCTTTAAGAAGTCTGAAGAAACCATTTTCACGAAGTACCCCGTACTTCCACCTGAAATACAATTTCCGGATGTTGGCACGGATGTGTGTTTATAAGAATCCGATTCTGATACACCTAGTGGGTATGTTTGGCATTTTGCAAATCTATCAGTAGCTAAAGAAAAGTCCGTCAGACTTAAGGGTGCCCAACCCGTCAGAACATCTTCCCATTTTCGTGAGACAAATGAGAGTCGATTCTCAAAATCCAAAAAGTCTTTAATAAACTGACTCTCCTTAACAACTTTATATTGATCAATAACGCTAAACTCACTGTAATTCACACTGCCAGATTTAAAACCTTTATGAGTTCCAATATCACCGAGATAGTCCCTGCCTAATGCGTAATAACTACTACCTCTTTTGGCTAAAAATCCTTCCGTAATCCGCTTATAATACTTGTGATAGAAATTAGGCTCTATTGAGTAATAGGCCATATCAAAAGCATCTGGAAGAATTCCTGCAAGCTCCAGCTCACGCATACGCGAAGGCTCATTCTTTTTCCAATCCCAGGCTAAGATATCTTGGGTATTCCCTTTTTGATGAAAATCAAAAGGCAAGTGCCTCCAATGATCAAAATTCGGAGCGCCGTCTCCATAATATTCTGGTTGAATTGCATTTGCCGTATCTTGACTCTCGATCACGGGCTGCCATGCGGGATCAAGTCCATAAACCGCTCGACCATACTCATATAACATATTTCGGCTCTTTAGGCCGTATTGATCCCCTACAAATCGACTATAATTTGCAGCACGAGTGGGATCACTTTCATCTCCTAGGTTTCCAAGATCCACCACTCTCGGCGGCACCATCGCATCCACTTTTTTTCCTGGTCCTGAACCAATTCCCGTCGGCGTTGTCCAACGATCATGATACCATGGACCAATTCTACCGCCGAAGGGCTTAAAGAAAGCTCGCGCTTTTAGCTGAATACTTCCTAATGGAGAAAAAGGAATCTTTGGCTGTGTCACTGCCGAAGCTCCGACGTATGCCATACAATAGGGGTTCTTCTCTACGCCTAAAGAAAAATTAAAAGGATGATTTAGTGGCGGCTCTGCAACACGAATCCAAGGAAGTAGCTGCTGAATTTCATTATAAAATGGCTGACCCGGCCCCCGCGAGTGATGAGGAAGATTATCTCCCGCTCTACCTAGAAATTTACCGATGGAGACAATTTTATCTCCACTGCCACACTCTGTGTCCACATAGACAAACCCTGGCGCAACCTTAATCGGCTTTAACCACTTCGCGGGCTCTCCCTCGGAAATACCCGAAGCGTTGCACTGACTATCTCCAAGAGAGTTATAGGTTTTAAAAGTTTGAACTGAGTTTCGGTTGGCTTCTGTTAGATTATTATCCAGAGTAAGCCGCATTCCTTCTTTTACAGAATCCCCATCAATGTCATAAAAATCCGCAGAAGGCTCAGAAGGACTCATTGAGTTTGCTAAGGTGTTAATAAAAACATTTCGTCCACCCTGATCAATATTGTAAGAAACAATAAAGCTTCCCAAGATCAAATAATTATAGGCTCCGAAGTCTTGGCATCTCTTAAAAGCAGAGGCTCGTAACGCCTCCGAGAGAGCGCGGGTAGCATTACTGATACCTGGCAAATCGATACTTACCGAAGGAGCTCTAAACACAGGGATACTACTTGTCGTCTTTAAGTCGCGACAGGTGTTCTCTGCCCTAGGCATCGGCTTAAAAGGAATATACGTAATACAGAAGGATGGCTGATCATAAAACTTAGGATGAGCAGGATCTATCCCATCCGTTTCAGTACCCTGGTACCGTCTATTATATTTACTAAATGGATGCGTGAAAAAATCCCCCGCACTACCCAACATGCGGTAACGCCAGGTCAGTAATTTCCAACTCTGCCGAATCTGATAGTTTGTATGTGCAATCACGTTCATATTTTCAGCCTGCTTCATAGCGCCGTAGTATGCGGCGAAATCCACAGAGTTTTGCAGATTGATTTTATGATGTACCAGAAGGCCAACGTTGATCACCATTGCAAAAAACAAGAACAACACTTGAAAAATAAGTGCCAAAAACAAGGCTACTTGTCCATGACGATTTTTTAAATTCTGCTGGAATGTGCTCGAGTGGTTTAGTCTCATGTCTATATAGTGTGTCTCACTCTCTACGATGAAGCAATAACTCGACCTTGAAAAATTTGACTGTCTAGTTTTGAGATGCGAACATTTTAGGTGATAAAAAAGAGGTCTCGACGATGGTCCGTCTGATAGCATTTCTAATTTCTACTTTCTTAATTTCCCTAGCGGGAAACAATGCTTACGCAGACATTCTGTTTGAAGGTTACTCCAAGGTAACTTCAGAGCAAAAACATATCGGATTCACTATTTCTAGATACGAATTTGATGCAAAGAAGAATCACTTTATCTCTACCTACTTTACAAAAATCGCCGTCGGAAGAAATGAAGTCACCGAAAGCCTTAAGGCCGTCGCTGATTCTGAACTCAATCCTATCAGCTATGAGTACACCCAAGTAGCCGGATCAAATACGAAAACTATCGATGCTAAGTTTAATGGTTTGAAATTTAGCGGTATCATTACCGAGAATGGCAGCACAAAAAAAATTAACAAGAATATCGAAAAGGGAACCTTCCTTTCTACATTCTTGGTCTACCTGATGTTAAAAAGTAAAACGGGATTACAATCAGACACAACTTACGAATACAAAGCGATTGCTGAAGAAGATGGTGAGATTGTCAGTGGCAAAGCCGTCGTGGGAAAGCTAGAAACATTCAATGGAACGTCCACATACAAAATTCTTAACACATTCAAGGACGCCTCCTTTGTAAGTTTTGTCAGCGAACGTGGAGAGGTTTTAGGAACCCAAGCTGACTCCCATGGTATTCACACTCAACTTGTGGCTAAACCAAGTGAAGCCACTCAAGGCTTTAAGATCAGCGAAAGTGTTATGAAAAGTCTTTTTGGTGATTCTCCTAAAGGTCTCACTAACGTTCTTTCCAAACGTTCATCAGAATCCTTGAAGTCTTCAGAACCCATGATTATAAAAAAATCCGACAATCAAAAAATTGGGAAATAGCATGAGCATTAAAGATATTATCGGACAGCATATTTTCATTGGCCTTTCGGGCCATGCTTTAACAAATGATGAAAAGAAATTTATCATCAAAAATAATATCGGTGGTATCTGTCTCTTTGGCAGAAACGTTGATAGCCCAGAACAAGTTCGCGAACTCTGTGCTGAAATTCAAGATCTTCGCCATCAACAAGCAGATAAAGCTCCTCTTTTTATCGGTATCGACATGGAGGGTGGCAGAGTTCATCGCTTAAAAGCCCCATTCACTAAATGGCCAGCACTCAAATATTTGGGCGACCTCGATGCACCGACTGTTTCCTACAACTTTGCCAATGCCATGGGAAAAGAGCTTCGCGCGGTCGGCATTAATTTAGACTTCGCACCTTGCGTAGACATCTTTACCAACCCCAGCAATACCGTCATTGGCGATCGCTCTTTGAGTAGTGACCCTGAGTTGGTTGCTAAGCACGCTTCCGCCCTTGTACGTGGGTACATCAAAGCCGATATCATTACCTGCGCCAAGCACTTCCCTGGCCATGGAAATACTTTGGTGGACAGCCATGAAGATTTGCCTATTGAAAATTTAGACCTTCAAACTTTAGACAATCGCGAGCTTATTCCATTTAAAAGGGCCTTCAAATCTCGCGTAGATATGGTGATGACCTCGCACATTAAGTTTCCAAAAATTGATCCAGATTGGCCAGTCACGCTCTCTGAGAAATTCGTAACAGATATTTTACGCAATGAACTTCGCTATCGCGGTCTCATTATCAGTGACGACCTTGGAATGAAAGCGATGACAGCTCACTATGGTCTTGAAGAAGTTCCTGTGCGCGCACTCAAGGCTGGCGTAGATCTTCTCCTCTATTGCAACGATCCCGATGTTCCGCCTCAAGCCCTAGAAGCTATTCTCTCGGCGACAGCCCAAGGAAGCTTAAGCTCTGATACTCTCTCGGCCTCTCGTCAGCGCATTCTTGAGTTCAAGAGTCAGAAAATAAAGAATCCAGACCCTCTTGCGCTTGATGAAGTTAAAGCCATCGTCGGAAGTGAGGAACACCTTGCTCTTGCTGATGCTATTTCGAAGGGAATCACACCTGAGGGCCTCATTGAGGCTTAGACTCATGCCGAAGTTCAGCGCGACCCTGTAAAAAAGACATTCCTCAAGTCCTCAGAGTAAACACAGACCAGGCAGCCTTGGTCTGACTCTTGTAGATAAGTTCACCGCGAGGTGAATATGTCTTTGCTCGATTTAGATAAAAGCAAACAACTCAGTCTCTTTGATGCGAACTTAAATTCGGCATCTAAGGGCGACGATGTGCAATTGCCACCAATTAAGAAAACTAAAAGCAATGCCCCAAGCTTCCTCACTCTATCGGCAACGGTTCATGCTCTTTGCTTTTTAATGATTTCTGCTCTTTCTATTCCTCTCATCACAAAAGAGGCGCCTGAACTTATACAGTTCGAATTAGAAGAGCCTCTTCAGAGTGCGTTTCCATCCTTAGGAGAGAATGTCCCTGCCACCCAAGGTAGCGCTTCGGCAGCGACAAGCGAATCTCCATCTCAACCTGCTCCGGAGGAGTCATTGCCAGAAAAATCTTTGCCTCCAAAGGTCGCAGCAACTCCTAAAGCAGCTCTGCCTATAACTCAGTCTCCTCCCTTTGCCGCTATGCCTGAAACCGCACAAGCAGTACAACAAGTTGCTACTCAAGAACCCCTCAAACTTCCCGAACTTGAAACGCCCGAACTCGATGGATTGAAAGAGGCGCAAACACTGACAGCCACTCCGGTTGCTTCACGTATTTCTCACGAAAATATTGAAAATGGACTTGAACAAGATTTAATGAATCAAGCACCACCTCAAGAAATGCCGGCGGCTTTTGCTTTAGAACAAGAAAATTCAGAGCTCGAAAGCATGCAAGCCATTCAAGATCTACAAGCTCGTGAAAATGCCGAGATTGCGAACTTAAAAGCGAGTGCACAACAGTCTGCTGAAAGCGCTGCACTAGCACAGAAAGTAGCATCTACCGCAAATAGCTCAGGCGCAATCGCTGGAGAAGGACAGGGGAATAATGGGGAAAATAAGCCTTCTAAGGTATTAGCGGGAACACCCACTGGAGTGCGCAGCCTCGATCAACTTCGACAAATGCCAAACAATCCTAAGCCCTACTATGACCGTGAAGAACGTCGCCGAGGGGACCAAGGAACTGTGAAATTTGTGGCTTTCATCAATAAACTGGGGAAACCAGAAAATTTTAAGCTCATTCAATCATCAGGATATGCAAATTTAGATCAAAAAACCCTGGCTGCTCTGAAGAACTGGCGCTTTCATCCGGGACAAGAAGGCTGGGTAGAATTACCGTTTAAGTGGGATCTCCAAGGTGGAGTTCAAGAAGACGGCGGTTTTTTACGTCGCGTTGGCTCTCGCTAACAAAAGACCCAACTTCCATTGAAGACAAAAAAAAGCCCTTGGCAGAAACCAAGGGCTTTTAAGTATCCGAATTTAAAAGCATTTTATTAATCTTTAAAAAGCTCTTTTGCAGATTTTGTAGAGCCTTTAGTGCGGTCAGCTGCTTTACGCTTCTTACCAGCAGCAGTTTTTTTGCGTTCGCGGATAAACTCTAGTTTTTTTGTTTTAGAAGCCATGATCTCTCCTGATTTTTAACGGAATGAGTTAATTATCAAAACGGAATCTCCAAGTCAACCGAATGCCTATAATCTCCGCTTTTTTCCAGACTTCCCTGATATGCGTAGTTTACGGCAAAGCGAGGGCCCTTAAAGCCGGCTCCAGCTGTTAATATTTCACGTTTGAGTTCTGTATTATTGCCGTATCCGAACCGCGTTATAATAAATCTGTTTAAATAGGTCTCCAAACCCGCCATATACTCGGATTTTGTTGTTAAATCGGCACGAAATCGAACCATGGAGTGGTAAATATAGTTAAATCCCAAGCCAAAATGAGTTTCTGGGCGCAGAGTTTCCGGAATATCCTTATCCTCCCCCATGACATTATAAACAACGGCCGCCCAGCCAATATGGGCCACGGGTGTGTAAAGTAGCCCCAAATCTGCGTTGATGTTGCGGTAGGAGCTCGTAGGGCCCTGAAATTCTAAATAGTGCGCCGTCAAACCCATAGCCCACTTATCTTTTGCAAACTCCGCTAAAGAAAGACTGATATCACTCTCTTTCCACTCTTGTGTCCCTACTCTCAATTTTGTTTTTTGCTTATAGGCAAGAGCAGAAGGAAGAAAACTCTCTGCCGATGAATCTCCTAAAACGACAGCAAAATCATTCTCTGCAAAGTTCCCGTAGAGAAAATGTCCTCTCAAGTGCACAAGTGCTGCTGGATTTAAAAATGCAGCATCTGCTGCTTCAACAGCTGCCCGTCCAGTTCCTGCAGTCGCAGCAGAGATAGATGAATTATACTCTTGGGCATTTGCTAAGTTGGCGATAAGATAAATAATTAAGAAAACAGGATGTTTAACTAAGCTCAAAGGATAGGGCATGAATTTTCACCTCGCAGTTATTGTGAGTGCGTTTTTAGCATTCACATCCTACCAACCCACCTTCGCAAGTGCCAATAATTTTACAGCGAAAGAGATTCGCAGCGGCGATAACCTCATTAAAATTTTACGCGAACATGGCTTTACCACACCTGAAAGAGAAGTCGTCATCTCTAGTCACAAGGGACTGCGCAACATCTTTCTCACATTGGACATGAAATATCTTGTAAGAAAAAATGGCAGTAACATCGAGCTGCGAATTCATGATTCCCAAACAAATGAGTCTTTTAAAATTACAAAATCTAATGGCCGCGTGCTCGCCGGAACTTACAAACCACAATTCAGCACGCGCCTTCATAAAGTGGAAGGGAAGGTCTACGGTTCTCTACTAGGAAGTATTTTAGGAAAAATTAAAAGTAATTGGGTAGCTTCACGTTTTATGGACGCCTATGTCTTTGACATGAAAAACTCAAGAGATGTCAGCCGGGGCGCGAAGTTTTGGCTCGTCGTTGAAAAGCACTATGAAGCAGGACAATTTATTAGATACGGAGAAGTGACAAAAACCTCCCTTGAAATTCGTGGTAATCCCGTAGAAAAGAAGTTTGTTCGCTATAAAAAAGGCGGCGTCTTCTTTAGCTCAAGAGATCTTCTAGAGGATCGCCCCCTCTATGCTCCAGTTGAGTATCTTAAAATTGCCAGTCGCTTTAAGCCAAACCGAATGCATCCAATTACTGGAAAAAGACAGGCACACTTAGGAGTTGATTTCGAACTTCCAACTGGCGATCCCGTTTTTGCTTCCCATTCCGGAAAAGTCCTGCGTCACGGTTACAATCGTGCAGCTGGTAACTATGTCGTCATTCGCCATCGTAACGGAATGGAAAGTTACTATAATCATCTTCACCGGATTGATTCAAAAGTTAAGCGGGGAATGAATATTCGCGCTGGTCAAGTCTTAGGTCAAATTGGCTGCACTGGCTATTGCACCCGTCCCCATCTCCATTTTGCAATCAAAAGAAAAGGACAAATGGTAGATCCACTGAAGTATATCAAATCGTTCCCTCCACAAATGGAGAGAACTCTAGAATCTAAAATTGCGCGTAATTAGTTTGGCTTAGTGCAGACAGATACATAGTGGGCACATTTACTTTTGATAGGTGTGCCAATCTGACTGGTATTTGTCGGAGAATGACATTCTTGAGATGGGTCATAATAGACTTCAGGAATGTTATAAGACTGTAGGTTTTCTTCTTTATAACAAGATGTATGCTTTGGAACCACACAACCCGCAGCTGGATTCACATCCCAGTGATCGGCGCGCAGATGACGACGGAGCTTTGCTAACTCTGCCTTATGGTTGATCATTTGAGCCTGAGTCATTGCTGGGCAATAAGTTGCGGCATCAGCTCTCCGCACAATTGTATAGTACCGGCAATGAAGATCACCGATCTTGTGGCCATTTTCCAAATTGATGACTTCAATACTATCCACAATTCTAGTGGGAACTGATTCATGGACAACAACACCGGAGCCAATAGGTTTTGCGAATAGCAATGAATAAGCTTTACCGTAAGCTCTCGTGGCTGGATATCCAGAGTCAGGGCGAATGCGATAAATTTCTTTAGAGTTATCTAATAAGTAGGTCAAAGCTAAAACCGCGTCGCTTGAGAGAAGCGATCTAAAAGTATCCGCCTGAAACTCATCGGTATTAAAAGTTAACTTTGCTTCAAAGTTTCTTCTCTCTGGCGCAAACGGGAAATAACCTACAGATGTTCCATAATTCGTAAATAGAGTATCAAGCAAAAGTGAGTGAGTCAGATTTGCCGACATAGGAACTACATCCCTATCGATAAGCAAACTGCCATCAGCATAGATATCAGTTAAACTATTTTTCACACGAACGGCCGCAGTCGGAAGCGCTCCTGCATTGGCAGGAGAGTCTGCGAGAATACTTTTATACTGATTTTCTGAAATGGTCGAGTTTCCGTAAATTGGGCTGAAATTACTATTTACGTAATCAAAAAATTCCTGATTAATCCTAACACCGCCCGTATCGTAAGCTCCCAGCATTATTGAGAAGAACCCTCTTGTTCCATAGTTCTTCAAGCTCGGGTCAGCACAAGAATTATAAGTGATTGTATCGACATCAACATCGAATCCAAAAGGAGCCGATTGAACTTTTGACGCAGCTGATGCTCCATACTTTGCTGTTAAAGCAGCATCTGACATGCCGAAGCTTCCAGAACTCTCTAGGTCTGCATCAAATCCAGCCTTGCCACAGTTCTGAAAAAACAACATGAGAACTGCAGAGGATAGCACCCCCAGAGTCACTCTGATATGTTTCTTCGAAATGCTTAAGTTCATTCTCTACTCCCCTATTCAGGCTACCATAGACACTTGTCGGCATATTTTCAAAAAAACAAAAGATCTCACATTGAGAATCTGTAATTTGGCGAGCAGCGATAATGCCCTTAAAAGTTGTATAAATTTGAAACATTTGAGAGTTTGAATGAATGAAAAAAGTTAAAAAGGCCATTATTCCAGCCGCTGGATTGGGAACGCGCTTTCTACCAGCCACTAAGACTGTCCCTAAAGAGATGCTCACGATTGTGGACGCTCCTATTATTCTTTATGTTGTCGAAGAAGCTGTTGAAGCTGGAATCGAAGATATCGTTCTTATTGCGGGTCGCGGTAAGCATGCCATTGAAGATTTTTTTGATACTTCTTATGAATTAGAAGACAAGCTTGCAAAAGATGGTAAAGAAGATCTCCTCGAGCGAGTTACACGAGTCAGGAATAAAGCCAACATCATCAGTATTCGCCAAAAGCAAGCCCTAGGTCTGGGGCACGCTGTTCTAAGTGGCCTCCCAGTGATCGGAAAAGAGCCTTTTGCTGTTCTTCTTGGGGATGAGATTACCATCGGCTTTGATGGTGAGCCCAATGTCACACATCAATTAACTCGTGCCTTTGAAGAAAGTGGAGTTTCCACCGTTTCTGTCATGAAAGTTGATGAAAAGGATGTCTCGAAATACGGAATCGCTGAAGTTGAAGAAAATAGCTCAGGCTCATTTAAAGTCACATCGCTGATTGAGAAACCGAAACCTTCACAGACGAAAAGTCGCTGGGCGCTGCCAGGTCGGTACGTCTTTGATAATAGCATCATGGATATTCTCTCCACAGCTTCTCCGACTCTAAATGGAGAAATTCAACTCACGGATAGCATGAAAGTGTTGTGCCAAGATAAAGGTCTAAATGCGATGACCTTTTCTGCCCATCGCTTTGATGCTGGTGATAAGCTAGGCTATCTGCAAGCGAATATTGAGCTCGCCCTTCGCTCTCCGTCGTTAAATGCAGAGCTAAAGGACTATATTTTAAATTTAGCAGCTCGTTTGAAATAGGATTGAAAATGAAAATTGCAACGATTGCATCAGTACTTCTATTATTTGGCCCACTTGCTTCAGCCTATATTTTGCCGACGCGTACAATATTGCAAAAAACAGTAGAGCATTCTGGAGCTGGAATTTACGCCATTGAGCAAGAAGTGCAATTTTCAAACGGCGACGATAATCTACTTCTTAAGGAGACATGGCTTATTGATGGTGAAAAAATGCGCCTCACCGTTACTGGCGGAAAAGAGTTGCAGAATTCTTTCAAAATTCAATTTGTATACTCTGCAGGGCAGCGCCACAGCCTTGTTGGTAACCAAAAGAAAGCTGAAAAAATTTCTGAAGACTTTATCGAAAAATATCTGAACTTTAGAAATTCTGACTCCTTAGCAAATAACCTTGTTCACCAAAAAATTCTACCCACGGCTGCTCTGGTAAAAAAAGCGCCAGCAAAAACAGCTGCTGAATTTAAATACGAACCTGAGCCTTGGGTGCGCCTCTCAAGAACAGGTGGAGTTGTGAATTACGCGTTTGGTGTTGCAACACCTGTGGACCAAGAACTCAATTACCCCGGTTTATGGATTGAGCAGGATGAGTTTGTAATTCGCAAAATTCGCTTTCCCAATCAGGCTGAAATGAGCGCGCAAAATTACTCACAGTTTGCACGCGGCCTACAGTATCCTCGCCAGAGAACTGTTCGCTGGGGAAATAATACTGTGAATATTCGCCTCATAAGCGCTTCCGCACGCCCAGCAACCAGCGCGAACCTTCTAGCACCCGCTTCACTTGATACAAATACAGTTGTCGATGGAATTCAATCCGCTCCTGCGCGTAATACAGTGATGGAGTTCTACTCGAGGTTCCGATGAGTTCTCACTCTCTTTGGAGAGTCGCTGTTGAAGCTCCGTTATTCGATTCCCTAACTTATAGCTCTGATCTTCCACTACAAAGAGGACAAGCTGTTGTTGTACCTCTTGGTAAACGCAAAGCTAATGGAGTTGTATTAGACGCAACCACAGAGGTGCCCAATTTTGAAGTGCGCTCTGTTGATTCTATCATTGAAGATTATGCTCCACTGCCAGAAACATACGTCCGCTGGATTGAGTGGCTCGCTCAATATTATATGCACCCCGTAGGACAAGTTGCACAGTCTTCATTTCCGCCGCTAAAAAAAGCGACGAAAGAGCGAAAATCCTCTCGTCCTCCAGTCATCCCAGAGTTGAGCGCCGACACGGCTTTACATATGACTGAAGAGCAAGATGCTTGCTTCCAAGCCATTTCAAAACATCAAGAATTTTCAACTCACCTTGTTTTTGGAGTGACCGGATCTGGAAAGACTGAAATCTACTTACGCCTTCTTGAAGAAACACTGAAGTCAGGCAAGCGAGGACTTGTCCTTGTACCTGAGATTTCATTAACACCTCAGCTCATCCAACGGTTCGCTCGTCGCTTCGGAGACAAGATTGCAGCCCTGCACTCTCAACTCACAGATCGCGAAAGAACCAATCAATGGTGGGATATTGTCGATAATAAAAAGTCTATTCTTATCGGCGCACGCTCTGCACTCTTCTGTCCGATTAAAGATTTGGGCCTAATCATTGTCGACGAAGAGCACGAAACTAGCTTCAAACAAGACGAAAAACTAAAATATAACGGACGTGATGCCGCTGTGATGCTGGCCAAGATGATGAACTGCCCAATTGTTTTGGGTTCGGCCACGCCCAGTTTAGAAACATGGAAGAATGCTGTTGAAGGAAAGTATTTTCTTCACACCTTAAAAAAACGTGTCGCCAATCGCTCTCTACCCACAGTTGAAGTTGTCGATTTAAGACAAAACAAAGATGATGACGAGGAAAAAAAGAGAATTAACTCTAGTCATTCATTCCTCCCATTTTGGTTGAGCACTGAACTCTATGAGAATATGAAGCGCACTCTAGAAAAAGGAGATCAGGCAGCCCTTTTTCTCAATCGCAGAGGCGTTGCACAGATGGTTCTCTGCCCTGGATGTGGCTACACATGCGAGTGCCCTAACTGCGATATCTCATTAACTCTGCATGGGCGTACTCATCTTGTATGTCACTACTGTGATTACCATGAAAATCTAAAGGAGCAATGTCCTGAGTGTAAAGAGGGGGAACTTAAGCCTATTGGCCTCGGCACGGAACTCTTAGAACAAGATCTTTCAAAACTTTTTCCAGATAAAAGAGTCGCAAGAGCCGATCGAGACGAAATCCAATCACGTGAAGATCTAGAGGATTTAATCTCTGACATGGAGACCGGTGAGATTGATATTCTCGTTGGCACTCAGATGATTGCTAAAGGGTTGGACTTTCCAAAGCTTAAACTTGTGGGCCTAGTCCTTGCGGATGTTGGCTTTAACCTTCCCGACTTTCGCGCCACAGAAAGAAGCTTTCAGCTAATGACTCAAATGAGTGGGCGAAGTGGCCGCCACGTCCAAGAAGGTGAAGACCCAGGAAAGGTTTTCATCCAAACTTTTAATATTCATCATGAGAGCGTTATCTATGCTCAGACCCACGACTTTGAAGGATTTGCAAAAAATGAACTCGTCACAAGAGAGCAACTGGCTTACCCACCTTATGGGAAGATGATCAGCCTGCGCATTCAAGGTATCCACCTCAATAAAGTCGAGGAAGCAACTCGACTCTTGTCGCGACGAGCTCATGCCTTAAAGGGGCAGTTTGCTCAATATGAGGGAATCGATATTTTAGGTCCTGCTGAGGCTCCGATCGCTAAGCTCCGCAACCAGTACCGCTTTCACTTACTAATAAAGTCGAGACAGCCTCAACTGGCCAATCCTTTTACCCGTCAGCTTCTTGGAAACCAAGACTGGATTCCTTCGGGCGTAAAAATTTTGGTCGACGTTGATCCAATGAGTTTGCTTTAAGCGCCTGCATTTCCTAAAATCATCCTAAGGAAATAAAATGATTCAATGCCCGCGCTGTAACATTCAGGTCACGGAACTACACCCGGTACCACCTGATCTTTATGAAAGAATTAAAGCCTCTGGTGAAGAAGGTCTTCCGCCAGAAGTTTGCGCTGGTTGTATTTCTGATCTTAAAAGAAATGCTGCCTCATCGAGCGGTGGTATTTTACTTCAACAAGAACGCGCCAAAGAACAGCATCGTCTTCAACTCTGGAAGAGTCGCGTAATGCTTATCAAAAAAGCACGCATCTCAATGGGTCAAAAGCAGTACGCCGATGCGGCTGTCGCCTACGAAAAGTATTTAAAAATTCTTGATATCGTTTTTGAAGTAAAAAAAGGCGAACGCCTTCGCCCCGAAGCCTTCAAAGACAGTGCCCGTACTACTGAGTTAACTGTCGTTGCATCTACCTATTGGGATCTGATGCGCATTTATGACTCTCACGAAAAGTATGCCGAGCGCATGATGAATGCAGCAAAACAGCTCGCAATCTTTATTCGTTTTACGCCAATCTATCCTGATATTATTAGAAAAGCAGAGTCTTTCCAGAAAACCGCTAAAAATCCACAAGTTGTTAAACAATTCTTAAAACTAGCTAATAAAGAAAAACCTCGTTGCTTCATTGCCACATCAGCGTTTAACGATGGCTATTGCTGGGAAGTCACTGAGTTGAGAAGTTTCAGAGACTTGCGCTTAAAAAGCTCACGCTTAGGAAGAGCCTCTGTTGCGATTTACTATAAGCTCTCTCCCTCTTTTGCTCGTTTCTTGGACAGACATGACCGGCTTAAACCCGCTATGAGAGCTATTCTCCGCTTGTTGATTAAATGCGTTAGTTGATTTTCTGACTTGGAACTTGCAAAGATCCGACCTTTCGAGCGAAGGTTATGCCATGGCTCATATATACGATTACGCAATTATTGGAAGTGGTTTAACTGGATTAAGTATCGCTGCGACTTTAAGTCGCCATACGGATAACATCGCCTTGATCGAAGCTGCGGATGCTCCATTTGGCTCTAACAAAGTGGTGAACTTTCCAAATGGCCCGATCAACAACGGCCTGCGCTTTATGCCCTCTTCAATTTCTTCTGAGAAATCAATCCGCTTCATTGAGAGCCTGATTGGAAAATCCATCATCAAAGACAGTCGCGAAGACGCACCTGTTACCTACGAGGGCGGCGACTTTAAGACGTTTTTAGGCTTTGGTGATAATCCTCCAGCGTTCTACGAAGAGCTTGCTTATTTCACTCATACAAATCAACTTGAATTATCCGTTCAACCGCACGAATGGACAAAGCTTTTATTTGAACAGTTCAAAGGCGACTTCTTGCCTCGCTCTTACGTGACTAAGTTTAACTCTGAAAACGATCAAGTTACTCACATCACATTGAATGGTTCGAAAAGCCTTCATGCTAAAAACTTCATCTTTACTGGAACCGTGAAAGACTTAGCTATTCTTTTACCAGAAGAAGCTCTTTCGATTCGCAACCGCACGAAACTTTCTAAGAACGCATACTGGACAGGTCTCTGCCTTGATATTTGCCACACTGGTGAAGTTACAGAAAGAACGGCTATGCACGTTCTTAATGGAACAACTCAAGACGAAATCGGCCCTTGCGTTGGAATGTTCCATCCTTCACAAAATATTGATGGTGAAGTTTCACAGAACTCTCAATGGATGACTTTCATTGAAAGCGAACTGACGGAAGATAGCGAAGTGGTCGGCGCGGCTCTTAAGAAAATCAAAAGACAAATCAAACGCGCTTACCCGGAGGCACTTGATAATCTTAAACTCGAAAGAATTTTTGTGACGCCAATTATTTCTGGTCACGGCGATTTAAAGCTCAATGCTAATCTATCGATTCCAAGTCTTGAGAATCTTTGGGTGGGCTCAGCAACTATGCACGAACAAAAAAATCTTGTTGGAGCTATATTGCAAGCCGAAATGATTGTTGCAGCTCTAGGCTTTCAAGATGTCAGCCTAACGACTGACTCAGAGCAACTTGAGACGCAGATTTAGACGTAATCAATGGGAAGGGAAAAGTTAAAAGACGTCCCTTCCCCAAAAGTACTCTCCACAGTGATACTCCCCCCCATCAGCTCTATAAGACTCTTTGAGATCATCAATCCAAGGCCTGAGCCACCGTACTTTCTAGAGATCGAAGCGTCCTCCTGATAAAAAGATGTAAATAAGTTCTCCAGACTATCTTCTTTAATCCCCTTGCCCGTATCTCTCACTGACCAAAGAGTATGATTCGTTTTCTCACATCGACGGACTTCGATACGAATAGATCCTGCATCCGTAAACTTGACGGCATTCGAGACTAGATTCATAAGCACCTGCCGGATGCGATGGGAATCACCAAAACTTTCTCTATGAAGAGAAGGATCAACCTCTAAAATGAGCTCCAGCCCTTTTTCTGTACATCGAACGACAAACATTTTATAAATATCATCGTGCAGATCAAGGAAGCTAAATTGATGTCGATCAATTTCAAAAACTCCGTTTTCGATTTTCGAAATATCTAGAATGCCATTTATGAGTTGCATGAGAGAATCTGAACATCGCGTGATTGTATCCACGTACACTTCCTGATCCTGATTCAACTTGGTCTCTTTAAGAACTTCCGCGAAACCCAAGATACTATTTAGAGGTGTGCGGATCTCGTGACTCATATTGCTGAGATAGGTAGTCTTCATTGTAGAGCTCTTCACGGCTTGACGGCGAGCTTCTTCGAGATCGTATCTAGCTTCTGATACCAACATATCTTGTTGACGAATATGACCAATTCCAAACGAAAGAATCACACTTTCAAAAAACACCCACGCAGCGTGCTCTAGCCATCGCCACTGAACTCCGCTCGCTTCACCATATATAGTCATGGGAACATAAAGCCCTCTGATAATGTGATCTAAAACAACTAGAACAGCTGACGCCCACAGAATGTTCTTATCTCGATAGAAGGAAAGCGATGCAAGGCTCACAAAAATATGAAAGTGGGTCTCAATTCTTCCGCCCGTCAAATAAATAAGAAGGATTGAGAAACAGACTTGAGCAAAAGCCACCGCATAGCGTGTGACCTTTTCACCAGGGGCTACCTTTATGAAAACCATGGGAGGGACAGCAAAAAGCGCTCCAAAGAAGAATCCTATAATGCCCGATTCAACCGAGATCCTTGCGCCCTCTCTCCACGAGCCGGAGGCCGCCAAAAAGCCCAACGCCGTAGCACCCACCCACTCAAGGATAAGAACAATAAAAAATACCCAATCAACTCGAACACTTACCTGCCGCATGTGCTCGTTAAAAATTCGACTTACTTCGCGCCCTTGGTTCTTTTCTAATGGTTCCACAAGCCCCACTCGCTAGTCATATGAGATTACAACTCAACAACCCTTTCGGATGTTGACACTGCGTACATAAACAAAATTTAATATTCAAATCATATGTAACGAACTCGACTCATTGGAAGACTTTTTTTAAAGAATTCTTGCTCCGCGTCCCGACCTATGTTATCCCAAAGCCTCACAATAACACACCCTTAGGCATCAACTGGTCCTCCAAGTACTGAAAAAGGAGGTCTTCCGGCGAGAAAAAGAAGCTGGCTCTGCATAAGGGGAGGTTTAACCAGAAAGGAAGTACTACCATGGCACAAGTTACCATGAAAGAAATGCTAGACGCTGGCGTCCACTTCGGACATCAAACACAGCGTTGGAACCCAAAAATGAAACCTTACGTTTACACTGCTCGCGGCGGGATTCATATTATCGATCTTCAAAAAACAGTTGTTCGCGCTAATAAAGCTGCTGAATTCGTAAAAGAAATCGCTGCTAACGGCGGACGTTTGATTTTCGTGGGTACTAAAAAGCAAGCTATCGAACCAATCCAAGAAGCTGCTCAAAAATGTGGTCAATACTACGTAACTAAGCGTTGGTTGGGTGGTATGATGACGAACTTCGAAACAATCAAATCTTCTATTGATCGTCTTCGTCGCATCGACACTATGAAAGAAAAAGGTGAGTTCAATTACCTTACTAAAAAAGAGCGTGCGAAACTTGAAAAAGAATATCTTCGCCTTACTGAGTTCCTAGCGGGTATCCGTGACATGAAGGAAATGCCTTCTGCAATGTTCGTTGTAGATCTTCCTAAAGAACACATCGCGGTTGCAGAAGCTAAACGCCTTGGCATCCCAGTAGTTGCTATTGCTGACACTAACTCTGATCCAGAGTCTGTTGAGTTTGCAATTCCAGGTAACGACGATGCTATTCGTTCAATCAAACTTTTTGCTAACTTGGTAGCTGATGCTTACCTTGAAGGTTCAAAAACTTGGGAACAAAAACTTCGCACAATGACAGACAAACAGTCTGACGTTGAGGCAGAAGCAAAAGCAGACGGCGGCGAGACTAAACGTCGCGCACCTCGCGCTGCTGGTAAAGAAGCACCTAAAAAATCAGCAGGACCTTCTGTTGTTAAAGCTTCTAAAGGCCGTAAACTAGTTGCTGCTGGAACTGCTGAAGAAGTAGAAATCCAAGCTGAATTAGAAAACAACAACGAAGACTCTGCTGAGTAATCGCTGAACGAATGAAGGGTGGTTTAGCCACCCTTCTCTTTGTGTGCCTATCACATCTTTGTATTTAATTATCTATTCATAGAAGGAGACTTCCGAATGTCTATTTCCGCTACATTAGTTAAAGAACTTAGAGAAAAAACAAGCGCAGGTATGATGGATTGCAAAAAAGCTCTCGAAGCAACTGCTGGAGACTTTGAAGCTGCCGTTGAGTGGTTGCGTGTAAAAGGGCTTTCATCAGCTGCAAAAAAAGCTGACAGAATTGCTGCTGAAGGAACTGTGTTCGCACAAGTTATTGGCAACACTGGTGTTATCCTTGAGGTCAACTCTGAAACTGACTTCGTTGCTCGTAACGAAGGCTTCAAAGCTCTGGTTTCTGACGTTGCTGAACACGTTGTTCACGTAATCGACGCTGCTGGCGACATCCTTGAGCAAATCTTCCACAAAAACCCAGCTAAAAAAGTTGGCGATCTTTTGAAAGAAGCTATTGCAACTATCGGTGAAAACATCGTTATCCGTCGTTTTGAAAAATACACGGCTTCTGCAAACTCTCTTGTACACACTTACATCCACGGTGAAGGTAAGATTGGTGTTCTTATTGAAGTTGCTGCTTCTCCAGAGACTTCAAGCAACCCTGAGCTTCGTAACTTTGCTCAAGACGTTTGCTTGCACATCGCTGCGATGAACCCAATGGCTATTTCTTCTGAGCAAATCGATCCATCTGTGATCGCTAAAGAAAAAGAAATTCTTGCAGCTAAAAATCTAGAAGACGGTAAAAAACCAGAAATGATCGAAAAAATCGTTGATGGTCAAATCCGTAAGTTCCTTGCTGAGAACTGCCTTCTTGACCAAGTTTTTGTTAAGAACCCAGACATGAAAGTTTCTGATCTTGCGAAATCTGTAGGTAAATCAATCGGTGCCGACGTTACTATCAAACGTTTCACTCGCTTTGAGCTTGGTGCTGGTATCGAGAAGAAATCTGAAGACTTCGCAGCTGAAGTTGCTGCTCAGATGAAAGGACACTAATTTTGAAAGGTCCTGCTTATAAAAGAATCTTGCTAAAGCTTAGTGGAGAAGCTCTTGCTGGACAGCAAGGGACTGGAATCAACACGGGGGTTATTAAACAAATCGCCCAAGACGTAGCGGAAACTCACAGAGCAGGCGTTCAAATTGGCCTGGTAATCGGTGGCGGCAATATCTATCGTGGTGTTGCCGCTTCTGCTGAGGGTATGGACAGAGCTAGTGCTGACTATATGGGAATGCTAGCTACTTGTATCAACTCTTTAGCTCTTCAAGACGCTCTCGAAAAGGAGGGCGTTCCTACACGAGTTCAAACGGCCATCGAAATGGCGGAAATTGCTGAACCTTACATTCGTCGCAAAGCTATTCGCCACCTTGAAAAGGGTCGTATTGTTATCTTCGGCGCAGGTACGGGTAATCCTTTCTTTACAACAGATACAGCAGCTTCCCTAAGAGCGATGGAAATCAATGCAGAAGTCATCATGAAAGCCACTAAAGTAGATGGCATCTATGACAAAGACCCTGCTAAACATAGCGATGCTGTGAAATTCGATAAAATTAGCTATATCGAAGTTTTAAATCGCGGACTTCAAGTAATGGACTCCACGGCGATCAGCATGTGTATGGACAATAAACTTCCTATCATCACTTTTAATCTGAATAAATCTGGCAACATCTTGAGCGCGGCGATGGGTAACACTATCGGTACGCTAGTTCATTAGGAGGCAAACATGGCTATTGCAGATATTAACAAAAATGCCCAAGCGCAAATGGAAAAATCAATTGCATCACTTGGTGAAGAGCTAAAAAAAATTAGAACAGGTCGTGCACAAGTTTCTATGCTCGACAACGTTCGCGTGAACTATTACGGAACTCCAACTCCTTTATCTCAAGTTGCATCTATTTCTACACCCGATGCAAAATCTTTCCTCATCGCACCTTGGGAAGCTTCAATCCTTCGCGACATCGAACAAGCAATTGTTAAGTCAGAGTTGGGAATGGCTCCGATGAACGACGGTAAAGTTATTCGATTGAAAGTTCCTGATCTTACTGAAGATCGCCGCAAAGAACTTGCTAAACAAGTTAAGAAAATTGCTGAAGAAGCACGCGTAGCAGTTCGTATGGCACGTAGAGACGCCAATGATGAGGTTAAAAAACTTCAGAAAGATAAAGCTATCAGCGAAGACGAGGCTAAAAAAGCTGAAGGCGATATCCAAAAAGTGACTGATGATTTCATTAAAAAAGTAGATCAGATCTCTGACGAAAAAGAGAAATCTATCCTTACTATTTAAGAGATTATTTAGATTAATGGCTTTACCTAAACATGTCGCAATCATTATGGACGGAAACGGTCGTTGGGCTCAGCTCAGGCACCGTCCGCGCACGTTTGGGCATATCAAAGGCACTCGCGTAGCAAAAAAAATTATTACCGAGTGCTCTCGCCGCGGAATCGGCACCTTAACTCTATATGCTTTTAGTACAGAGAATTGGCTTCGCCCGGAAGATGAAGTTAGTCTCTTAATGACGATCCTTAAAAGATATCTTGCTAAGGAAACTAATAATCTTATTAAAGAAAATATACGTTTCTCAATTATTGGCGATGCCACTCGTCTCCCGACAGATGTAAAGAACTCTATTGTGAAATCCATGAAGGCGACAGAGAACTGTACGGGCTTGCACCTAGTATTTGCACTGAGCTATGGCTCACGCCAAGAGATCACAAATTCCGTTAAAAAAATTGCGCAAATGGTTGTTGAAGGCAAAATTGACATCAATTCAATTGATGAGGCCACTGTCAATTCTACCTTGAGCACCTATCCAAGCCCAGATCCTGACTTGATCATCAGAACAAGTGGTGAGCAGAGGCTATCCAATTTCTTACTTTGGCAGTCGGCGTACTCTGAATTTTATTTCACTGATGTTCTATGGCCAAACTTCACCGAATCTCACCTAGATGAAGCTTTTAAAAACTATGCTTCTCGCCAACGCAGATTCGGAAAGGTTCAAGCGGATGTTCCTGTCGAAAAGCTTTCTAATTAGAGTTGTTTCAGCAATTATTGCCTTAGTTCTTATTATTACAGTATTCCAACTATGGAACGTGCTGGGACTAAAATACATCATCTCTTTTGCAGTTCTTGTGGGTATCTACGAACTCATCAAAATTTTATTTCACCAAGAAAAATCATATTTTTTAAAAACGAGCTTCGGCGCCTTAGCTCTTGTAACTTACGCTTCCTCGATCGCTTCACTGAGCTTAGGATCTTTAGTCTATTCTATTGCCCTGATCCTGATGACGATCTTCACACTTTTAAAAGTACATAAATCTGGAGACCTCGTGCGAATGACGGGGCTTATTGCCACTTCATCTTTGGGTTTATTTTACGTGGGCCTACTCCCATCTTTTGCGTTTCGCATTTTAGATCAAGCATATGGCTTAGAGTGGTTCGTATTTTTACTCGCAGTCGTGTTTTCTGGAGATACCATGGCTTACCTCTTTGGCGTTGCTATTGGTAAGCACAAAGTCATGCCGACTATTTCGCCTAAAAAAACGTGGCAGGGCTCTATCGGCGGGCTCTTTGGCTCAGCACTCGCAAGCATTCTCTGCAGTCTCTATGTTCTACCGAACGTTAGTATGCAAGTTTTAGTTCCACTAGCCTTAGCTGCTGGCTTCGTAGGCCAGTTTGGTGATTTCTTCGAGTCACTATTAAAGAGAGTCGCAAATGTGAAGGATTCTGGAAAAATTATGCCTGGACATGGAGGTGTTTTGGATCGTATTGATGCGGTTCTATTCGCTAGTCCAGTGGTTCTACTTGGGATTATTTTACTGTCCTATTTGGGATAGTTTCTACCTTACGCTTAAAGTCCTGCTAAACTCCAAGTGGGTTTTTATTTACTAGCCCACCCCTTCTGCTCCATTTAAACTCTAGGAATGAATATTTTTTCTTTTCTTCAGTCGGGATTGTCGGCCGTTGTGCCGTTTATTGTACTTTTAGGTATTCTTATCTTCGTCCATGAATTTGGCCATTTTATCGTTGCACGCTGGTGCGGAGTTCGGGTTGAAGTATTTAGCCTAGGCTTTGGCAAAAAACTTTTAACATTCAAACGCGGCGACACGACCTATGCCATCTCTCTTATTCCACTAGGTGGATATGTAAAGATGTTCGGTGAACAACCGGGTGCTGAAATATCTGAAGAAGATAAGAAGGTTTCATTCCTCCATAAAAATGTATGGCAAAGAATTGCTGTGGTTTTAGCTGGACCCTTAATGAACTTCCTCTTTGCTATCCTTGTATTCTTCGTAGTCGCACTCATGGGAGAAGATCTACGTTCACCGGTTGTGGGCGACATTGCTGAAAACACTCCAGCTTATGCCGCAGGTCTGCGCTCTGGGGATACAGTTTTAGCGATCAATGATAACGCTATTCAGAGCTGGGAAGATATCGGTAAAGCTCTCTCTTTAAAGGAAAAAAAAGAAACACAGGTTTCCTTTAAAGTTCGCCGCGAAGGCAGTGATGAGGTGGACACATTCTCCATCAATGCTCAGGCAAAGCCCAACCCGAATGTCCTCAGTCGAGCAGATTATATTGCGAACGTTGAGGGCATGACGCCCCTTTCATCTGGCACTACAGTGGGTTTGGAGCCACAGTCTCCACTTCTTGCTGCTGGCATGAAGACTGGCGACACCATCACTGCCATCAATGGCCAAAGCGTAAAGCATTGGAGAGACCTGCAAAATACTCTGATGCAAATTCCCGCTTCGGAAGCCTTGAAGTTTGAAGTCACTCAACTGGATGATAATTTTAAACCTACAGAGATTCGCAAAATTGATTTCACGGGTGACTCAAAAATTCGGAATTATTCTCTCGCGAGCCTTGGCATTGTCAGCTCAGAGTTGTTTTTGCAAACTGTGGTAAAAGACTCTCCTGCTGAAGCGGCTGGTTTAAAACCACTGGATCGCATGATCAGCATCAACAATATAGTTCTTCGCAAATGGGAAGACGTCATCAATAACATTAAAGATTTTAGTGGCGAAAAACCTGTGGATATCACAGTGGAAAGAGGCACTGAAACTATCACTCTAAAAATCACTCCGAAGATGTCTAAACAAATGACTCCTGCAGGTGTGGAAGAAAAGCGCTATGTAATTGGTATTTCACCTGTCGTAAACACTGCTTTTCCGGACACCATTCACATCAAGGCGGAGGGCTTAGGCTCTGCGGTTGTCAGAGGCGTTGAAAAAACTTGGGATGTCACTGTGATGACAGTGATGAGCTTTGTTAAAATATTCCAAGCTAAAATTTCTCCGAAGAATATTGGCGGAGTTATTTCTATCGGACAAGCAGCCAGTGAGACCTTCAAAATTGGGATGTCTCAGTTCTTGCAAATGATGGCGATTATCTCTGTTAATTTATTTGTCCTAAATCTTTTACCGGTTCCTGTATTAGATGGTGGCCACCTCGTGTTTTATATTATTGAGGTCTTCAAGGGTGCTCCTTTAAGCATGCGCAAAATGGAAGTCGCGCAACAAGTGGGTCTTGCGATTCTTATGAGTCTTATGATATTCGCTCTGTTCAACGACTTCACACGTATATTGGGATTATGAAGATATTAGCACTTGAAACCAGCACACTCCTTGGCGGAGTGGCGGTCATTGAAAATGGAAAAATTCTGGCGCAAGAACAATGTATGCGCCAGAAATCTCACAGCGAAAAAATTAATAACTTCGTTGAAAACTGTCTGTGCGAATCCAATCTATCTCTCACTGACATTGATTACTTTGCCACGGGACAAGGCCCTGGTAGCTTCACAGGTATCCGTGTGGCTGCCAATGCTGCGAAGACCTATGCCTATTCTTTTAATAAGCCGTTAGTTAGTGCTGACTCCTTAGAAAACTTAGCCGCGCAAGTATCAGATACCCGTCGCCCGGTTCTAGCGATCATTAATGCTTTCAAGAATATGGTTTACACAGGTCTCTTTGATATTTCAGGCGGCCTGCCGACTTACCTTTTGGGTCCCACTGCGATTCCCGTTAGAGAACTCTCTCAGCATATCACTCAAGAGTGTTGGGTTGTTGGTGATGGCTACGAAGCCTATTACAAGTTCTTCCCTGAGGAGCTTTCAGCTAAACTCTTAAGGCCTGAGGAGCCCTTTGATTACCCTTCGGCGTCTACTTTGGGCCTGCTCGCAGAAAAGAAAATAAAACTTAATAAGACCATGGACTGGAAATCGTTCTTACCCCTTTATATTCGCGCGTCGGAAGCCGAAGAGACAAAAAAAGGAATTTTAATCTCACCGCTTAAATAGAGGACACATCATGGAACGAGATCTTCACAAAGCTTACTTGAAGTCTTTAGAAGAAAAAGAAAACTCTCAGAAACATTCTGGCGAATGCAATATGTGGGTTGTTGCTTCTGGTAAAGGTGGAGTAGGAAAGACTTTCGTTGCCTCTAGCCTTGGGATTACACTTTCTAAACTGGGTCACTCGGTTGTTGTACTAGATCTTGATCTGAGTGGCGCTAACATTCATACAGCCCTTGGCCTTCCTCCTTCTCATATGAACATTCGTCATTATTTTGAAGGAACAAAGACTCTTCAGGAACTCGTTATCCCAACTCCCCTGCCTCGCCTTTCATACATTCAAGGTTTTTGGGATTCTTGGACTCCGACAAGTTTTTCAGTGGGTCAAATCAAAGATATTATTCCGCATATTAAATCTTTAAGAGCAGATTACGTGATCGTAGATTTAGGAGCTGGGGCTCTTGAGTGTCACCTCGATCTATTCAAGGCCGCGGATGAAAAGTTCCTAATTACTTCTCCAGAGCCAACAAGCATTGAAAAAACTTATCGCTTTATCGAAGCCTTTGTCTGCCATTCTCTTAAAGAAGATGCCACACCAGAAGCCTACACAAGCATGATTTCAACCCTGAGAAATCACCGCCAAAGAACTTTGCAAAAGCCATTCTCTTTTAGATCTTACCTAAAAGAACAAACGGGCATTCAATATAATTTTTTTGAATCTCTTTCTTCCACTCCTGTTCGCCTCATCGTGAACGGAACTCGAAGTCAGGCTAATTGCAATTTAGGTCTTTCAATGAAAAGTGTCTGCGTGAAGTACTACGACCTTAGTATAGATTCTCTAGGGGCCCTGGAGTATGACAACGCAGTATGGCAATCCATAAGATCCAGACAGCACGTGCTTGAGGCGCAACCGTTCACTCCGCTTGCTGGCCAGTTCTTAACGACGTGCAAACAACTTATTGATCCTGAGGAGCTTCGCGCCGTAGTATAATACTACGATGCAAGCTTCATCTCGTTATAATTATTATGAAATCTTAGAAGTCCCTTCAAATGCTCCACAGCACGAAGTGACTGCGGCCTATGAAAGAGCGCGATTGACCTACTCTGGAGACAATCCCGCTATTTATACTATTTTTTCTGAACATGAAGCCCGAGAACTTTTGCACCTGATTGAAGAAGCTTATCAAGTCTTGGGCAATAAAATCCTGCGCAATATTTATGACCAAAGATTGATGAGCGGGCAAAGTCCTCAGAGTGATCTGAGCTATCAATCTATTTTAGAAGCTAGCAAGTTGGTTTATCCAGAACCGAAGGCAGAAAAAATTCCTGTTGTTTTTAAAAAAGACGACCAATTTGAAAAAGAAATTTCTCAGCAGAAGAACTGGGATGGAAAATTTCTTAAGAAGGTTCGTGAATATAAAAATCTATCCGTAAAACAAATCAGCGAGACAACAAAGATCAATTCGTTCTATGTCACCGCTATTGAAGAGATGGAGCCTAGTAATCTTCCTGCACAAGTATTCGTTCGTGGATACGTCGTTCAGATGGCAAAGTCATTGGGTCTTGATGACAAGACAGTAGCTGATTCTTATATGAAGAACTTTAGGAACCTTGAAAACTAATACTGCTCTATTAAATATTTCTGCCTCTCCAGAGATGATTGGTCAGAGGTTGGATAAAGCTCTTTCTCTCATTCCAGAAATTGGATCACGATCACGCGCATCGATCTTAATCGAAGAAAATAGAATTCTCGTCAATGGTAAACTGGTAAAGTCCTCCTATAGTGTTCAAGCTAATGATATTGTTCAAATCACCATGCCTGAGCCCGAACCTTCCGATCTTCAACCCTATGACTTCCCTCTCGATATTCTTTTTGAGGACGACGATATCATCGTAGTAAATAAACCGGCCGGTCTTGTTGTTCACCCCGCTGCTGGGCACGCGCAAGATACTCTTGTAAACGCCCTCCTTCATCACACGAAAAATCTTTCGATGAAATTTGGTGATAACAGACCAGGGATTGTTCATCGCCTGGATAAAGAAACGAGTGGTGTTCTTGTTGTTGCAAAAAATGACAAGGCCCACGAAAACCTTTCCCAACAGTTTCAAGAAAGAAGCATTCGCCGCATTTACTACGCCGTCGCTATCGGAAATCCCAAAAACACTGAGGGCGTAATTACTAGCTTTTTAAATCGTCATCCTGTTGATCGCAAACGACAATCCTCTGTGCTAGATGAAAACAAGAAGATCATCTCAGATATAGAGCGAACCGACGTTGATGGACGTTTTGCAATTACGAAGTACAAAGTTCTTAGCAGCAAGAGTGGATTGAGTTACATGCAGATGAAACTTGAAACAGGTCGCACTCATCAGATTCGCGTGCATCTTTCAGAAAATGGTTTACCTATTGCTGGCGATTCAACTTATGGAGCTGATAAAAAAGTTAAAAACTTAGCGGCTAAATCTACGCAAGTAGATATTAAAGGCCTCACACGCTTCATGCTTCACGCTGGCGAGCTAGACTTCAACCATCCAAAAACAAACAAGAGACTTGAGTTCAAAGCCGATTGGCCTTCATCAGAAAAAGATTTAATTATCAAGTGGGGACTCATCAATGAAGATCAATGAGACAAATCTTGGTTTTGAAATTACGGTTGAAAACTTTTTTCTATTTTTTGGAAAAAAAGAATCTAGTCTCGCGAACCTTACACAGACTTATCCACAGTTTACTTTCAAGCGTCTTAAACAAATTCATAGTGATGCCGTTTGCAAAACCACAACCGCTTCTCCTGACTATGAAACTTTAGGAGATGCGCACTTTAGCAAAGACTTGAATCTTGCACTTTGTTCTATCACTGCAGACTGTATTCCAGTTTTAATCTTTGATTCAAAAAATAAAATTTGCTCTGCCATCCATGCGGGCTGGCGAGGAGTCGCTTCTAGAATTATTATTAAAACAATTCAAGAGCTGCTAAAGACAGGATGCCAAGCAGAGGATTTGAAAATTTATATTGGTCCACACATTCGACAGAATTCTTTTGAAATTGGCACGGATGTAAAGGATATGATTCTTGCAAGTCTTCCGGCTCTTACGGGTAATGAAAAATTAAAATACTTCAAACCACAGTCTGCTGACAAAGTTTTACTCGATTTAAACCTCGTAGCTCGCGAGCAGGTTTCTAGCCAGGGCATTCCATCGGAAAATATTTGGGATATTCAAAAAGATACAGTTAGCTCAGATGACTTTCACTCCTATCGTCGTGATAAAAATGAATCTGGAAGACAGATTTCTTTTATCGCCAGAGTTCTTTAATCCTCAGTTCCCCCGCCCGAGAAGTCCTGGAATCATACGGAATCCATTATTATATACGGCTTTAAATTTAATGAAACCAAACTTCACCAGTCGTCCATATAACAATTCTGAGACATGTGAATAAGGTTAGGATGGGCTCTACGTTGAATTTTTATTCTCGAGAATATTAATGACATATGTATATAAATTTTTGTATACTTAAGCTAAGCTACTAACTAGGCTACATGTGTAGATATAAACATAATTTGGCTAATGCACACCCATTTCGAATGTACGAAACATTACGGATATTCGGAATTTAATACCCTGAAAAGGTATGCACGTTAAAGTTAAGACTATGAAGAAATCCGAGAAAATATCAAAAAAACAGATCGCTTTCGGGAGAGTTCTTAGTTCCATAATGAAAGAGAAGAAACTGAGCCTTAAGCAAATCGCCAATATGGCGGGCGTAAGTATTTCCGTGGTCTCTGATTGGACTGCGGGCAATGTTCCCAGAGATTTAGAAGCTGTCTTCAAATTATCTTCTGCTCTTGATGTCGAATTTTCAATGTTATTACTCGGTCGCATTGAGGAGAAAAAACAATCTGCTGTCTTAAAGCATCTCCTTACAGAAGAAGACTTATTTGATGGATTCCTCCGCGTTAACATCAAGAAAGTTTCTATAAATGTTGAAAGTAAATAGAAATCTTTTGGAATACTTGAAATAGCCATATCCAATATTTTGGAAGAGTTTTCTGAAAAACCACCTTAGATCTATCGGAAGGATTTGTTGAAATAAGATGAAACGACGCCTTCCGTCTAAAGCATTGAATTTGAAACGTACTTACAATGGTATTGTTTTGATCCTTTTTCTTACCCTAGTATTCTCGCTCTGGAGTGAAACAACTTTTGCGGCACCTGCGATAAACCAAAGACCAAAGGCATTCAGTATTCGCGGCGCTTATATGCAAGCTCATCAAAATAATTCAGGTAGAATAGATACGGCACTTTTTGAAGTTGGGTATCGCCATTGGTTCAACTCAAAAGTCTACTCGTCCTTATATGCAGGAGCTTTCTCTTTTTCATCAACAACTGTCGACGACGATTTAGGACTGAACACTTCTCTGCTTATAGGATTTAATCTGGATAACCTTTTAAGGCTTGAATATGGACTTTCTTATTTTGACTGGGGCCTTTCAATGGACCCTACTTTAATGGGCATCAATAGAGCATCTTTTCCTATTGATACTTTTCAGATTAACGAGGTTTTCATAGCTGTCGGTTTTCCTGGAAACTCTACAGGAGCAACTCCTTCGTATATTTTACATATAGGAATAGGCAAGTTTCTTTAAGTGGACTTTTCAAAGATTTTCTAAAAAAACTTAATACTTTTAAGAATATACTTTATGAAAATAAAGATAGTAATTGTGGAAGATTAAGAATTCTAGCGAATATATAACTCTGTAGATTCAAAATTTATCCCCTTAGGAGGAATCCATTTTTTTAAAATATGTACATTACCCGTCCAAATCTCTTGTTCACAAACTTCAGAACCTCTGTATTTAGACGACTGTAGTGTAACCCCCACAACACCCTCCCCCTGATAAAGATAATAATCATCCGATCCCAACATTAAAGTATTGAAGCGGACGAACCTATTATCAATTTCATGAATGTAACATTGCCCCGTACAATCTGAAGAGGCAAAATAGCAAGCACCATTTGGATTGTTGATATCAAAATTTATAAGCCTATATTTTCCTGTATTCGCGATAGTAGTGAATTTTACCATAGGGCCATTGTTTACTTTAGCTATCAGCATAAAGTCTTCTATTTGAACAAATTTTCCAACATACGCACCGCCCGAAGTGTAAACTCCAAGTGCCCGATCTGCATCTTCCATTAACGACGACTCTTCCCCATTTCTTAAGCGACCACAAGAAATCATTAGAATGCAAATTGCTAAACTTAGTACGAACCTAGACTTATTCATCGCAATACCTCGTATCATCGTGTTTAGTTATCGTCCGCAAAATAAAAATAGTAACAACAATCCGGACCTACGGAATTAACTTCGCCTAGATTTGGATAAATATAAATTTACCTGATTTAATTCCGGTAATTCGGAATTAACTAAATTATATTTACATAAATTACGAATACCATTCACAGATCTTGATAAGGACATACTTTCACGATTCCAAAGCATGATTCTGAAGTCCTTCATCTTCCTCAAGGAGCTACAGATTGTTTTCTATTTACACCACTGTTTTCAAAAATTTTCTTACTAAAAAAGTGTATAGTACGAATCTTAACCCTAAACTTTGTGCACTGTATGTTTCTATGTTCCTCGTACTATCTCCCCACCAAAGCTACTCCTTCTTTGATGTTAAATGCACGGATTTCGAAAGAAATTATCTATCTGAAAAAGGCGAGATAAAAATTATAAAAGAAGAAGGTGGATTTGGAGGCCAAAGACTCACAAAACTCTCGGTGGATGTCATTACACTTCCTCCGGAAGAGATCATACCAATTATCGAGAAAGTAGAGTGGTATCTTGAAAGCTGCAAGGGCCTTTCATATAGCTCTGTGCCAATAGAAGCTCATCCAAGAATCGCCGAAGCTAATAATCGACTTAAAATGAATGATAAAGTAAAATCCCTATTAGATTCTATAGCAGCAGAGAAAGCAGCAGCAATAAAAGAAGAAGGTGAAAAGATGCAGGTCTTGGCCAATCTAAAGGCCAAAGCGGGGGATTGTAAGAGAAATGGCTATAATACCTGCTACAATGGTATCAAATGGGGAACACCTGCTGAGTTTCACCATAATGGAAATAAGCTTAATGAATTTTTTTGTTCTAGTCCTAAAACCAATCAAACCACTCCTCATGTTAAAAACATTGTTCGACTTTGTGGTCCCAGTTTAGGCGATTCGAAAATTACAGATGCGCTCAATATCCTTGGAGAAGATAATTGCGACTATATTCTCGTAGACAATAAAATAGTCGGATTTAAAGAGACACTATATAATCCTGATGAAAATGCATTCACCCTGAAAAAGGCAGAGTTAAGAAATAAATATGGCGCTCCTCAAGAGTCCTCACTCTGCAATCTGGACTTTAAAGGTAATTCAGCAGAAACCTTAAAATATACTTCAAAGACGGGACTAGAGGTGGTTTTAACAAGATCTCAAAACTCGAATAATGGCTTTCGTTCCGGAAAACCTATTGTGGTGGTGAGATACCTATTCATGCCTTCCCTAAAAGAATCCAGTCATAAATATTTATTAGCCCAAGAGTCTCATGCCCAAAATCTCGCAGAACTTTCTCCTAAGCAAGAATCAGAAAAAGGCCCTTCTGATAGCTCCCTAATTGCTGAGGAATTTTTAGTTGATAAAAATTATTCAAAGGCTATCGCAGTTTGTGAAGAGGCCACCAAAGCAAGAACAGATAATGAATGTGCAGAAATTTTGACAAAAACACGTCCAATTCTTGCTAAAATAAATCGAGAAGCAGCAAAAAAGAAAGCCCAGGAGAACGAAAATAGAAGATTAATTCTCGAGCAAAAAAGGCGTGAGATAGCCGAAAAAAAAGCCAAAGAACTTGAACTGCAAAGACAAAGAGAAGATGCAAAGGATAGAAAAAGAGCCTCCAAAGAATGTGTCCGCGCAACCTTGGTTGAAAAATATTGTTCCGATGTTCTAAATATTGGTATCCAGCAAAACCTTATTGATAGGGAAAACAGAGTTGGGAAAGATACTGGGGTCGTCGATAATCAAACTTTGTATAAAGCAGGAATAGCAAAGTCTTATTTAGAAGATCGAGCTGCCAGCATAGCAAGGGATCTAGCCCGCAAGGTTGATTATAATATCTCTTCATCAGAATGCGTGCTCTCACTGAATCATTTTGGATTTCCAACAAATGTTACGCATAAACTTACTATAAATATTCGGGCAGTATGTGAGTTAGCCCCTTAAAAAAGTACGTAGGCTCACTTTGAATGATAGAATGAAAGCGGCATAAGCTGCTTAGCAAAAGACAAAAAATATTGCTCTTAAATCAATTTCAGACATAAAAAAACCCGCCAGAAAGCGGGTTTAAAAGAAAAAATAAATGGTGGCTTGAGACGGAATTGGTTCGCCTGTACAAAAATAACTACATGGTTTCATGTAGTTATTCAGTGTTATTTTAAATATTGTTTATTTTTCGCTGTTCGGGTCAGGATGAAAAGATCTACTCAAAATCCAACTGGCAAACATCATAAATATCTCCCGCTGCTCTTCTCTCAAATTCTCAATCGGAATATTTGGATACTTTCGAACTCGATCGGGTATCGGCATCAAAAATGCTTCTACTTCTACGCCCTGCAGGGTGGAAATATACTCACGGACTAAATGATCGATAACCATATTAAAAAAATAGTGCTGTCATTTTTCATAAGAACCTCAGGTAAATTTGGAACTAAATAGGGCTTCTACAAAATCGGCTTCAACTATTCTTTAAGTATTCGATGGTACTATTTGCTTAGAACTTTTTCGGAATTCCGCATAGGGTGAGACTTTTCAATCATACTCAACACAGTTCGGCAAAAATTTTCCTCATCCTGAATAGCAAGAATTACTTCGTTCACAGCCTCAAGCTTTACCTTAGATAAGATACGCCATTCAATTCGATATACCTCTCCGTCTACCTCACGGAATTTATTTTGAAAGTGAAGTATCGAATTTTCCATTCGCACTCTCCTTTCGTCCTTTATGCGGCTCTTTTTAAGCTTTTGAAGGTATTCCGCGATTTGATGCGATTTGGAGTAACAAGAAATCACCAGAGTTGTAGATTTGAAGTAGCTTCCCAAAGATCGTTTCACATCCCGAACATAGAGTTCTGGCTGGTAAAATGAATTTCCTGTTTTAAGCAGCCAAAAGCCATTCTTAAGATCGTTTAGCGGATCACTGCACTTTTTTGCTAGAAAGTGGCGGCAAATATCTAGCCTAGTTAGGTAAAAGAAAAATCCACCTTTATGAATATAATTTAGCAGAGTTCTTATCTGAATCCATGCTGTGCCTTTTAAGAAAAACTCTCCCTTGGCTAGGATCTTAAGCATACTATGGGTAACCTCGATATTTATCCCACCTCGGACACAGATCGATCTATAACCACCAACTCGATCATTTCCAGATATCTTGAAAACTTCAAATACCTGCTCTAGAAGAATTTCATTTTTATTTTTCTTTTCCCAATAATAGGAGGCTACGGGCCGATCGATTAGAATCCGAATTTCAACAGTATCCATTTGCGGTGAATCAATGAGAGTAATCATACCGATCCACCTAACCTATTTTTCAGTTCTTCTTTGGAGATAAATCTCGCTTTTATAAAGACCGAGCCTCGAGATTTGCTCGAATAGTAAAACACACCAGGTCTTTTCAGAATTGGAAGATTTAGCGGCAATCCTTGTAACGACGTCGCATCATCATTCACATAACCATAGACCCCCGCATGAAATAAGTTTGCATGAATTTGCAGTTGGCTTATCAGCTGCCCTTGCGTGGCTACAACTGCATACTGCTCGAATTTGCGGGATGAGGTGACAATATTTTCCAAATGCTTAATTATTTGTTGATTGAGAGGATATGATTCTTCTTTAGAGGAACTATTGGAAAATGATTCCAACATCTCATCGACCACTATTAACCAAGGAATTTTGTCTAACAAGACCCCTTTTTCCCAAGCTTCGGCGAGAGTTTCAAAGTCACCAAGATCTATCGTCTTTTGATAGTCCTTAATATTCTTTAAAGCCTGGGCAAGACCCTGTTTTCCTGCAAAGAACTCGAATCAAATTCAAGCACTCGATTGCTACCCCGAAGAGATGTGAATGAACCATGAGGATCACTGATCACTACACACCCGGTGGGATACTTTTCAATGAAAGAAAGGATGCGTGCTCTGAGCAAAGAGGTTTTTCCACCTCCTGATTTGATCCTAACAATTGTCGTGTGATCTTCTGGCTCAAAGGCATTGCCATCTTGATCCAAAAATACTGCTTCAGTTTTTAGATTCCTTTTAAATAAAGACTTCTTGGTATGAAAATTTGCCCGCTCAAAATAGATTCTTTCTTTTTCTGCTCTGGAGCTGATTATGGATTCATCCTTGAAAAGCTCTGCAAAAAAGCCAATATGTTGATTGAATGTCGAGCTCGGCTTATTTGGCTTACTAATGTAGACATGGCCGAATATCGGATGCTTTATTCTGGTGTGGTCATTTGCAAATCCATTTTTAACCAATGTATCCAGTTTATAGTTTTTCTTACTCTGAAATGAACTTTTTAAAAAAGTAATGGCTGCGATTAATATGGTAAACAGAATTGAACATACGACCGCAGCGCGGGACGGATCTTGCCGTCCCCACACTACCGCTATTTCCAAAAGATATTTCATGCTAACCTCAAAACTTTTCCTTGGCTAACACCACGCCTGCCCTCGAAGTCATAGGCTCGTCCTTCTACTACGACCTTATCGCCTATTTTTAAAGGACCTAGGTCTTTCAGCTTCACTGAGTACAGAAGAGTTTCCGTAAATTCTTTTTCACCGATCTTCAGCGAAACTTTTCTTTCGACAATAAGTTTAGCTTTAAGGCCAAGCTCAATATCTTTTTCAGAAGGATTTGTAATCGCACCTATATCTACAATGGTTCCAACTATGGCATCCATTTTTACCTCGTAAGCTGCACATTAATCGCTGATGGAGCAGCTACCTATTCAGCTACAAAGGTAAATAGGGGTTCGCGTTTTCAAATTTTGATTATTTTTTTGGGACTATTTTGTAAGTTGGCCGCCGTATTACTATACGGCGGCCAAACAACAATTTTGGACTAGACTAAACAACTATTGTATTGAAATAAATAGACCTGTATTTATAGACTAAATTTAGAGTTTTATTACTGACGAAAAACCAAAGGTTAATTCATGCATTTAGCAACAATTGCAAATATTTGCACAATTCTTTCTCTAATTTGTTCACTATTTATTGGCTATTCAGTTTTAAAATTAAGACAGTCTGTTTCTCAAAGCGGTGATGGAAATACAAATGGAATGCAAACCGCAAAGGGAAACAACAACCGCCAATCAATCAATTAAGCTCACATGGCGGAAAAAACACAAAACATAGACGGCGATAATAATACGCAAGTATACATTGAGAAGATGTTGGCTGGACTGGGAAATGTTTCATCTACACTTGCCACGCTTATGCCTAAAATTGCAGCTCTTAGTGATAATTCCGATATCACCGACGACGATACCGTACCTTACGACATCGAAAAAAAAATCACTCATAATGATTTAAAGGGATGTGGTCCGCTCATCGTTGAATACCATTCTTATGGTACCCAAATTGATACTATTTACTCGGAGTACAATGAAGGAAAGCCGGGCTCAACAAAAAAACTCTTTAAATACTTCAAGGATAAGTATTTAAATCGACGAGCCGCTATAATTTCGAAGAATAAGGGACGCGACGAGATGGAAGTCATCAGAGAGAATTCTGACGATATTCTTCTTGGCATTATTGGGGAACTGGTGGCAGATTTAAGATCCTCCAATAATTTGAGCATTTCGGTTGAAGAAATTGGACCTTGCGCAAGCGCGGTGGTTTGCCACGCATTTATTCAGTGTAAGATTTTAGAGAAGCCAAAATGATAGTAGATAGCGATTTACATCCGGAGAAAAATATCTTTTTCATCTCTGCGATGATTTTGGATCAACTATCAAAAATGAAAACCCGAAATATTGAAATTTTTGAACTGTTCAATCTGTACAACAAAAATAATATCTCTAAAATTTCTTTTGATTACTTACTACTATCTCTAGACTGGCTTTTTTTGCTCGGCTTAATCAATTTAGACGCAAAGGGAAACATAGTTTATGTATCTCCATAAGTTAGTAATAAATACCAATAAGGGCGTCTTGCGTGAAGTTCCATTTAAAAAGGGTCTTAACTTAATTGTAGATCGCACAACTTCTACAAAAAGAAACGAATCTGGAAATAATGTCGGCAAAACTACTTTTTTGAGAATTATCGACTTCTGCCTCGGTGGAGATAAAGATCCAATTTACACGGATCGGGAATTCAAAAAGAAGAATCAATCAATATATGATTTTCTTTTCAATAATGAAGTAAATTTTGACCTCTTCGTGGAAACAAAAAAAGGTACGATCCATAGAATCAATAGACCTATAGACGGTAAAGCATCCATTGATGGTGTCCCAATGACGTCAGAGAAGAAATTTACTGAACAACTAATGCTTTTGATGTTCGGATGCAACGTCGGTAAACCAAGTTTCGGCCAATTGATGAATAAATTCATTAGAATCGAAAACGATCAGATTGAGAATGCTTTGTATTTTCTTTTTTCGATGTCTGATCGAAGTGACTATGAAGCACTATTCATGTTTTTATTTGGATTCAGAGACACAGGCTTGTTGGCGAAAAAACGTGTCCAGATCGATAAAATAAAAAAACTGCGAAAGAATCTAGAGTCATTTACTGTCTCCACGAATGATCTTGAGCAACAAATTCACTTGATAAATACTGATCTTCAAAAGTTGGAAGAAGAAAAAACCAATTTAAATATTTTTAAAAATGCCGAAGAGGATTTGTCTGAATTAAGAGTAGTTCAAAGTAATATCGTTGGTATTAAAACAGAGTTGTCGAAATTGAACGTTCGCCTTGCTGTTGGCAAGGAAGCTCTTGCGCAACTCTACTCATCAAAGTCAAAAGTGAACACAGACACTATTAAGGCAATTTATGAGCAGGCGAAAACTAATGTTGCTGGGCTTTCCAAAAAATTTGAAGATGTAGTCAATTTTCACAATCAAATGGTCGACAGCAAAACAAAATTTATCGAAGGATCTTTGAAAACAACAGAGGATCTTCTTGCCGATCTAAGACATAAATTAAGCGGACTTGCCAACGCCGAAGCTGGTCTTCTAAAGCGAGTTGAAAATAAGGGGTTACTTGGCGAGTACGACAATGTAAACGCAAAACTCCAAGAAAAGTCGCGAGAAAAGGGTCAGAAGGAAGGACTTTTGGAAAGTCTCACAGCTTTCAATACCAGCCTACAAACCGCCGCTGTAGAGCTTGCCAAAATTAACGACAGTCTCTTTGAGTTTGATAAAGCATTCAAAGATAACTTGAAAAAGTTTAATGAATACTTTTCCGATTTTTCTGAAAAGCTATATGGTGATCGATACTATGTCTCTGTCACGAGAGTTCCTAACGAGACAACGGAAAACTATCTGCTAGATATCGGCAACTTGAAAGAAAATATGGGCACAGGTAAAAAGAAAGCTCAGATATCTGCTCTGGATCTTGCCTATTTAAAGTACTCTCAAGAATCTGAACTTAGACTACCTCTTTTTGTGGTGCATGATCAGCTTGAAACCGTATTTGAAACTCAGATTGGAACCCTGTTTGATCTAGCTAACTCAGTAAGTGGTCAGTTTATCGTAGCTGTCTTAAGCGACAAGTTGCATCTAATGGATCCTAAAGTTGTCGAAGCTAATACTATTTTGACTCTTTCACAAAACGATAAGTTATTCAAAATTCCGTAAACAAGGATCCCGATAAGAGGGTCCTTTTGTTTAAATTTGATACACCTTTTGCACTTCTCGTACCCCATATTAAATGGCGATGGCCGAGGAGTTCAAATGATCAAACAAGCGCAAATAGTTACAGACGAGTTAATTCAAGTGATGAACGTTGGAAAAAAGGCGGGAATCTCAAAGCGTTCCCTATGCTTCATTATAATGAGTAATGCTGCCCTCTACCTAATCGACGTCGATAGAGATTCGTTCTTGAATGCGGTAGCCGGAACAAGACAAGCGGTAAAAAGAATGGGGATGGCGGGTCCAAAGGACTTTAAGGGACCTATTGCCTACTCTGACCAACAATATATCGCTGTGGCGGTTGCCATTAGAAATGCAGTAAATATGTCTATTTCGAAGGGAGCATCTCGCCAGTTATTTTTCGACCTAACATTTAGGGTCTTCGCACCAGATTTTTTGTATGACAGCCCGAAATGGTTCAATCAGTACATAAAGAGACTACTCTAAAAAATATTTGGCATCTCGGGGGAGTTCTCTCCCCCTTTTTTTCCAGCCTACTTCGATAGTCACATCGTATGACGACGGCTGGAACAAAATGGATGTCCTTATCCATTTTGAGCAAAATAAATTTCGGTGTAACAAATGGTCTTAAGAATACATTGGTGTGGTAGCTCAGTTGGTATAACCAAGTGCCAAGTCATTCTTCGGACAGTTTTCGCAGGTATTTTTCGAAGCGGCGCTGTTTGTATTTCTCAAAGCTTGTAGAAAGTCGCTTATGGCCCATTTGAATACTTGCCTGAGTAAATGTGCCACCATTATCTTCGATCCAATCAATAAATGATTTCCGACCAGACATCAATCCAATGCCTTTACCTATTTTTTTCAAATCATTGTAAGTTGGTTTAACTAAGTCTTTGGATTTAATAACCTCGAGTGCGTGAATTTGCTCGGGATACTCAGCGACAATGAATTTGAATCTATCAATATGGCTTGCTTAGAGTTGTCCGAGTATTTTTCCGGAAAGATTTTAAGCTTTGCAACCATCTTCAGAACAAATTCGATATGACAAATAACTTTGCAAAAATATTTTTCAGTTCCAAAAAATTCTGCCTTTACCCGTTGGTGAAAATCTCGAACATCATCTTCGGGAGTGTATTGACCATTAGCAGTTATTTCGCGGTTGGCTCTCTCGGCAGCCCTTAATCTGGAGTCAATTTCTTTGGTTTCACGATTTTTTTCGTTCAAATCTTGAACCAAGCGCAAATTGCCTTCAGTACTGCCGGTATTTTTAAAACCAATTAGGTGCCAATCAGACGCTTTTATATAAACGTCTTTCTTTTTGCCGTTTTTATAGTCCTGTCTGTACAAATAGACCTTATTGCCTCGAGTTCTACAAAAGTAGCTCGCCATAGATTTCTCCTTGAGACGAGGTGGTACAAATTCTTCGAGGTTAAATAGGGGTTTGAAGAATTAAAAAAATACCGACAACACCGACACAAGGATCACCGACATATTTTAGACAAAAAAAATCCCGCTGAGAGGCGGGATTTAAGATTCAAGCTAAGAAAAATGGTGGCTTGAGACGGAATTGAACCGCCGACACAAGGATTTTCAGTCCTCTGCTCTACCAACTGAGCTACCAAGCCACTGGAATGTTCAAAGAGACCAAGAACTTATCTTTTGGTCCCTTTGATGTCAACAATTAGGCTTTATCAAATGCATTTTTTAGATCTTCAATAAGATCCTCTAAGTCCTCAACCCCTACTGAAAGGCGAATAAGAGAGTCATCAATCCCCAGCTGCTTTCTCATCTCTGGAGCTACGGAAGCGTGCGTCATAATGGCCGGGTGCTCAATCAAGCTCTCAACTCCCCCAAGGCTCTCCGCTAAAGAAAAAACATTCATGTTTTCTAGAAGCTTTCGCGCAGATTCCAAGCCACCTTTGATATAGAAAGTGATCATGCCGCCAAAACCACTCATTTGCTCTTTCGCTAATGAATGTTGTGGGTGAGATTCCAATCCAGGGTATAGAACTTTCTCCACTTTAGGATGAGATTCTAAGAACTTCGCAACGGCCATCGCATTTTCTTGGTGAGCTTTCATACGAAGAGGAAGAGTCTTTAAACTTCTTAAGCACATAAAAGCCTCGAAAGGACTTTGCGTAGCTCCGATTCCGTTACTTAAGAATGCCATGCGCTCAGCGATGTCTTCGCGAGATGTAACTGCGATTCCACCCACTACGTCACTATGACCTCCGATATATTTAGTCGCCGAATGAACAACAATGTCAGCACCTAAATCCAATGGCTTCTGGAAATAAGGACTCATGAAAGTGTTATCAACTGCCACAATGATTCCTTTTGCTTTAGCAATCGCAGAGATCTTTTTTATATCTACTAGCTTCAGAGTGGGATTTGTTGGTGTTTCAAGCCATACCATTTTTGTGTTTGGCTGAATGGCTTTTTCAAAGTTTTCAGGATGAGTCAGATCAATAAACGAAAACTCAATACCATTATGCTTAATGATACGGTTGAACATACGATTTGTACCACCGTACATATCGTCCATTGCAATCACGTGATCGCCTGCTTTAAACATATGAAGAATTGTCGCCGTTGCTGCACTTCCAGAAGAAAATGCAAAACCAAACTTACCGTTTTCAAGACTTGCTAGGCAATCTTCGTAAGCTTTGCGCGTAGGATTGTGGGTACGAGAATACTCCCATCCTTTATGCACGCCAGGAGACTCCTGTACGAATGTCGATGTCATATAAATCGGAGTCATGATCGCACCCGTTGTCGGATCAGGCGACTGTCCCGCATGAATTGCACGTGTAGCAAAACCCATTTTATCGTTCATCTTTTTCATCTTAAATAACCCTTTTATTTTAATTTCTTAAGAGCTTCTTCAGCAGAAATCACAACGTTAAATGCATCTTTAATCTCTGACTCAGCGAGAAGTTCATTTTCTACCATCCACTGATCGTTAAATGCTTTGCTCAAGTATTGGCGTCCACTGTCTGGGAAGATCACTACAATATTCTGTGGCGTCTCAATATCCTTCGCCCATTGCATCGCACCGATTAAAGCTGCAGCACTAGATGGACCTACTAATAGTCCTTCTTCAGCAACTAGTCGACGGGTCATTGAAAAAATATCTTTATCAGCCACACGCACAAAGCCATCGTAACGGTCTAAATGCACGTTTCCTGGGAGCATATCTTCACCAATGCCCTCCACCTTGTACGATCCAGGTGGGTCCACTATCTTTTTGTGGTAATAAAGATCGTATAAAATTGATCCAATTGGATCAGCACAAACTACTTTGACGTCCTTATTCTGCTCTTTAAGATACTTTGCACATCCAGAAAGAGTTCCGCCCGTTCCTGCGCCACCAACCAAGATATTCACCTTACCATCTGTTTGATCCCAGATTTCTGGACCCGTGGTTTGGTAATGTCTTTCTGGATTGTCATTATTGAAAAACTGATTTGCCAAGAATCCACCCGGAATTGATTCCGCAATTTTCTTAGACACTGAATAGTGACTCATTGGATCTTCTGGATCTACCATCGGAGTAATGACAACCTGAGCTCCATAAGCTCTTAAGATCGCTCTTTTTTCATCACTCATCTTCTGAGGCATTACAAATATACATTTATAACCCTTCACCGCTGCAACAAGTGCAAGTCCAACCCCCGTATTACCAGAAGTCGCCTCAACAATCGTGCCGCCTGGCTTCAGATCTCCGCGCTTTTCAGCCTCTTCGATCATTGCCACAGCAACACGATCCTTAATACTTCCACCTGGGTTGAAGTATTCTACTTTTGCGAAATAGTTATGCTTCTGTTCAGCCGTAACGCGATTTAACTTAACAAGCGGCGTGTGCCCAACGGTTTCTAAAATCGTATTCATCACTTTCATTTTTCTTATCTCTCAATCTCAGGATGTGTTTCGTTGTTAAAACAAAGTTTGTTCATTGATTCTAAAACTGTATTCATTTGAGTCAGATTATCCTCGGAATAGGCAATCCCTAAGCCTGCGGTCAATTTCATTACAAGCGCCTGATCTGGCTGATCTTTTAAAAGTTCGTCAACAAGATGACCTAAACTTTCTTTTACCAATACGTCTGTCACAAGCTCCTCCTCATCGCGGGCCTTACTGTATCATCCGGACCCCAAAGAGTGAAAAAGATTGTTCATTAAGGGCCCAAAAAGGAGTGCCAAAAAGGCGGGAAATTGAAAGAGAAGCAAAGGAATCATCAAAATAAATGGCAGGCGAGCAAGCTTATCATTTATTTCTTCGCCACAAGCCTCCACAATCTCCTCCTCTAGCTGCATGAGCGTGTTATAAACACTCTCTCCCTGCAATCCCTTCTCTAGAACGGTCAGCAGAGCTCGTCGATAGGGGGATTTAAAGGACTTCACCAACTCATCCGGGCTTCGTCCTTGCTCCAAAAACGCAAGCCACGTGAGCACTGAGGTCGAAAATTCCCCTTCATTATGTTTTATATACTCAACAATCCCCATTTTTATGGATCGCCCCTGTTCTATTCCCCGCTTCACGCCCATTAAAAGCTCTAAGGGCGGCGCTAAACCTTCCACTTCATCCTCCTTCCAATCATAAACATCCAAAACAAACCGATTTTAAAGACAATCACTGACAACAAAATCAATTTTCGATTTTCAAAGAAGCCAAACTGCAAAATTATGAAAGAAAGAAGGGCCAAATAAAGTGTGGTGACAATTATCGCCTGTGCCTTCAGCTGTTGAGTCACTTGTCCGGACCTACGTCGAAAATCTTCCTGCATCTTTAACTCTCTTCGCAATGCCTTGAGTTGTTCAAAATATTTTGATTGTGAATGCGCGATACGATGAAGCTCAGTGCTGAAACGCTTGAGCAGTGCGCTTTTCGCGGGAGGTGATGAATCTTCCGCGAAGACATAAAGATGAACTTCTTTGAGTTGATTCTTTATCCAACCCTCTTGTATTTCCGTCGCTTCTCGCATAGAAACGTGCATCGATTTACCGCTTTGAATGTTCAGAATCACAAGATCGAGATACGGAATGAGGACTTTGCGAATCCTGTGATTTAAGAAAATACGCAAAATTATTGGAAAAAACTTTAAAGAAGTTAAAAGAATGCCGATGAAAAGCCAGAGCGTGAGAGATGAACTCTTTGTTGAGCCCATCAGAACGACGATAACCACCATGACAACCGCCGAAACTAACTGCTGACGTCTAAATGGAATCGAAAACTCTGTGGCAACTTGGGAAATTGTACGGATGGCGATCCAATATCCGAACAGCGATACCAAAAAAGAAAACAACAAAGCACACCTCCACCACCAGTGACGATCGCAAAAAATATGCAAGGTAAATTTTTTGTTGACGTAAGTCGTCGAATTGGGAAAACTAAAGTTAAGTAATTTTTTTTCAGTTAGAAACAACAACAACGTTTGCATCCTAGGAGGAGCACATGGCAAAGAAAACAGCAAAAAAAGTAGCTAAGAAAGCTACAAAAAAAGTAGCTAAAAAAGCTACTAAAAAAGCTGCTAAGAAGTAATTAGCGACTTTTAAGTTGAAAACAAAAAACCCCAGAGTTCGCTCTGGGGTTTTTTTATTTTCACTCTCAAACTTGTACTTTTAATCTATTAATCTAGAAGAAATACAAGGCTCCGATTCCACCGTTTGGAATCAGCATATCGCGATTGATTTCATACATCGCCGTTAGCTCCGCAAACACTGAAAGTCCCGCAAGATCACCACGCAATTGATTGTACTGAAGTCCCGCTGAAACGTTCGCAAAGTCTGTGGCAAACTTTCCTTCGCTCTTTTCTTTATCGGTTAGTACCATATCCAAAATGGATGAATGTTTGAACTCAGAGCTCACGCCGCGAGAATTATACCAGCGTGAATACGTTACGGACGTGTATGGATTTAGGAACTTGCCCTCAAAAGAATGCTTCCAACCTAGACCTATCGTGTTGTAACCAGGTCCAGCACCAAACCCTGCGATCACCCCGTCGGCATCTTCAAAGTTAAATTCCATATTGAAAGCCGCAACTCCTAACTGACCGCCAGCAGAAATGCCCGCACCTACTTTTTTCTCATCTCGTAACTTCAAATTTGAAGTGTATGACGGACCTTCCATCTCACTCCAATAGCTGTTTTGAGCACCTGGAATTTCGCGAAGCTCACCTGAAGCTGCTGGTGCAACAACCATTGGTTGTGAAAAGGACTCCTCTGATTCCACAACATTACTGACTTCACGCTGAACCGGGGCTTCATCAATGGTCAAAGCACCCATATGAGGCATATTATCCGGGTCTACTCTTTGCTGTTGGCGTTTTCTCATAGATTGGCTGTATTCAGCTTCAATAGCTTGAGACTTTGTTTTGATACGGCTAGATGACGATCCCAAATTCAGTGGTTCTGCCTTTGCCGCAACACCCATCACTACACATAGTCCTAATGTTATTAGGGATGTTTTTTTCATAGGTTCTCCTCTCCCATGCATTCTAGAATATTCTAGCTTTTACGCCTTCTTGTTGGAAAAACTTTTTAATAGCTGGTCCATCCAAAGGCTCTAAGCGGAAAAGTAACTTATGAACCAAGTCATAAGTGTCCTCAGCCTTCTTAGATCTTAAATTATTTGTCATATATGCGACATCGTCACTAATTTTGACCGCGTTATCCAATAATCTTGCGACTTCACGATTCTTGGTCGTCTTATCCAAGAGCACCAGAGTTTTATTAAAGTTCGTCACCAGCTTATCTAGTTGTTGGATTGTATTGGTGATAGAACCCTCGTTTTTTTCAACCATTTCGATGATTTTACCAGCAAGACTGTAGCTTTGAGAGATAAGCTGATCGATTCGCGGAGGATCTTCCCCCCGCACGAAGTCTCCTGATTGATGGACGCCAGACTCGCTAGTTCCGGTAGAAACCTCTAAAAACTTTTCGCCGATCACACCTGCCAGGTTAATATAAAACTTTGAGTCCTGACGAATACTCGTCCAAGCCTTGGGCTCAATCGAAACCGTCAAACGAAGCTTCACTTCTTCTCCATTAGCCATTTTAAAATCAGGATCAAAGGTGATGGACTTAACCTTCCCCACCTTAATTCCCATCACACGCACAGGAGATCCCTCTTCGATACCGCCAGCGTAGTTGTACATTATATGAAGCTCTTTAGAAGACGAAAACGGATTTGAATACCCCATAAGATAGGCAAACACCGCCACCAATACCAAAGATGCAATTGCTAATAGTCCTACACGAGCTTCGATCTTCATGATCACTCCTAATAAAAGAAACTAAATAAATAAGATAAAATAAAATCAGTACCAATAATCAGAATAGAAGAGGCCACAACAGCTTTGGTTGTAGCCCTTCCCACGCCTTCAGCGCCCTGTTCGCATTTGAAGCCATAATAACAAGAAACCATCGGGATGATCGCCCCAAAGCACGCGCCTTTTACCATCGCAAAATAGAAGTCTTGAAATTGAACGAATCGACGCATGGATGACAAAAATAGACTGGTAGGAAAACCCAAATAGGATTCACTCACCAACATAGCCGCAAACAAACAGGTTAAGTTGGCAAATACAATTAAGATGACACCAGCTACAATACAGGCCAATAAACGAGGTACCACAATGAACTGTAAGGGATTAATTCCCAGCATTCGCAGAGCATCTACTTGTTCAGTAATCTGCATGGTTCCTACTTCGCTAGCATAACCAGCTCCAACTCTAGAGGTCAGCAATAACGCCGTCACCACGGCCCCGAGTTCTCTCAAGATGAGCATCGCAGCAAAGCCAGGAACTAATGAATCATTTTGGATGACCATCTTCATATGAAAAGAGGATTCTAAAATTGTCACGACAGCCGCGAAAGTTACGCAGAAAAGTATAATCGGAAGGCTTTGATTACCTACAAAATACAACTGCTGGGCAAATTCTCTAATACGAAATGGTCGCTCAAAAAGAGCTGAAAAAATCTGAGTAAGGTATCTGGTCATGCGCCCTCTCCAATTACTAAGCGCACAAGGACATCACCAACAAAACTAGTAAACCAGTCCGCGACAACAATACAAATCATGGTAGAAACAGCGGTTTGCACCACCGCTCGCCCAACTCCTTTTGCGCCGCCGGTAGCGAAGAATCCTTTATAGGTACAGATAGTTGCTAGTATTAAAGCAAAAGATCCGCACTTAATGAGACCTAATACAATAGACGCTGGCTGCACTATTCGGGGAATGTGTCGCAGATATTCTTCCACATGAACGCCCACAAATAGGGAGGCTAAAAAAGCTCCCCCTAAGACGGACATCAAAAGTCCCAATCCCAATAAAAAGAAACTCGAAATAATTATTCCAAGAAAGCGTGGCACAATAAGTTCTTGCAGTGGATCTGCTCCCAAGCAGCGAATGGCATCAATCTGCTCAGTGACTCTCATTGTTCCAAGTTCTGCAGATGTAAATGCTCCAACCTTCCCACTCAGCATGAAGGCAATCAAAAGAGGACCGATCTCACGAAAAGTTCCACTTGTGGCTAAGCCCCCGAGATACCCTAAGGCACCAAACTCTTTCATTTGCAAAGCAAACTGCACGCTCATAATAGCGCCTACGAAAAAACCCGCCATGGCTGTAGTCGGAAGACTATTCCAAGCAACAGACCAAATCTGTTCCAATACAAGCTTAACTGAAATTTTTTTCTTAAATAGTGTCTTAAGTATTTCAGAGAGAAAAATCAGTGGAGCGCCAACTTCAGAAAGCAGCTTCATCATAGATCTCCCCTCACTTCTGCTAAGAAATCTCTTACGAGGGGGACCGAGCTTTTTAAAAGTTCTTTTGGCGTTCCTGAATCTAAAATTTGCCCTTGATCTAAAACGATGATTCGATCGGCAATCTTTAAAGCACACTCCATGTCATGACTAACAACAATAGAGGTCGTTTGAAGTTCGCGTGAAAGTTTGAAAATAAGTTCGTTGATCAAAGTGGTCGTTACCGGATCTAAACCCGTCGTCGGCTCATCAAACAGAAGAATCTCGGGCTGAATAGCCAGAGTGCGTGCCAGACTGACTCTTTTCTGCATCCCATAAGAGATTTGCGGAGGATACTTTGCCGATATGTCAGGTAGATTCACCCACTCAAGAGCTTGCAACACCTTCTTGTGAATCTCATCCTCTGATAAGGAAAAGTGACGGCGCAAACCGTAAGCAATATTTTCAAACACAGTTAAAGAGTCAAAAAGGGCTGGATGTTGAAAGACCATTCCGCATTTTTTTCGTATTGAAAAAAACTGATCTTCAGATAATTCTTTTAATGAAATTCCATCGATGAAAATCTCACCTTCATCGGGCCGCATGAGTCCGACAATATTCTTCAGCAAAACAGATTTACCCGTGCCAGAAGTGCCTAGAATAAATACGATCTCTCCTTTTTGAATTTGAAAATTCAAACCATTTAAGATCGTCCGAGGCCCAAATTTTTTAACGAGATTTTTAAATTCAATCACTGCTTAATGGTATTCATTCGTCATTCTCTCGGTCAACACTGCAATTCTTTAGAAGTTAGTGGTCCCATCGACAAACCCTGAATGAATTGATGGACGCGGGGGTCTTTACTTCTTTTGGTTTCTTCTACCGTTCCCGTATCAAGCAACTTACCGTCGCAAATAAACAATATTCTGTCTGCTATTTGATAGGCCCGATTCATATCGTTCGTCACGGCAACAATTGTCGAGCCCTGTTCTTTTTTCAGTCGTAAAATAAGTTCGATAATCTTTCTTGAGGTGATGGGATCAAGCCCCGCCGTCGGATCATCATAGAAAATAATTTGAGGCTTCAAAGCCAGAGCGCGGGCAATGCCGAGGCGTTTTTGCATGCCACCGCTGATTTCATCAGGAAATAAGTCTTTGGCGTGAGCGAGCCCCACCTCCTCCAAGAAGAACATCGCCTGCTCTGTTCGCTCTTTCTCAGAAAGAAGGGTTCTTTCCCTCAAAGGGAAGACTATATTTTCTAAGCAGGTCAAAGAATCAAAAAGCGCGTTCTTCTGAAAAAGAATTCCCAAACTGGAGATGATTTCGCTTTGCGCAAAAAAGTTCGAATCAATGGGGGTTTGTTTTATAAATGCCGAGCCATTACTAGGGGTTATGAGACCACACATCGTCTTTAGTAGAGTTGTTTTTCCCTCTCCACTTGGCCCCACGACAACAATCGCCTCTCCTTCGGCGATGTTAATCGTCACTTCTTTAAGCACTTCGTGATTTTGAAAGCTCACGCTGACATTTTCCAAGCGAATGATACTCATGAATCCGTCCAGTTCTTGCCCAACTTTGGCTCTGCGCCTAGCAGTAAATGTTGTCTCTAATAACGATTTGATATTGAATGTCTCATCGAACGCAAGTTTTAAATTTTTCCATTCATTTTGAAGCCTTAAGGAGATTTAGTCATGGCTCACAAAAGAAATAAAATCGCAGTCATCGGTGCTGGTTTTGTTGGTTCTACAACTGCACATTGGGCAGCCCAAAAAGAATTAGGCGACGTTGTTATTCTAGACATCAACGAAGGCACAGCAATTGGTAAAGCACTTGATCTTGCTCAAGCAGGTCCAATTGAAATGTTTGACACTAAAGTTAAAGGTACTAGCAACTATGCTGATATCGCTGACTCTGATGTTGTCATCATCACTGCAGGCATGCCACGTAAACCAGGAATGAGCCGCGATGAACTTGTTGGTATCAACGCGAAAATCGTAAAAGAAGTTTGTGAAGGCGTTAAAAAATACGCTCCAAACTCTTTTGTTATCGTAGTTTGTAACCCAATGGACGTTATGGCAGTTTACGCAAAACAAATTCTTGGCTTCCCAAGAGAGCGCGTAATCGGTATGGGCGGTTGCCTTGACTCTGCTCGCTTCAGAACTTTCATCGCTGAAGAGCTCGACGTTTCTGTTAAAGACGTCACTGGAATTGTTATCGGTAACCACGGTGACGCAATGATGCCTCTAGTTCGCCAAGCTTCTGTTTCTGGCATTCCTTTAACAGAACTTCTTTCTGCAGATCGTATCGCAGCAATCGTTGCGCGCACAAAACAAGCTGGTGCTGAAATCGGTGGCCACTTAAAAACTGGCTCTGCATTCTTTGCCCCTTCTCGTGGTGCAGTTGAAATGGCGGAAGCCATTCTAAAAGATCAGAAACGTGTTCTTCCAGTAGCTGTTGAGCTCACTGGTGAATTTGGCGTTAACGAAGGTCTTATGGTTGGAGTTCTTGCAACTCTTGGCGGAAAAGGTATTGAAAAAGTTCACACTTTTGAAATGAACGCACAAGAAAAAGAAGAGTTCACAAAATCAGTAGATGCAGTTCGCACTCTTGTTTCTGCACTTAAAAATATCTAATACTTTTTTATAAATGGGGTGATCAATCACCCCGTTAACCTTGGAGATCTAGAATGAATATACATGAGTATCAGGCCAAAGATATTCTCAGAAAATTTGGAGTTGCAACTCTCAAAGGTAAAGTTGCTCACTCTCCTGAAGAAGCTGTAGCTGCTGCCAAAGAAATTGGTGGAAGCCTTTGGGTAGTAAAAGCGCAAATTCACGCTGGTGGCCGCGGTAAAGGCGGCGGTGTAAAGATCGCAAAGTCTCTTGACGAAGTTGGCGAACTTACAAAAAACATGATCGGCATGACTTTGGTAACTCACCAAACTGGCCCTGAAGGTAAAGTTGTTCAGAAAGTATTCATCGAACAAGGTTGTAATATTGCTAAAGAATACTACGTTGCCTGCCTAGTTGACCGTGAAACTGGTAGAGCTGCGATGATGGCCTCTTCTGAAGGTGGAATGGACATCGAAGAAGTTGCTGAGAAAAATCCAGAGGCTATCAAAAAGGTAGACATCGATCCAACAATTGGACTTGCCCCGTTCCAAGCAAGACAACTTGCTTTTGAAATTGGACTTGCCCCTGAGTACGTTAATAAAGCTGTGAAGTTCTTCACAGGTCTTTACAACGCATTCATCGCTACAGATTGCTCTATTGCTGAGATCAACCCTCTTGTTGTTACAAAAGAAGGCGATGTTCTTTGCTTGGATGCTAAAATGAATTTCGATTCTAATGCTCTTTACCGCCATCCAGAAGTTGTTGAGATGCGCGATCTTAACGAAGAAGAACCATCAGAAATTGAAGCTTCAAAGTTCGACTTAGCTTTCATCAAACTTGATGGAAACATCGGTTGCTTAGTGAATGGTGCTGGTCTTGCGATGGCGACTCTAGACATCATTAAACTTCACGGTGCAAACCCAGCAAACTTCCTAGATGTTGGCGGTGGCGCGAATAAAGAAAAAGTGACTGAAGCCTTCAAGATCATTCTTAAAGATCCAAACGTTAAGGGTATTTTAGTAAATATCTTCGGCGGTATTATGAAGTGTGACATCATCGCTGATGGCGTGATCGCTGCTTCTAAAGAATTAGGCTTAAAAGTTCCGCTTGTTGTTCGACTTGAGGGAACAAACGTAGAGCTTGGTAAGAAAATGTTGAGAGAAAGCGGATTGAACATCACTCCTGCTGATGATCTCACTGACGCAGCAAAAAAGATCGTTGCTGCAGTAAAGGGTTAATCAGATGGCAATTTTAATTAACAAAGACACTAAAGTTATTTGCCAAGGCTTCACTGGAGCACAAGGCACTTTCCACTCTGAACAAGCTATTGCTTACGGCACTCAAATGGTTGGTGGCGTGACTCCGGGCAAAGGTGGCACAACACACATCGGTCTTCCAGTGTTCAACACTGTGAAAGAAGCAAAAGAAGCTACTGGCTGTAATGCCTCTGTGATTTTCGTTCCACCTCCATTTGCGGCGGACTCTATCATGGAAGCAGTTGATGCTGATTTAGATCTAGTAATCTGCATCACTGAAGGCATCCCTGTTTTAGACATGGTTAAAGTAAAGAAATACATGGAAGGTAAGCGCACTCGCTTGATCGGTCCTAACTGCCCAGGCGTTATCACTCCAGGTGCTTGTAAGATTGGTATTATGCCAGCTCACATCCACAAACCAGGTCGCATCGGCGTACTATCGCGCTCTGGGACTTTGACTTACGAAGCTGTTGGTCAATTAACTGCACTTGGCCTTGGTCAATCTACTTGCGTAGGTATCGGTGGAGACCCAGTGAACGGAACAAACTTCATCGACATTCTAAAAATGTTCAATGAAGATCCGGATACTGATGGAGTTATCATGATCGGTGAAATCGGTGGATCAGCGGAAGAAGAAGCTGCAGAGTACATCAAAGCTCACTTCAAAAAACCAGTAGCTGCGTTCATCGCAGGCGCTGCGGCTCCTCCAGGAAAACGCATGGGTCATGCTGGTGCTATTATCAGTGGTGGCAAAGGAACTGCAGAAGCAAAATTCGCGGCTCTTGAGGCTGCAGGTTGCAAAATTGCAAGAAGCCCAGCTGATATGGGAACGACTTTAAAGTCTATGCTGAAGTAATTACATTCTCAGTGAGATTTCAAAAAGCCCACAGTCTCAACTGTGGGCTTTTTCTTTTTAATATAAAGTTTCATAAATTTATATTGTCATTTCATCAGGGCTACGAAATAAAATGCCCATGCTTATTACAACTTTATTTACAATATTAATAGGTACCTCCTCCGCAGAATCTCCGCAGTGGCAAGAAGGTTACGAAGTACCAATTGGTGGGCGAGCAAATATCTTTCATTGGCCCAATGAAATCTTCCACGAGAAAAAACAACAAGGTAAATTGCACATGCAAGTTTACCCCATCACCGTTACGGGCGTCCTTCCTCCCTACTATCCAGTGAAAAGACTGATTGAGGATAAATCCGTGAATCCATTTAAAAACTGGATTCAAAAAATTCTTCATGGAGTCAGTGGTTACAAAAGTTTCAATGATGTTCTAAAAAACTTAGGTCTCCATGCATATCCAAAAACAACCGACAGTGGCGTCTATGCAGTTCCTTATCCCAATGATCTACGCCCTGATACACTAATGGGTTTGGGACTTATCGAAAGAAACGGGGCTACAGGATTTACATTTAGCTGCGCGGCCTGCCACTCAAGCAATCTCTTTGGAAAAACAGTACTCGGCCTTACTAACCGCTTCCCCAAAGCGAATGACTTTTTTGTGCGCGCAAAACAACTCATGGCCGTAACAGATCCCCATCTCTTCCAAGCCTATACCAAAGCCACTGACGCGGAAAAAGCTCTCCTAATTCAGGCTCAAGATCGTCTACGCTCTGTCGCAGTCAAGTCTCCTATTGCACTCGGTCTTGATACCTCTTTAGCTCAAGTGGCGCTTTCGCTAAATAAGAGATCTAAAGATCCTTACGCATCCTACAGCCATTGGTATGCAAACTTTCCACGAGAAGATCAGATTTTAGATTACCATCCAGCGGATTCTAAACCTGCAGTCTGGTGGAATTTGAAATATAAAAATCGTTGGCTCTCTGATGGCAGTGTTGTCAGTGGCAATCCCATTTATACAAATATTCTTTGGAACGAAGTCGGTCGCGGTGCGGATCTTAAAGAGTTGGAAGAGTGGCTTGCGAAGAATTCCCACATTGTCGACGAACTCACAACGGCCGTCTTTTCGATGGAAGCGCCCGTGATTACAGATTTCTTTTCCGAAGAGAAGATTGATCTTTTGCGCGCACAGCGTGGTGAAAATCTTTTTAATAATAACTGCGCCAAATGCCATGGGCGATATGAAAAAGCATGGAGCTCAGCAAATGCAGAAGATCTTACCCACAAAGAAAAGCTAAAAACCGTTGCCGTTCATTATAAGAAAACCACGCCCGTTATTGATGTAGGGACAGATCCTTATCGCTATCGTGGAATGAGGAGCCTAGAACAACTTAATGACTTAGCTATTTCTAAGAAAAATAATATCAAAATAGTTGCACAAAAAGGCTACGTTCCTCCACCACTCGTTGGGATATGGGCTCGTTGGCCCTATTTTCATAATAACTCTGTACCGAGCCTTTGCGCCCTTTTATCACCTAGCCAAGAGCGGCCCGTGACTTACTATTCCGGTCACCCGATCAACCCAGAAAGTGATTTTGATTTTGAGTGCAATGGGTATCCCGAAACTCAAAAGACGCCCCAGGCTTGGAAAACACCTGAGCACCTATATAACACTCGTAAAAAAGGAATGAGTAACTCAGGTCATGACTTAAATATCTTTATCAAGGACGGAAAGAATATCTTTTCTAAAGAAGATAAGAAGGACCTGATTCAGTTCCTACAAACTCTATAGATACTAGAAGGGCCTCAAGCTCCAAACTCGAGGCCTTCATCGCACTTTTTGACCCACGCTCCCCAATCACCTTGCGCAGCTTAAAGTACTAAAATCATTAGAAAAATATAAAACTTTGTTAAAATGTTTTACAGGCTTTTTGAAATTTTATAGGGATGCCATCTCTTTCAAAAAATGAAGGATTCTTGTGATAATTTAGGGCCATGAAGTTCAAGGTTTTTGCCATTTCATTCTTAATAGCAGCTATCTCTTCAACAGCTCTCGCTAGCTCGCCCGAGTATTATCGAGGTACACTCTTTGCCATCGATACTCGCGAACATCGTGGCTGCGCTGATATGCAGAAGCAACTTAGAAGTCTTTCGAAATCTAAAAACATCGAAACTCTCTGCCACGGTAACTCGCAAAAGCCCATGGCCCTTATTCTGGTCTACTCAAAAGTTGCCGAATTAGAGTTTATAGCTGAAGCCGGAGCGGCTGTAGATCGCTCACCAAATATCGTGTCGCCCATTCAAGCTAATAAGGAAACCGGACACAACCTTCGCCTGCATGCTTATAACCAATCTAATCAAATTGAGATCAAGTTCACCGAAGCTAACTCTCTGATGAACTCCCGTAGCACGCCTGCTACATTTAAATTACCGTTTGTTATGAAAACAGATGGTCGCCTCCGTCACAAAACGTCTCTTTTAGCAAAAATTTTAAGTTTTGAAATGGTCCATGCGAAGTCTCGATCACAATCAAAAACTGAAGAAGACAAGTCCCTCTCTCTTTACGACGTCATCAATCGTGCCTTTCAAAAGGCCATTGAGAATGACCGTGCCTCTATTGATCTCTTCCAGCTTCCTGACCTGTGTGAATCGCGAGGTCTATGCTCAGATGACTCGGGTTTTGGCATCGGAATTTCAATCAATATCAAATTCTAACTATCTGAAAGTATTGGCGGATTGCAAAACCCGCCTTTTTACCAACCAAGCCCCAAGTAAAGTCTAAAATAAGCGGTTTTTCGCAAGCAGGGATAGACAGAGGGCTGCGGATTCGCTAAAACGTGTTGGCATCTAATAGATCAAATTCATACAAGGAGATATCCATGGCAATCGAACAAACATTTTCGATCATCAAACCAAATGCAATGAAGAAAAACGCAATCGGCGACATCATCAGCATGTTTGAAGCAAACGGTTTAAAAATCGCTGCAGCAAAAATCACTATCCTTTCAAAAGCAAAAGCTGAAGAGTTCTATGCTGAGCACAAAGAGCGTCCTTTCTTTGGTGAACTTGTTTCTTTCATGACTTCTGGTCCTGTTTGCTTGATGTGCTTACAAGGTGAAGGCGCTGTATTGAAAAACCGCGAAATCATGGGTGCAACGGACCCTAAAAAAGCAAACGCTGGAACAATCCGCGCTAAATTCGGTGACAACGTTGGTGAGAATGCTGTTCACGGTTCTGACTCTACAGAGTCTGCAGCAAGAGAACTTGCTTTGTTCTTTGAAAAACAAGAAATCTGCAACGTATAATTTTATACAGTGGCAAAACGTTTTCAAAAAAAGGGAGCTCCGGCTCCCTTTTCTCATCCAACAATCGAAGTTCAGATTCAAAATCTTGCTGTAGGCGGAGCTGGTATTGCACGTCACGACGGCATGGTTATATTTGTACCTATGGCTGCTCCGGATGACCGGCTTTTAGTTCGTTTAACAAAAAAGAAGAAGAACTATGCCGAAGCTGAAATCGTTGAAATTCTAAGCCCTGGCCCTTCACGCCGAGAACCGCCTTGCCCGGTAGCCAACACTTGTGGTGGATGCAACTGGCAACACATCTCCGAAGACGAACAGCGCCGACAAAAGCAGGATATTGTCGAGCAAACGCTGCGAAAGTTTTTGCGCGGTCTCGACTTTCAAATGCTTCCAATCGTTTCTTCTCCCCAGTCTCTACGCTATAGAAATCGCATCCAACCTAAAGCGTATAAGGACTTTTTTGGATTCTTCGGTCGTCAATCACACCGTATTGTCGACATCAACGATTGCCTGATTACAGAAGAATCCATCACAGAGAAGTTCTCTGAAATTCGAAAATGGGTATCCCCTTTGGCCCAAGACACGCTTCAAAAAATGGAAGTGTTTTTATCGGATGACCTTTCAAAGGTTCAATACAATCTGATCAACGATGAAGACGATACGATTGGCTTTTCTCAAGTTAACCGCTTCCAGAATAAAGATCTTATAGAAACTGCCCTAGACTGGAGTGGTGAGGATCACTACGACACGGTTTTTGACCTCTATTCCGGTGCCGGTAATTTCACGTTCCCGCTGGCTTCCCGCTTTCGCCTAGCTAAGAAAATTCAAGCCGTTGAACTCAACCCTAAGCTTGTCTTAAAAGGCCTCAACTCCACTTCAGACAATCGCATTCACTTCCTTGAGTCCGACGTTGAAAAATATATTACTAAAGCCCTGATCTCTTCAAATGATCTCGTTGTTTTAGATCCTCCTCGTGCTGGTGCCAGCCTTGAGGTGATGAAAAAACTTGCGGCCAGCGCTCCTAAAAAAATTATTTATATCTCTTGCCACCCAGTAAGTTTAGCAAGAGATCTACAATGGCTCTTAGAAGAATCAAATCGCTTGGGAACTGGCCTTAGGTTGGCCCGAGTTCAAACATTTGAGATGTTCCCACAGACAGACCACGTGGAAACAATCGCAGAGCTGAAGGTTGACTCTTAAGCTCTGAGTGATACCCTTTTTTCATGTATAATTATATACTTGCCCTGTGTTTTCTATTTCTTGTGGGATGCATCTCTTGGGGCGATAAAAACAAACAAACTGCAGATCTTCACCTGCGCTTGGGCACTTCTCAAATTGAAAGTGGCAGCTACCCTGCGGCCTTGCAGGAGCTTCTTAAGGCAGAAGAACTTGATCCAAAAAATCCCGTTATTCAAAACAATTTGGGATTAGTTTATTTTTTTCGCGAACGCTATGATCTTTCCGAAAAACATCTACGAATTGCTTTAAAGCTAAATTCTAAATACTCAGAGGCGAGAAATAATCTCAGCCGAGTCTTAATTGAAAAAGGTCAGTTTAAAGAAGCTGAACAAGAAGCTAATAAAGTTATCAACGACTTAACTTATCCCAATCCCAACAAAGCTTATATAAATTTGGGACTCGCACAGTTTCATCAAAAGAACTTTATGGGATCACGAATCTCGTTTGAGAAAGTTCTGGATTCAACGCCGGATGATTGTGTTGCGAGTACTTACTATGGGCGAACTTTTTTTGAAACCCGAGACTACTCTCGCGCCACTGAGACGCTGGATCAAGCCATTGGCTTCTGCCAAAGATTGATGTACGACGAACCTCACTACTACAGCGCCTTGGCGTACTACCGAGAAGGGAATCGTTCAAGATCCCAAGCTCGCTTTGAAGAACTTGTTAAATTCTATCCTAATGGAAAATACCGCGAAAAAGCCAAGGGCATGCTTGGCTTGCTTCGGAAGGGTCACTGATGAAGAAAACCGGCGCTATATTAAAAAAAGCACGTGAAGAAAAAGGTCTCTCACTTCATGAGATAGGTCTTTCTCTAAAAATTAATAGTAAAATTCTAAGAGCTATCGAAGAAGGAGATGAGAAGAATCTCCCTGCTAAAACATTCCTTCGTGGTTTCGTACAAAGCTATTCGAACTATTTACATATTGATACCCAAATGGTCTTGCATTCCTTCTATGAAGAAATGGGCTCCACAACTCCCCAACCTTTCATCAGGGATACAGATAAGAAAGAGGACGACGCTGAATCGAGCGAGGTCACGACGCCTCCTTCGGTAGGAGCTCCGGTTGAAAATAAAAAAGAAGAAGAGCCCGTACCAGTTAAGGTCGAAAAACAAGAGGCCGAAGTTATTCCTATGAGACAGGAAAGTGCACCTTCTCAGAAAGTAGAAGCACTTCCTTCTATGAATGATAATCGGCTCAAAAAATCATTAGGCTGGCTTTCGGTCGCCGTGATCCTAGTTGTTTCCATCGGCTTTACAAAAAAAATGATCGATAAGTATTCTAAAGAGGCTGAGGTCCCAAGTGCTGAAGTCGCTCAAACGATGGAAGGTGCAACACCGGTTATTTCTGAATCCGTGGATGCAGAAGATATTTTAGAAGAGGCTCTTGCTGAAGCGGAGACTAATTCTACAGAAACAGCAACTCCTCCAGCAAATACCGCTGATACTAAAATTGAAATTCCTCAGATCATCCCTCAACTTCCAACTGAACCCGTAAAAGAAACGGCTCCTGCAAAAAAAGAGGAACCTAAAAAAGAAGAGGTTAAAGTTGTTGAAGAAAAAGTAGAGAAGAAGGAAGAGAAAGAAGAAGATAAGAAAGATGTCGCAAAAGAGGAAGTAAAGCCAGCCCCTTCTGAAAAGAAAGAAGAAGCTATCCAGAAGCCAGTTGAGCTGATTGTTGAAGCTCTTGACGCTGTAGAAATTGAATACGCTTCTGTTTCAGGCAAACCTCAAAAAATTAAACTTTCTTCCGAACAAGTCCATACTTTTAAAAGCAAGAGTGGATTGAAAATTAACTTCTCCAATGGCGGAGCTGTTAATTTAATTCTGAACGGGAAAGATATCGGAATTCCTGGCGATCTAGGTAAACCTATTAAATTGGCGTACTAGTCTTGCAACAGCTTAAAAATATCTGGCTCATTAGTCTTGTTATAAAACTTGTTCTCTCGGCGCTTATTCCTTTAAGCGCCGATGAGGCCTACTACTGGGTGTGGTCCCATCGCCTTCAATTAAGTTATTTTGATCACCCGCCCATGGTGTCCTGGCTTTTTCTTCTTGGACATCCCTTTGAATGGTTGGGACACGCCGTGCGTTGGCCAGCCGTCGTTTTAGGACATGGCACTCTTTTAGTTTGGATATTAATTCTAGCTAAATTTTTTGATCTTCAAAAGATCAAAACATGGATGCTCCTAGTTCTATTCTCGCCTCTTTTGGGCTTCGGATCGATCATCGTGACTCCAGACTTACCAGTGATATTTTTCTGGTCACTCTCGATACTCTTCTTTCTGCAAATTTTTCAGAACCAAAAACTTATCAACTATCTTGGCCTTGGAGTTGCTCTAGGTTTGGGCTTCACTGCTAAGTATCACATCGTTCTTTTTGTTCCTTGTTTGCTTTTATATATTCTCGCGGAAAAGAAATGGCGCGAAATCCGATGGGCTGGCGTGCTTATCACAATTCTTGCGGGCCTCATTGGATGTTTACCTGTCCTTCTTTGGAATTACCAAAATGATTTTGCATCATTCAAATTTCAGATTGATCACGGACTCGGCGCTAATGCTTATAAATTTTCATGGACAACCAGCTACCTATTAGGACAAGTGCTGATTATCTTTCCGCCAATTTTATACTTCGCACTTAAGAAACATGTTCGCGAACTTCGCTGGGCACTTTACTTTGCATGGCTCCCGCTAGTCTTCTTCTTTCTGACGTCGTTTCGTTCTCTAGTAGAAGCAAACTGGCCGATCATTGCCTACCCTGCCGTTTTGGCCTTAGCTGCCTCTCATGAAAAAATTAAAAGATCTTTGAAGGTTTATATTGGCTTTTGGGGAGCTATCTTCGCACTTGTCATTGCAACTCTCTTCATTCCTTCACTTCGCAGTTTGAATGAAAAAATTGATGAACCCTACCGACTTAAAGAGTTAAGTGCCATTGTGAATGAACATCAACCTCTCTATGCTAATAGTTACCAAGTGGCCTCTTCTCTTTGGTACTTTAGTAAAATTCCTGTCTTTAAAATTAAAGACATCAGTCGCTTTGATTTTTTTGATACTCTACAGGAAGCCACGCCACAGGGAACATTTTTCTATTTAATTAAACCAGAAAACGTTAAGACTCCGGCTTGGGTATTTGAGCAGGGTTTTGCAATAGTCAAAACTCAAAAGACCGAAGGTGGCTTTATCTTGGAGGAATACAAAAAGTGATGCGCTTTGGAGTGATCTGTTCATTTCTATTGGTGTTTTATTTTTTGTATGGATTCTACGTCAATCAATACGATGTCTCTGTGGTAGTTCCACAAATATCTCGCGAACATTCAAGTATTCTTAATGACTATAAGGGTGTTTTGAATGTTCATACTGAACTCAGTAGTGGGTCAGCGCCGGCAAGCTCCGTTGTTGCTGCCGCTCGCCTGTCCAGTTTAGATTTCATCATGTTCACCGACTTGAACACGTTTAATATCTCTACGACGTCTGAGACTTATCAAGATGACTTGCTAGTTCTGGTAGCTGGTAAGTATAGCTATTTAGATTCAAGGCTTATTTACTACTCGAGTCTTGCGGAACCCATCGGTCATAACTTGGGTGAAGCCCAAGTGAAGCTCTCTGATTTGCTCTCTCAAAAGACGGGAGCTTCTAAAGATACCTTAACCATATTAACTCATCCCTATAAAGCGGGATACTCATGGCAGGGTGAAATACCTTCGGGCCTTGATGGCTTTGAACTTCTGAATTTAAAAAGTCTTTTAAATCGCGCTTGGGAGGAATCAAAACTCTCTACTTTTTGGAGTCTTGCAATCTATCCTTTCAATCCCAAAGTTTCTTTCTTACGCCTCTATACTGAGCCGCGGGATGAAATCGCTCTCTTGGATAAAGTCAGTCAAGAGAGGCGCATACTGGTCTATGGCGGAACTGAAGCAACAGCTCGAGCCATTCCCCTTTCAAACTATCTCATAAGGTTTCCGAGCTATCGCCGCACCTTTGAAATCATGAGCAATCATATTCTGCTAAAGTCCGAGCTCACAGGTAATCTAGCGAGTGATAAACAAAAAATATTCAATGCCCTTAAGAACGGTAATTTCTATATCGCGCTTGATATGCTCGGTGATCCCAAAGGTTTTGTTGCCACTATCGAAGGGGACGGACCTTCTCAATTAATGGGGAATGACATTAAGTTTAAGAAAAATCTGACTCTAGAAATCGAACTACCTTCAAAGCCGCGTGATTTTTTTGAAATTCTTATTTTAAAAAATGGAAAAGTTGTTCATAGATCGAATGATCCTAAGGTGAGCTATCGTATTCCCGACCCTGGGGTTTACCGTGTGCAGGTAAGAGTTGCACCTATGCTCCCTCTACCTGATGCCAAAAAATGGTTCTCTTGGATTTACACAAACCCGTTTTACGTTAATCCGTAGTTAGCACTTCAACAATGAGACTCTTATCTGGTACCAACTGACAGGCTAAGCGCTCATTTGCAGCAAAGCCTCGATCCTCTGCAAATTCAGATTCAATTTCATTTCTGTCTGGCAGTTCGGATAAGTCTGAATGAATACGGACGCGACAAGTCCCACAGGTCCCATTCCCCCCGCAGGTATTATAAATTGAAATTTTTACTCTCTCTGCAGCCTCTAAAACAGACTCTTCAGGATGACTCATGGGGACATCCCGATTGGAAGGTAAAAACTTAATATAAATCTCAGACTTAGGGGTTTTAATGGAGAACTCCTTCAAATTGGTAATCTTTAGTTGAAACCCGCACTACCATTTTGTATCAATAAATCCATGAGATTCATAGCTTTTGACTTAGAGACCACAGGTACAGTTCCTGGCGTTGATCAGATTGTTGAGATCGGTGCCGTTCGTTTTATTAATGGCCAACCAGAAGCCATTTTTGCAACCCTTGTTGACCCTCAAAGACCCATTCCGCCGGGAGCTTCTGCGGTGAATGGTATTAAGGATGAAATGGTCCAAGGCAAACCTCTTATTGAAAGCCTACTGCCGTCATTTGCAGAGTTTTGTGGAGACGATATCATTGTTGCCCACAACGCCCCTTTCGATGCTCAGTTCTTAATTGCTGATATCAAAAAGTACGAAAGCGTTGCTCCCAAGGGAGTTGTTCTCGACACTCTTCCGATTGCTAGAAAAGTATTTCCAGGACTCCCAAACTACAAACTGGGAACACTGGTACAACACCTCAAAATTCCAACGACGAATTTCCATAGAGCGGAAGAGGATGCCTCGTATTGCGGGCAACTTTTCTTCAATATGGTTAAGAGAATTTCAATTGGCGGAAATGCTCCTCAATTAGAAAACCTCATTGCATTAACAGGTAAGCCTGCACTGAAGTTTCCTCAAATTGAAAGACAACCTAAACAGATGGATCTTTTCGGTAACCTTATCTAAGGTTACTTTCTTGCGCGATGGGCGATGGGATACCGCCGCCCTCTCCCAAATGCATGACTTGAAACTTTCAAAATTGGCGCTGCCTGCCACCTCTTAAATTCCGACTTCATAATTGCCTGAAGTAGCCAAGTCTCCACTTCTGACTTTGCTGCCTTACATCTTTCAACGATATGAATAACAGCTGCATCTAAAAGTTCATAGGGAGGCAATGAATCTGAATCCTTCTGGTCCGGTCGAAGTTCCGCAGAGGGGGGGCGTGTAATAATTTGTGAAGGGATCACTTCACCTTCTTGATTATAATAGCGTGCAAGCTCATAGACTTGTTCTTTAGTGAGATCACCCAAAGGCGAAAGTCCACCACACATGTCTCCATAAAGCGTAGAATAGCCTGAAGCAAATTCACTCTTATTACTCGTGTTTAAAAGCATCGAGTTCGTTTTGTTTGAATAAGCCATAAGGACCAAGCCTCGCAAACGAGCTTGAATATTTTCTTGGGTCAAACCGAATGTAGAAAAATCAAAAGGACCCTTTAAAGTCTGATCTACAGTTTTAAACATTTCCTGAATAGGTACTTTAATAAAAGTATTTCCCAAATTGCGCGCAAGATTTTCGGCAAGCTTTTCACTCACTGGAGAACTATGGGGCCCTGGCATCGCAACTTGAGTTACCGCACTGGGACCCAAAGCATCGGTGGCAAGAGCTGCGACAACAGCTGAGTCAATTCCACCACTAGATCCTAAGTGCACGTGAGTCATTCCCGTTTTACTGCAAAAATCTTTAATTCCTAAAACAAGTGCCCGATGCAATTCTTCAATTTTTGATAACGACGCTACACTACTCCAAGGCTCAAGAGTTTCTGTGTCAATGACATTGATATCTTCTTGAAAAGAGAGGCAGCTTAATTTTTTCTTACCTTGCGAATCGATGACAAAACTACCACCATCAAAAATAATTTCATCCTGAGCCCCCACTGCGTTTACATAAATCAGCGGACATTTAAAATAGCGACTGGTTTCTGAAGCGAAATATTTGCGAACAGATTCTTTACCCAAATAAAAAGGGGAAGCACTCATGTTGATCACGAAATCTGGGCGCTCACCCTTAAGCTTCACTAAGGGGTTTTCCTTATGCAAAGAGCGTCCGTTTTTATCTCCCCAAGCCCAAATATCTTCACAGATAGTTAGTAGGAATTTTTTATTTTTATATTTGAAAGTGTTCTTTTTAAGATCGCCAGACTCTAAGAATCGTCCCTCATCAAAGACATCGCCTACAGCCAAAAGTTCTTTACGAAATACCTTAATAGGTTTTCCTTTTTCTACGAGAGCTGCCGAATTATAATACGGGCGTCCACGCTTTGCGGAGTTTGGTTCATAGAACCCAACAAGGGCCGCGATCCCCTTAGGCAACTCTTTATGAAGCTTCTTTAATTCGCTGATTTGTTCCTTCACCAAGGCAGATCTCTCTAAAAGATCCAAAGAAGGATAACCAAACAAAGAAGCTTCGGGAAAAATAACAAGATCGCATTTTCGTCCTGAAGCTTGATGAACAAACTCTAAAATTTTAGAGCGATTATAAGAAAAATCTGCAAGGCGTGAATTGATTTGAGCTAAGGCAATTCTCATTCAATGACTATACGCCCAGAAAAGCCATCCTGGTAGCCATGCCAGTGATTTATTTCAATCTCTGGGAACTTCCAGCAATAGTATCCCTCTCCGTTGTCAAAATCGGCCATCCAAAGCCCTTTAGGAGCTCCGCCAAGTTTTTCAATTTTAGCCTGCCAAAGATCAATGATTTGATTTATTTCAGTTTCAATTCCCGCTACCGACGGATGATTCTTATCAGAATATGCGTCAATGCGGTTCACACGGGTGCGAACGTCCTTACTTGCTTCTTCCGTCAATCGGTAAACTAATGGCAATAACTGGCGCGCTTGCTCCAGCGTAAAGAACTTACGTCTGTTAATTTCAATGATGTTATCCAATGGATGCCCCCATCCCCTCTTACATAGAAGGGCTGTATCCATTAAAGCCAAAAGAGTATCAAGGTATTAACGACATGACAGATAAGTTAAGAAAATCTTTGAAGAAATTCTAAACGCAGAGCGATGTTTTCGTGCAATATTTGCAGGACTATGACGGTCAAAGCTCCTTGGACATTTGCATTGCCTGCCCCCCGATCAAGAGCAATAAAGCAATCACGATAGCCGCGATAAAAAGATAGCGAACAAAGCCACCAATGGTAAAGCTCTCGTCCTCACTCTGAACCGCCGCCTTGGGCTCTGGAGGCTTCACAGTGGTCTTCTTCGGAGGTGGCTCCATCCCTTGCCCCACCGTCACCATACGGCTTGTTCCCTCTGCCTTTTTCTCAAGTTTTTTTCTTTCAGATTCACTCAAGCCAGCGATACCCACATAGGTTTCTTTTCGAGCCCTGCGAACAGCAGCACTGTTATTGGAAGAGGAGCGAAAAAAGCCCCCGCCCCCGCCATTATCGAGTGTGATTTCAACGACTTTCCCAGCTGCCATTTCATTTGATCCAGATTCAACACCCCGAGAAGGCCTTCGTCCCAGATTCATACGAGAGGAGCGTCCGCGCGAGGAAGAGCCGGCATAGCTACCGCCGCCAGACCCACCTGAGTCTCCACCAGAACCGGAAGACCCTCCACTTCCTTCAGCCCCCTCGCCACGCCCTGCGGGATCTCGATTTGAACTCGAACTCCCTCCAGAACCTTCTTTCTGAGGCCTTCCGTCCGCAATAGAGGCTGGCTTAAATTTTTTATCGCATTCACTATCAGAGTCGACAATAGATTCGACGTCATGACCCAGAGTAGGAAGTTCGCCATAATCCAAGAGGCAAGCAACGTAGTCACCCATATATCGCTGGATGAACTCGCCAAAGGGTTTAAACATATAGTTCATCAAAAGCATAACCAAAGAAACCGTCACAACCAGGATAAGCATATATTCAATAATGGCCTGACCCTTTTGATGGGGGCGATTATCGGTAAGTCTAGATCTAAATTGAGATTTCTTCACTCGTGCGAGCATTTAAGACATAATACAATATATGGAAAACACTCTGTATCCTAAATGCTTTAAGTATATTCTGATCTTGGCTTTCGTCTCATTGTGGGCCACAGCGCCGGCAATAGGTAAGACTAAAACAAAGACAAAGGACGAGCTTTCAGAATTTGAAGACCTTGATATCGCAGACACTCCAAGCAAGGCCACTGAAGATACGACAGAAAAAGAACCCGAGATTGCAAAACTATCTCCCCATAAAAACTCTCAAAAACCCAATGAAACTCAAGAACAGTATATCGATCGCCTGAAGGCCGAAATACGTAAAACTCCGCGTAACATTCACTTACTTGGAGACCTTGCTGAGGAACTCTATAAAAAACAAGAATATGATAAGGTCGTTGCTGTCTTATGGAAACACGTTGAACGCATAGATCGTGACGCTTTGTTAGTTCTTGTACGGGCCCACGAAAAACGTGGCGAGCACGCTGAGATGATTCGTTCGCTTAACGTCCTTGTGGGCAAAGATGAAAACGATGCTGAAGCCTATTACTGGCTCGGTCGCGCCTACTCAATGGCCCGAAAGAATAAAGAGACCATGGAAAGTTACCAACGCGCCGTCGAGCTTTCGCCAAAGCTTGAAGCTGCCTACGAAGGACTTATCGAACTCTACACCAACCGTGAACCACCAAACCTTTATGAATTAAGAATTCTCTATCAAGACATGGTGAAACACATTGGACCGCGCCCAGAGTACTTGCGAAAAATCTGTGACATCAACACTCAAGATGCGACCTATGAGCCGGCCTATATCTCTTGCCAAGAGGCTATTGCCAAAGATCCAAACACTGCTGATGCTTACGTAAATCTTGCCCTAGCTCTAGAGGGTATGAAAAAGCACGACGAGGCCATGAGCACAATACGCAAAGCTGTTGCGCAGTTTCCTCAATCGGAGTTTGCTCACTACGTATATGGAAAGTTGCTTGAAGACCAAAAGAGCTTTGTAGAGGCTATGAATTCTTATAAGAAAGCCACTCAGTCGGACGCCAAATCTGCACGCTCTTGGTTAGGTTTAGCAACATCATCATTTGAAATTAGAAAGTTTGATATTTCTTTAGAGGCCTATAAAAAAGCCTGCCAACTCGATAAAAAAACCGCAGTGGCCTTTCGCAGAGCAACTACGGTTTTAAGAAATACAAAAAATATTCAATGGATTGGTAAGTTCGAGGAACCTTCAGAGACTTGCACCTTTTAGTGTGCAAGCTCTTCTTCTGATACAATCCCACCCAGAAGATCGTACTCAAGACTGTCGGTGATTTGCACCTTAACAATGTCACCGACTTTTGCTTCCCCATCATTGATCAGAACAACTCCATCAATATCAGGTGCCTGTCCCCAGAAGCGACCTTGAAGTAATAAATCAGTTTCTTCGCTGAAACCTTCGACTAAAACTTCAATTGTTTTTCCAACAAAATCTCTGTGTTTTTCGCGGGAGATATTCTGTTGAATTTCCATCAATGCATCATGACGATACTGTTTCACATCTTCATCAATTTGATTTTCCATGCGACCACCTGGAGTATTCTCCTCAGGTGAGTACTTGAAACAGCCTACGCGATCAAATTGTTGTTCAGAAACAAACTCTAGAAGTTCTTCGAAGCTCTCGTCTGTTTCACCTGGGAATCCCACGATGAACTGAGTTCTAATAACTGCATCCGGAATATTCGCGCGAATCGCATCCAAGGCCTCAACGATTTGGGCTCTAGTCATCTTTCTGTTCATGCTCTTAAGAACGCCGTCATTAATATGCTGAAGTGGCATATCAAAGTACTTTACGATTTTTTTGCTATTCTTTAAAAGCTCAACCATCTCAGGTGTGATTCCATCTGGATACAGATACATCAAACGAATCCAATGAAGGCCTTCAACTTGTTCTAGGGCTTTCAATAATTCAACAGGGCTCTCTTTACGAGTTGGATCTTTCTTACGAATATCCCAGCCGTAATCCGTGAAATCGTGAGAGATAATAATAAGCTCTTTAACTCCGCCAGCGACTAAAAGTTTTGCTTCTGCAACGATAGCGTCAAGAGAGCGAGATTGTAAGTTCCCACGGATCAAAGGAATCGCACAGAATGCACAACGCTTCATACATCCTTCTGAAATTTTCAAGTAAGCACGATGACCTGGTTGAGAATTTACACGCGGAGTAGATTCTTGCTGCAAATACGTCGGAAGATTAAAGAAAGTTTTTTGCTTATTGCCAGCATCTGAATCTTTAAGAATTTTTGCGATGTTTTGGAACTCACCAGAACCAACGAATAGATCTGCCTCAGGAAGCCCTTCGACCAAATCATCCTTATATCTTTGAGTTAAACAACCAGCCACCACAACTTTGCGGATCTTTCCCTCTTGCTTAAGGTCACTCATATCCAAAATTCTTTGGATGGATTCTTTTTTTGAATCTTCAATAAAACCACAAGTGTTTACGATAACGGTATCAGCCTCTTCAGCATCACCAACCACTTCGTAACCATCTTTCATCAAAGTTCCGGCCATGATTTCGCTGTCCACTAAGTTCTTAGGGCATCCTAGAGAAATGAAATGAACTTTTTTTACATTATTATTTGTTTCTTGTTTCATAGATCCGTCACCTGCGCTCCTTTTGGAGGCTGATATTGAAAGAGTTTTCTTTTTTCTTTGTTTAAAAATTGGATATTGCTGAGTTTAATTTTTGTTTCGTTACCAACTTCATCTTCGTAGCGAACTTCGCGAAGAGTCTTATCTTTAGTGTCAGCAACAACAGTCACGGACTTAATCGTCAGATCATCTGTCTTTGGCTTCATAACAAAGGTACTTTGATTGCCTTCGATTTTCTCAGAGGTGATATCAAAGTTTCCTTGTAGATCAGCACCTAACAAAGAAGAAACTAGGATGTGGGATCTGTTTTTCTTATCCACTTTTCCGCGCGCCACCTGCACAGGGCCACCAAGCTCTACCGGCGGAGTTTGCTCACTCCAGATCGTGTTGCCATCAAACACCAAAAGGGATTTTTCAGGAGTTTCATTTTCCCAACGGAACTTACCATGGGATAAATAGATTTTACCTGAGTGCTTTGTCTCACGCCCAAGCAATGTGGAAGTTACAGTCTTTTCCACATCCATTTCCACAAGCTTCGCATTTTTATATTTTTGCGAAATACGCTGCAAATTCGTATTGTCCTTCACCGCTGCCGTCAGGGCAAAAACAGTGATCGCCAAAAATCCAATGAGTATATTCGATTTAAACATTCGCGTTTTATAACAGAACCTTAGATGCTCCGCAAGAGAGGGACCTTTTAGAAAGGGCCCATACTTCAAAATTTACAGGGCTGCCTAAAGCTTCGTTGGCAGCTCTAGCTGTCGAGCCTGTTGTATAAATATCATCAGCAAAAATCCAGAGCGTTTTGAGATCTGAAATTGGGGGGATGGAAGATTTTTCACTCACCTCAAATCGAATCAGATCGCGCTCAAACCTCCCCTTGCTCCTTTGATGAGCTCCCTCATCGCCACTAGGGGACTTCCTTAAACAGGGGAGAAAATGGGCGCCTAGCCCCTGAGAGAGCGCCTGACCCCAATGGAATGCGTGATCACGCGCTTTGCCTTTTGCTGGAGCTGGCACAACGATGATCTTTTCAAATCTACGAGACTCTGAAAATAAATGAATTCTTAGGAATTTCTGCGCGTAATACTGCCAAGCCCTTGCTTGAAGAGAGCCCTTCAAATGAAGCATCAGGTTTGAAAGAATATCACTTTGGGCAGGACGCCAGAGGTAAAGTGTCTTCACAAATGGAAGAGCCAGATCTTCGTATTCCAAAAAGGGCTCTATACTTTTTTCACAATGCTCACAAAGAAGCCCTGAGTTCGGAAACAAACTTCCGCAATGAAGACAACAACGGACATGACGATGAACGAAATCTAGGTAGGCTGACATGCCCTAGAGAAATGCAAGATTCTAGCTACTTAAATGTTATGGTAGGGAAGATTTTTGATGATTGTAAATCCCCGATAGATTTGCTCAAGACACATTGTCTGCGCTAAAAGATGGTTAAAGACCATCGGAGAAAAAGAAACTACCAGATCGGCTCTTTCTCGGACACTCTCGTCGACACCAAATGCACCCCCAATGATAAAGACAGCTCTTTTCTTGGAACTCATCAAAATAGCTTCTATCTTTTTGGAAAACTCGATGGAGTCAAATTTTTTTCCTCTCTCATCCATAAGTACCACGAAGTCGTCACTGCTTAAATTTTCTAAGATCAGGGCGGATTCTTCTGTTTTTTTATAGTGAGCTTCGGAGCGGGAAGATTTTTTTGGCTTTAAAGAGATAATATCGAATGAGCAGAAGTGGGAGATTTTCTTTTTATAAAGATCTGCTGCTTGCTCAGCCCAAGGTTCTCGGGCTGAGGCCAGTGTCATCAAAACAAATTTCATGAGTTAGATTTTGCACCATGCGGATCTTTAAGGCCCATATCCACGCCTTCTCTCCATAAGTTCTCAAGGCTGTATTCTTGGCGAACAAAATCGTAGAAAACATGAATGATCAAAGAACCGTAATCGACTAGAACCCAACGTCCATCATCAACACCTTCAATACTTTGAGGGAATACATTGTATTCCTCTTTAACTGCTAGTGCTAAATTTTCAGCCATTGAAGAGGCATGACGAGTTGAAGTTCCTGAGGCAATCAACGTGTATTCACTTGGAGCTGCCATCTTTGTCAGGTCAAATGCCTTTACGTTAATACCTTTTTTTGCAAACAAGATGTTCGCACAAAATTCTGTGAAGGCTTTAAAATCGCCAATGCGATCGCCAAGGTTACGATAAAGTTTGGCTTCCTTGATATAAGACTCTACAGCTAGTGGTAGATATTTTTCTACCGGCTTCCCGGTACGTAGCCACTTTCTAACTTCAGTCGAAGAAATTTCGATATCTCGTAGAGTAATAAACTCAATACTGCGACCGGATTTTAAATCAATGAAGTTAAAATCAAAATCCGACACTAGGGACTTTAAAAACTCAGGCATCTCTTCTAAAGATTCAGGAGTCTCATATCCTGGACGAGTTGTTACGACGATATTAGAAAGCTCTAGGATCTTTTTATAGTCTTTCCAATCAGCTAACTCTTCAAACTTATCAGCACCGATCACCAAGAATAAATCATCCGTAGGATAAGTCTTCTTTAAGGTCTCAATAGTATCGATTGTGTAACTAACGCCACCGCGCTTGATCTCTTGATTGTCGACAAAGAAAAGATCGCCGTATTGAGAAAATGCTAACTCAGTTAACTTAAGTCTTTCTTCAGATGAAGGGCCTTCGATCGGAGTCTTTAAAGGACTTTGCGCCGCAGGAACCACATGCACTTTATCTAAGCCAAGTTTCTTAGCTACAGTTTGGATAGCATTTATGTGACCCATATGTGGAGGATTAAAACTGCCACCAAAGATACCTATTTTCATACTTCTTCTTCCTCATTAAGAATAATTTTACTCAAGGCTTGAACGAATTCTTTGACGTTCTTGCCAGTCACTGCAGAAAGTGCATAAGGCTCAGAACCAATTTCTTTTTTGAATGAATTCTTCCAGCGATCAACTTCGTCTTCGAACAATGTATCGATCTTATTTAAAACTACAAACTGCTGACGTGTAGAAAGAGGGAAGAAACCTTCTTTCTCTTTATTCATTTCGTCGTACATCTTTAGTTCATAGTTAATATCGCGATAGTCTTGAAGAGGATCTCTTCCGCTGTGACCTGAAATATCAATAACATGAATAAACAAACTAGTTCTCTCAACGTGCTTTAGGAACTGAATACCAAGACCGATGCCTTCATGGGCACCTTTAATAATTCCTGGGATATCAGCCATCACGAAAGAGGCATGGTCCCCCGCGCGCACAACCCCAAGGTTCGGCGTAAGTGTTGTAAACGGATAGTCTGCGATCTTGGGCCTTGCCGCTGATACATTTGAAATTAAAGTCGACTTACCAGCATTTGGGAATCCAATAATTCCAGCGTCGGCAATGAGCTTCAATTCTAAAACCACATCCATAGATTCGCCATCTTCACCCGGTTGAGCATATGTAGGCGCTTGGTTGACAGAGTTTTTAAAAAACTCATTACCCTTACCGCCACGGCCACCCTTTAAAAGAGTCACCTCATCAACGCCGGTCATGTCGATAACGATTTCACCATCAAGATTTCTAAAAATTGTTCCTTCAGGAACAACGAGAGTCAGATTTTCTCCATCTTGACCCGTACGCTGGCGACCACTGCCCATTTGCCCATTTCGAGCGGCGTAGGTCTTATTAGGACGGAAATCCATTAAAGAGTTCATGTGAGGGGAAGTTTTAATAATGACGTCGCCGCCCTTACCACCATCACCACCATCTGGACCACCACGAGGTAACTTCGCCTCTCGACGGAAACTCACGCAGCCCTGCCCGCCTCTACCAGAGGCTATTGTAATCTTAACTTCATCTACGAACTTCATGGAGCACCATATACAACAAAAAAGGAGCCTTTGGATGGCTCCTTCTTCAATTTGAAAAAATGTCTTGGTGCTTATCGAGCTGACGACCTAAATCGACTAAACAGCTTTAGGATAAACACTGATTTTGAAACGTTCTTTAGAGAAACGCTCAAATTTTACAAGACCTTCAATAACAGAATAGATCGTGTAATCGCGACCCATCTTAACATTGTTGCCCATATGGAACTTAGTTCCACGTTGACGTACAATGATTGTTCCCGGAAGAACTTTTTCGCCACCAAATCTTTTTACACCAAGTCGCTTACTCTGGGAGTCGCGACCGTTCTTTGTACTACCACCGGCCTTCTTACTTGCCATGACGAACCTCTCTTAAACAGTTAAAAAATTATGCTTTTTTAGTTGTTTTCTTCGCAGCTTTTTTCTTAGCGCCAGTTGATGTTGCTTTTTTAGCTACTTTTTTTGCAACTTTCTTCTTAGCAACTTTTTTTGCTGCAGGCTTAGCTTCCGCTTTACCTTTTGTAGAAACGCGCTCTTTACGAGCTGCTACGCGAGCTTGTGCTTTTTCTTCACGAACAGCTTTTACGTCTACAACGTTTGCTGATTCGTCAGTTTTAGCTACTTTTCCATCAGGAGAAGTGATCGCTTTAACAAAAAGCTCTGTGTACTCTTGTCTATGAGTCGCGAACTTTCTGTAACCCTTACGACGTTTCTTTTTGAAAACTTCTAGCTTTCTACCTTTTGCTTGCTTTGTAACTACTACTGTTACTTTTGCACCTTTAACCAAAGGTTGACCAACAACAGTGGACTCACCACCAACCATCAAGATTTCGTTGATATCAAACTCTGCTCCAAGTGCTTGCTCAAGCTTATCAACTTGAACTACGTCACCAGCTTGAACTTTATATTGCTTACCGCCTGTACGAATAATCGCGTACATGAGAACCTCCAGCTACCCGAATTAAGACAATGGTAAATGCCACTTCGCACTAGGTTTTGTCAACCTAATAGATGCTCTTTTTTTCAGCTTGTTCGGGAGTAAGAGATGCTAATCGCAGATAGGCAATTTGGCAAACCTTTTTCGGGCATTGAAAAAAGGTCTAGGTTGCCATCTTCCGCAACAAATTCAAGTGCTTACAAATAAAGCAAAGAGCCCCCTCAAGAGAACCCTAAAATCTTCATGACACAGGGGTCCATACTCCCGATCGACCCCGTTTCGTTAAACGAAGAATATTTCGTATTGTTCAATATGATAATTAGGTTCGATCTTAAAAGCTACAGAACGCCCGAGCTTCGCTTCCAAAGCCTCTAGCGTCTCCCCCTCGGCCTCGTAAATCCAATCCACCACGTCCCCATGACAGTGAACCACAATATTAGTCTTCTTATTAATAAGCATATCTGCATCGCGCTCTAGCTCTCTAAACATTTCGTTCGCAACGGTTGAGCGGCGCTTGATATATCCTTTACCGTCACAGTAATCGCAAGGCTCGCAGAGAGTCTTAATCAAGCTTGGGCGGATGCGCTTACGGGTCATCTCTACTAGTCCCAACTGGGACATAGAAACGATATTTGTGCGGGCTGTATCGCGCTGAAGCTCTTCAGCGAGAGTTTCTAATACCTTTTCGCGATGAGACTCTTTTTCCATATCGATGAAGTCGATAATAATAATTCCACCACAGTTTCTAATTCTCAACTGATGAGCGGTCTCACGAACAGCTTCCAGATTGGTTTTTAAAATCGTGTCTTCTAAATCTTTTTTCCCAACAAACTTTCCTGTATTCACATCGATGACCACCAAAGCTTCAGCTTCGTCGATTACGATATATCCACCGGATTTTAACCAAATCTTTCTCTCCATAGAACGAGAGATCTCAATATCAATATCATAGAGATCAAAAAGAGGTTTGCGCTCCTCATAATAGACAATGTTCTGCTTATACTTAGGCATAAACTGAGAAACAAATTTCACAACTTTTTTATGAATCTCAACATCATCCACCCATACACTCGTAACATCTTCACTCATCAGATCACGAAGGGCGCGCAACTCAACATCAAGCTCTGTATGGAGGTTGCCCGGTGTTTTTCTTTTTTCATAGGATTTAAAGATGTCCTTACTCATTCGATCTAGGTACTCAATATCGGCTTTTAGAAGCTCCTCAGAAGCACCTTCTCCGGCCGTGCGCACAATCACGCCGCCAGATGGATTTATTTTGTGAACAAGCTGACGCAGTCTTTCGCGCTCCGGTTCATCCTCGATGCGGCGAGAAATACCTAAGTGTCTAACGGTAGGTAAAAAAACGACGAAACGACCCGGTAAAGAAAGATGAGTTGTGAGCCTTGCTCCTTTTGTTCCCAAAGGGTCCTTTGCCACTTGAACTAAAATGGACTGCCCTTCTTTAAGGAGGTCTTGGATCGGAGTTTTATTTTGGCTGTGATGGTTTGAATGAAGCTTCCCATCATCATGACTGTCGTTAAGTGGCTCATCAGTATCTACATCCGATAAGAAGTTATCATCCACGTCTTCACGAATATCGCCGACATATAAAAACGCCGCCTTCTCCATACCAATATCAACGAAAGCAGCCTGCATTCCTGGCAAAACACGAATAACAGTTCCACGGTGAATGGAACCCACTAAGGTCGGGGAAGTTTTTCTTTCAATTTTAAGATCGGCTAGAATACCTTTGTCTACGTAAGCCACGCGAGTCTCTTGGGGTCTTACGTTAATTAGAATCTCTGCGGACACATGTCCTCCTGCATCTACATTGGTCCAGAAACCAGACCTGGGGCAAATAATATTTAATATTGAAACACAAGTGACCGAAAAGATCATGGAAATACGTCATTCACGGAGATAGAGATGGCAACAATTGATGAACTATTTAAACTCATGGTCGAGCAAGGCGCTTCGGATTTACATATTACAAGTGGCGCCCCGCCCTATCTGCGTCTGCATGGCAACATGCTTCCGCTCAATTACCGTGAGCTTTCAAATCAAGACGTTCAAGGTTTGCTATTTGAAATCCTTTCTGAAAAACAAAAGAAAGCTTTCGTGGAAAGATGGGAATTAGACTTCGCCTACACCCTCCCAGGTACGGGCCGCTTTCGTTGCAATATCTTTATGCAACGAAAAGGACTTGGCGCCGTCATGCGTGTTATTCCAGAAAAAATTAAAACCGCTCAAGAACTTGGCCTTCCGCCCTCTGTGACTGACATTATCGACTGCGATCGTGGCCTCATTCTTGTAACGGGCCCAACCGGCTCAGGTAAATCAACCACGCTGGCAGCCTTGATTCATCAAATAAATATGACTCGCGAAGCTCACATCATTACGGTCGAAGACCCTATTGAGTTCGTACATCCAAATATCAAATGTCTTGTGAATCAACGTGAAGTTGGAAGTCATACAAAAAGTTTTGCCAACGCCCTAAAGGCGGCCTTGCGTGAAGATCCAGACATCCTTCTTGTGGGTGAGTTGCGTGACTTAGAAACCATTTCCCTAGCTCTTACCGCTGCGGAAACAGGTCATATCGTTTTCGGAACACTTCATACTAATAGCGCGTCTAAAACAGTGGATCGTATCATTGACGTATTCCCTGCGGGACAACAACAACAAATTCGCACAATGCTCGCTGAGAGCTTGCGCGGCGTTGTCGCTCAGTCGCTCTTTCCTCGCGCCGATGGACAAGGTCGAGTGGCTGCTTATGAAATCCTTCGCAACACCAAGGCTATTTCAAATCTAATTCGCGAAGGCAAGGTTCACCAAATTGCGTCCGCGATGCAGACAGGATCATCACAAGGTATGATTCTATTTGAAAAGTATATTGAAGATCTTGTGCGCAAGGGAAAAGTGTCTAGTGCTGATGCCAAAACATTCTTAGGCCAATCATCTGAGAATACGGCCATTCAAGGCACCATGGCTGGAATGGCGGGAACAGCTGCTGGCCCCCGCACAAAAGTAGGATAGTTTCTAGAAACTATAGACAAAAAGAGAAGCGTTTAAATTTCTTTTCTGATGGGAATTTAAACGCTTATTTTTTTCAAGGTGCCACTCAATCTCAGAATAATCATAAACTGGAGCTTGGCGGAAACTCTGCGATGCTTCATATCCTAGATAGCCAACCCCCGCTAGGCCACCGATCAATGCCCCCAAAGTTACATTGTCTATATGATCTTGCGGCTCTCCATAAAAAGGCAAAGTACTCAAGCCTAAGATGGCTCCCCCAAGAGTTGAAAACAACACTGTAGCTACGGATCGCTTCACGGTTCTTTGCACTTGCGCTGATGAGGCCTGGCCACAAAAAAGACTGAAGGTTAGAATTATCAAACATAGATGCTTCTTAATGGACATTATTTGCCTCCAACGCAGAACTAAGATAGTTTCCTATTTTAATCATTGCGAGGACAGCCATGCAACTAAGTCGTTATATTGACCATACTTTTCTAAAGCCTGAAGCAACGCAGGTACAAATCGAAAAGCTTTGCCGCGAGGCTCTCGAACACCAGTTCTTCAGTGTTTGCGTGAATTCCTCCTATGTTAGTTTGTGCGCCGATCTATTAAAGAACTCTAACGTTGCCGTTTGCAGCGTTATTGGTTTTCCATTAGGCGCATGTGATACGGAAACCAAAGCCTTCGAAACAGCTCAAGCCATCAAAAATGGCGCCTCGGAAATCGATATGGTTATTCAAATCGGAAAGCTCAAAGATAAAAAGTACGCCGAGGTAGAAGCTGACATTCGCTCTGTCGTTGAAGCAGCCAGTGGGAAAAAAGTAAAAGTTATTATTGAAACTGCACTACTCACTGAAGAAGAAAAAATAGCTGCATGCAGAGCTTCATTGAATGCAAAGGCTCACTTCGTAAAAACCTGCACAGGGTTTTCAGGTGGTGGAGCTACGGTTGAAGATATTACTCTGATGAAGAGTGTGGTTGGCGATAAAATGGAAATCAAAGCATCAGGTGGAATCAAGGACACAGCAACAGCTCAGGCTCTTATTGAGGCAGGTGCTACACGCTTAGGCACAAGTTCTGGCGTTGCTCTTGTTCAAGGATTCGCATCTCAAGGAGGTTACTAATGGCTTTTCTACCTGCTGAAATCATTAAGGCAAAGAGAAATGGAAAAACACTGAACGAAAATGAAATCCAAGAGTTTATCTTAGGTTATGCCCGAGGTATTATTCCAGATTATCAAATGTCTGCCCTTTTAATGGCGATCTACTTTCAAGGGATGAATAAAGAGGAAACGCTAGCTCTCACAAAAGCCATGCTGCACTCAGGAGAGGTTGTTGATTTCTCTTCTGTTAAGGGTTTTAAAGTTGATAAACACTCCACAGGAGGCGTGGGCGACAAGACAAGCCTTATCCTCGGTCCTATCGTTGCCGCTGCTGGCGCGCCCGTTCCGATGATCTCTGGACGCGGACTTGGTCACACTGGCGGAACCCTTGATAAGCTTGAGTCTATCCCTGGATTCAATACTCAAATTGATTTGCCTGAATTTATCGAAATGGTTCATAAGCACGGGATTTCTTTTATCGGACAGACAAAAGAAATCTGCCCTGCAGATAAAAAAATCTACGCTCTTCGCGACGTCACAGCGACGGTTGAAAGCCTACCATTGATTTGCGCCTCTATCATGTCAAAGAAACTTGCTGAGGGCATAGATGGCCTTGTCCTGGATGTGAAGTATGGATCTGGCGCCTTCATGAAAACCCCTGAGCGCGCTGAAGAGCTCGCAACGAACTTGATGGATATTGCAAAAGGTTACGGCAAGAAAGTCACTGCGCTCTTATCCAACATGGATCAACCACTAGGACGCTTTGCAGGAAATTCCCTCGAAGTTGAAGAGTGCGTTGCCATTATGAAAAATGAAAAGTTTATTGGCCCTGCTGGTTACGATCTTTACGAAGACACTCGCGAACTTAGTTTGCAGCTTTCAGCGCACATGCTTTTGTTGGCTAACATCGGAAATAGCTTTGAAGAATCTTATGCAATCGCAAAAGACACTTTAGAATCTGGCAAGGCTTTGGCTAAATTTGAAGAGCTCTGCAAGTTACACAAAGGTGATCTGAGTAAACTTCCAATGCCAACAAAGAAAATTGAAATCAAAGCTGAAAAAGATGGCTATATTCACGGACTCCTTACCGAAAATATTGGCATCGCTGGAATCATTATCAAAGCTGGCAGAGCGCAAGCTAATGATATCATTGTTCCTACGGGCGGAGTTGAGTTTCACTATAAAGTCGGCGATGAAGTTAAAAAGGGAGATACGATTTTCACTCTCCACGGAGATGATATGAGTCTGCTAGAATCAGCTGCTCCTCTCTTGAAAACGGCAGCAACTATTTCCTTGCCAAAAATATCAAAGCCTAGTTTGATACTTAAAACTTTGACTTAAAAAAGGATTCAATTTTGGTTCTAACAAAGCTTCAAGAGACAATTAGTTACATTCGCAATCAAACAGCGGCAAAGCCTCGTGTAGGTATTGTTCTTGGTTCGGGTCTTGGGGCTTTTGTTAAAGAAGTTGAAATTGAATGCACTCTTCCCTACAAAGATATTCCTCATTTTAGCCCACCAACTGTGGAGGGCCACTCTGGGAATTTAATTTTTGGAAAAGTCGAAGGACAGTCCATCGCCATTCTTCAAGGTCGCAATCACTACTACGAAGGCCATAGCATGGAAAACGTCGTCTTCCCAACGCGCACTCTAGCGATGCTTGGAATTGAATCCCTAATGCTTACAAACTCTGCAGGCGGAATGGGCGACGATATGCAAGCTGGTGATTTTATGATCATCGACGATCACATCAATCTAATGGGCACAAACCCATTGATGGGGCCCAACATTAAAGAGCTTGGCCCTCGCTTTCCTGACATGACAGAGGCTTACGATAAAAAGCTCATCGCGCAGATGGAACAGGTCCTATTAAAACAAGGCACACGTTTCCATAAAGGCGTTTACTGTGGCGTGAGTGGTCCAACATATGAAACACCTGCTGAGGTTCGCTATTTAAAACTTATTGGCGGAAAAGCAGTGGGTATGAGCACTGTGCCTGAGACAATTGCTGCCAACCATTTAGGTCTTCGTGTGGCTGCTCTGAGCTGCATTACAAACATGGCAGCTGGCATCTCAACTCAGAAGCTTTCTCATGAAGAAGTCACGGAAACAGCTCAACGTGTGGAATCGCAATTCATTTCTTTCTTAAAAGAATTCGTCACATCTATTTAGAGACTCTCTTTAATATCTAGCAGACCCCTCTTTAAAACTAGACCTAGAGATGGCATAGAACGCCTTCTCAGCGTCTAGTTTAATACTTTTAGACTCAAAATAAGACATATAATACCGAAGAGCTAACCGATGGGCTCTTTGCGACCGTCCTAATGATGGGACGATAAGAGAGCCCGCATAGGGAGTGAACATGGATGTTCAAAGAATTCTCTCGGCGGTTGCATGCGTCTTTGTATTATCAGCTTGTGGCAACAAAAAGTCGATCAGTTCAGTTTTTCCAGAAAATGGATCCTTAGATTCGCGCGCCTGTATGGGGCAAGCCATCGAAGGAAAATACATCGTGCAATGGGAAGATGGATCCTTCACCACAGAATATGGCCGTGATGCCGACTCTTTTGCTAAAGAGTTTGTCGAGCCACGCCTCGAAGAGATTCGCCTTGTTGAAAAAGATCGCCAGATCAGTCTAGAAAATCCTCTCCAATCACGGGCCGTCGGCGCTACGGATAGTTGGGGCCTTGATCGCATCAATGCTCGCCAAGTATGGGCGCAAGGTTTTTACGGCCAAGGTGTAAAGATCGGTGTTATCGATTCTTACGTCGACACTTCTCACCCACAAATTCTTCCACGCATTGCCATTAACAAAGGTGAGATCCCCAATAATGGAATCGATGATGATCGCAACGGCATTGTCGATGATTACTATGGAGCCAACTTTGTTTCAGTACCTACAAACAATCCCAACTTAAGTGCCCATGGTACTCACGTTGCGGGTATTATCGCTGCGGATTCTCGCTATGGCAATGTTGAGGGAACGGCCCCTCGTGCAGAACTGATTCCTGCTCAATTCATCTCTAACGATGGTGGCGGGTCATTAGGTGATGCGATTTTAGCGATGCAGTATGCCGCTAATCGTGGAGCAAAAATTATCAATGCCAGCTGGGGTGGCGCACCTTGTGTTGCCTCTCTCAGAAATACTTTTTTAGATCTGCAAAACAAAGGGCTCTTACTCATTGTCGCAGCCGGAAATGACGGTAGAAACATTGACGTCTACCCCGAGTTTCCTGCCTCTTTTAATTTTTCTTCCCAGATCACCGTGGCCGCATCATCCGTTTACGACTTTATGACTTCATGGTCGAACAGCGGGTTCAACTTGGTTCACGTGGCAGCACCCGGAGATCGTATTCTAAGCACCGTCCCTGGCGGAGGAACAGCCTATATGGATGGCACCAGCATGGCCGCTCCCTATGTGTCTGGAGCCGCAGCCCTGCTCTGGAGTGCAAAACCAGAGGCTTCTGCTCATCAAATTAAAACGGCACTTTTGACTTCTGTGGATGTCACTCCAGGACGCGAATTTAAAGTAAATACTCGAGGCCGCATCAATGTCGAAAAAGCACTTCAAGCGTTAAGACAACTCGTCCCATAAAGTCTTTAAGATTCAATAAGATAAGACAAATATCGCAGAGCATAATATCTATGCTCTGCGTCTCTATTTTTAGGTGATTCCAAAAAACTGCGTGATAGATTGTTCCCTTATTTTAAGAGTCCTTAAGCACTCATTAAAAAGGGAGATATATGGGCACCGAAATTTCACCTGGCATTCAAGCACGCCTGAATGATCTTGAAAAAAGAAACGAAGCCGCAATGGCTGGCGGCGGAGCTGCTAGAATCGCTAAACACAAACAAGGTGGTCGCCTCAGCGCTCGCGAACGTATCGACGTTCTTCTTGATCCAGGAAGCTTTGTGGAAATGGATCGTTTCGTAAGCCATCGCTGCACAAACTTTGGAATGGATAAAAACGTTGTACCTGGTGATGGAGTTATCACAGGTTACGGTCGCGTGAATGGTAAACTTGTTTACGTATCTTCTCAAGACTTCACAGTTATTGGTGGCTCTATGTCTCGCACACAGGCCAATAAAATCTGTAAAGTGATGGACCTCGCTATTAAAAACGGAGCTCCATTTGTTTCTATTAATGATTCTGGTGGCGCGCGCATTCAAGAAGGCATTGAATCTCTTGGTGGTTACGCTGACATCTTCACACGCAATACCATGGCCTCTGGTGTGATCCCACAGATCACAGCGATCATGGGCCCATGCGCGGGAGGAGCTGTTTACTCACCCTCGATCACGGACTTTGTATTCATGGTTAAAAACACAAGCTACATGTTTGTGACTGGGCCAGATGTTATTAAGACTGTGACTCACGAAGAAGTAACTAAAGAAGAACTTGGTGGAGCAACAACTCACTCTGCGAAATCAGGTGTAGCGCACTTTGCGGCAGAAGATGATAAGCATTGCTTACTTCTTATTCGCGAGCTTATGAATTTCTTACCGTCAAATAATTTAGATGATGCTCCAGCTCTTCCGACAAATGATCGCCCTGACAGAGCGACAGAAGCGCTTCTAACTTTGATTCCTGAAAATCCAAAAAAACCATATGACATGTTAAGTGTCATCACTGAGTGTGTGGACGAGGGATACTTCCTTGAAGTTCACAAGCACTATGCTCAGAATATTATTGTCGGCTACGCTCGCTTCAACGGTCGCCCTGTGGGTATTGTTGCGAATCAACCGAACATTCTTGCAGGTTGCTTAAATATCGAAGCCTCTCGCAAAGCGGCTCGCTTTATTCGCTTCTGTGACGCGTTTAACATTCCAGTGGTTTCCTTCGTTGACGTCCCTGGCTTCCTGCCTGGAAAAGATCAAGAATGGAACGGCATCATCACTCATGGTGCAAAACTCCTTTACGCATATGCTGAAGCAACTGTCCCGAAAATTACAATCATCACACGTAAAGCTTACGGTGGTGCTTATATCGTTATGGGATCTAAGCTTCTTAGATCTGACGTAAACCTTGCCTACCCTTCTGCAGAAATTGCAGTGATGGGTGCTGATGGTGCGGTGAACATCGTCTTCAGAGAAGAGATTGCAAAAGCTTCTGATCCAGTGGCAGAGCGTGCGCGCTTAACTTCTGAATATGAAACGAAGTTTAGCAATCCGTATGTGTCTGCAGAACTTGGATACACAGATGAAGTTATTGAGCCGTCAATGACTCGTAAGCGCATCATCGACTCTTTAGAAATGTTGAAAAATAAACGTGATATTAATCCGGCTAAAAAGCACGGAAATATTCCTCTTTAATCGAAGGACTTTCAAACAATGGCATTGTTTAAAAAAATTCTTATCGCAAACAGAGGTGAAATTGCTATCCGTATTACTCGCGCTTGCCGCGAGTTAGGGATCGCTTCCGTTGCCGTGTTTTCAGATGCAGACCGCGACAGTCTTCATGTATTCTTGGCGGACGAGGCTTACCATATTGGCCCCTCTCCTTCCCAAGAAAGTTACTTAAACTATAAAAAAATCATCGAAGTCGCTAAGCAAGCTGGCGTGGACGCTGTTCACCCAGGTTACGGATTCTTGTCAGAGAACACGCACTTCGCAAAAGCCTTAGAAGATGCTGGTATTACTTTCATTGGCCCTTCTGCTAAAAACATCATCGATATGGGTGATAAGCTTTCGGCAAAAGCACTGATGAAAAAAGCTGGAGTTCCAACTGTTCCGGGTAGTGATGGCGGAGTTGAAAATTTAGACGATGCACGCAAAATTGCTGAGAAAATCGGACTACCTGTGATCATCAAGGCTTCAGCTGGTGGCGGCGGAAAAGGAATGCGCGTTGTTCGTCAAATGGATGAGCTAGAAAGCGCCTTCCGTGCTTGTCGCTCTGAAGGTCAGAACTATTTCGCAGATCCAACTGTTTATATCGAAAAGTTCATCAACGATCCGAAGCATATTGAGATTCAAGTCTTTGGTGATAAACACGGAAACCACGTTCATCTCTTTGAACGCGAGTGCTCGGTACAACGTCGTCACCAAAAAATCATCGAAGAATCCCCGTCTCCTTCAGTGCCACAAGAAGTACGCCTAAAAATGGGTGAGGCTTCTGTGAAGGCTGCTCAACAGATTAATTATATCGGTGCAGGTACTATCGAATTTATCTTCGACAACGCAACGAAAGAGTTTTTCTTCATGGAGATGAATACACGTCTTCAAGTTGAGCACCCTATTACTGAAATTGTGACTGGATTTGACTTAGTTAAAGAGCAAATTTACGTAGCCGCTGGAAAACCTTTGAGCTTTAAACAAGCTGATATCAAACAAAAAGGTCATGCCATCGAAACTCGTATTTGTGCAGAAGACCCAATCACTTACAAACCTCACCCAGGAACCATTCGCGCCTGCAGACACCCACAGGGGCCGTTTATGCGCGTTGATAGTTATGCTTATCCTGGTTACGAAGTGCCTATTTACTACGATCCAATGATCGCAAAAGTTATCACTTGGGGTGAAACTCGCGAAGAAGCTATTGATCGTATGCAAAGAGCATTAAGTGAGTTTGTACTTACGGGAATTAAGACAAATATCGTGCTTCATAAAACAATTTTAGATCACGCGAAATTCAGAGATGGATCTTACACAACTCAGTTTATCGAACAAAACTTCGAGGTGATTGAGCCACAGCTTTTCAAAGAAGTTGAAGACCCTGTATTTTTAATTGCTGCTGCTATCACGGCTTACAATGATCGTAAATCTAAAGACGTGCGCCAATTAAACATTACTTCGAATTGGAAGAATGTTGGTCGCAAACTTCAGTTAAGGACTTAATATGTATTTTGAAGCAGAACTCAAAGGCAAAAAATTTAAAGTCGACGTCACCGAACATCGTAGTTCTTGGAAAGTCTCTCTTCAAGAAGAGGGCAAAGAGTGGATTCACTACGACATTTCTAAGAATGATTACAAGCAAGCTGAGCAATACATCAGCTTTCTCTTTCAGGGAAAATCTTACCTGATAGACGTGATCGGACAAGACACAGAGTACACTGTATTCACGCGTAACTCTTTCCGCGCTATTAAAGTATTCAATGATGAAATGCTTCTGCATGAATCTTTGAAAAAAGGTGGCGGATTCGGTGGAGATCAAGAATTGAAGTCAGGCATGCCTGGTAAGATCATTGAAATCTTCGCCAAAGAGGGCGACATCGTCAAAGCTAATAAGCCACTACTTATTATGGAAGCTATGAAAATGGAAAATGAAATGCGTGCTTCTCGCGATGTGAAGATCAAAGAGATCAAGGTTAAGCAAGGTGACTCAGTAGAGTCTGGTGCTGTCCTGATTAAATTTGAAGATCCGACATAAATAAAAAGGGAGCTTCGGCTCCCTTTTTTTTATCTAGAATGTTGCAAGACTTGGGCAACGTGTTTGTAAAAACTTTTTTAGCGACGGATCGTCGAATTTAAAAATAATATCACCACTGCTTGTATATTTAAAAACTTCGCGATTTGTCACTTTACATGTCTTGCCATTTTTATCCGTAAATACAGAACTTCCCGAAGCTGAACTTGTCGGCGCACGGCCCATAGCAAACCCACCATCTAAAAGTAATCCTTGGAAGTTATATATTTCAACCCCTCCACGATTTTTTGGCTCAACGTAATCCGCCACTACGACTCGGGCCCGTTCAATACTCTTTAGATGAGCTTTTTTTACTTCAAATATGAAACGATCTCCAGTCACACTGGTTACAATCAACTCGTCTTTTTCGCGGTCCCATCTATGAGTAAAGCCTTTTTCATAGTTGAGTCTTGGGAAAGTATAGAATTCGCGTGCTGCCGTTGTGCGTGACTCATCTCCCTCTCCGTACGAATTGAATACCATGAACAGTCCATCTGACGTCAGCATGTAGTCGCGGTAAATCAAATCAACATAGGCATCTCGTGGAGAAATAGAAAAGAAACACGAATTCGAACTCGCTGACCACAATTGCTGGATCTGAGTTCCGTCAACTCTTTCCACAAAGTATGGACAATCAATTTCAGCTGCATTGGAAATATTTAAGAACGCTAAAAGATTCAATAGTAAGTTCATAAAGTGGCCCCCCATTTAATAGCTCACCTTATTGAACCAGCCTTGTCTATATTGGCTTTTAGCAATTAGATCTTATCTAGACGTAAGTTATTCTCTTTCGTTGACGGTCATTGCGGCTTCTCTCTTCTTTTCGAAGAAGCCCACAACAAAAACCCCCGCCTCAAACAATAAAAGCATAGGGCCCAACATCATCACCATACTCAAAAGATCTGGTGGTGTGATAATAGCCGCAATCACGGCAATAGTCATAATAGCGTAACGACGGTTATCTTTAAGAAACTGCTGACTCACAATGCCCATCATCCCAAGAATAATGATGATCAATGGCATTTCGAACGCTAAACCAAACATAAAACACATTTGCGTGAAGAAACCCATATACTGATCAATGGAGATCATTGGCTTATCAACATCCCCACCAAAGGTCATAAGAAAACCGAAAGCCATCGGCATTGCAATGAAATATGCAAAACAAGAACCTAAAATAAACAATCCCGTGCCAGAAAAAATAAAAGCTGCTGAATACTTTTTCTCTTTATTATAAAGGCCTGGAGCTATAAAGAGCCATACTTGATAAAGCCAAAGAGGACAGGAAACTAAGACCCCTGCCAGCAAAGAAAGTTTTAAGTGCGCAATAAATTTATCCAGCGGCCCTGTATAAATTAAGCCGCCTTCTGGTAGGTAGGGTAGAATCGGCGCACGGACAAAATCAAAAATCTTTTCACTGAAGGCGTAACAAGCAATTGTTGCCATCAAAAGAATCAGTACGCAATTAATCAAACGCGTGCGCAACTCTGCTAAGTGATCGTATAAAGATTGCGACTTTGCGTCGAGGTCTTCTGATCTCATGATTTTTGTTTCTCATCTGCTGCGGAATTATCAGAACTTTCTTGAATGCCCAGATCTAATTGTTGAGGCTCGTTCTCCTCTGGCACTATGGGCTTAGCTTCTTGATGGGTATGTTTAGTGCGAGGCTTTGAGTTTAAATCAAAATCAACTCGAGCTTGTTGCTTAAGTTCATCACCAAGTACGTTCGTAGATCTTTTTAATTCGTTAATAAAACGACCTAAGGTTCTTGCTAACTGTGGAAGTTCCTTGGGCCCAATCACAATGAGCGCAAGAACTCCTAAGAAAATAATTTCAGACATTCCAAGGCCAAACATGGCGCCAGAATATTAGAATCACCCTTGCTTGCCAAGCTTTACTTGATCCTCAGGAAGCAATGTAACCCCCATCTCAACAAGTTTTTCTCGTGCTAGCTTTGAGCCGGTTTTCATATATTTCTCATAGAGCCTCAGAATGCTCTCGTCAGATTTAATAAATGAGTTTTGGCTGACATAACTCAACACATCGACAAACTCCAAGAATTGTCTTGAGAAGCTCTCATATACCCTAGCCATCATAGCCTCTTTGGTGTATTGCGCTAAGCTCGCGTAGGCGGCCCCACCAATATCTGCGTAATAATCTATATCCACAATTTTGCGTGAAAGCGAGTCGCCGAAAAATCCACTGATATAGAGCGCCTTATCACCCAGTCGGCGCAACATACTGTATCTTTCTAATGTCGCGGTATTTTGTGCTAATAGGAAGGCTTCGGCTAAAGTGTCGGGCTCTTTTTGCCCAGATTCCATCACGTAGGCACTGTCGTGTAAGCGACGGGCATCTAGGTACTCTTCTAGCAGCGACACCAAGTAGCTCTCTGCCATTGGCAACGTCTGCACCCGACATTGATTCATGCCTTGGCGAACCATGTCTTGGAAGTACTCTCGGGGACTTAATAAAAGATCTAAACGTTTCGACGAATTCTCAGCACCCATAACACTATTTTAACAATGTTCAGATCGCTTCCGGTTAAAAAATTTTGAGAACTCGTCCTTTGTCTTAGAATGAGACCTATTTAATATCCTGAGGCCCCACGATACTTAAAACACTCGGTCGAGCAAAAATCTTCTGCGCCAGTTTTAAAATATCTTCAGGGGTTACGGCAAAGTATAAGGGCGCTACGTCTAGACTCTTTCTATAGTCCAATCCATAGATGTCATCAAAGAGCATCGCATTGCCGACGGCCGACTTTCTCTGCAGATCAATATCGTGTCGACCAATAAGATAGCGCTGCGCTCGCAACAATTCTTCAGGCGAAATTTTTTGACTTGCGAGCTTAGAAAACTCAGCCTTCATCATCTCAATCGCCTTCGGTGTCTTTTCTGGTGAACAGCCGATATATCCCCCGAAATATCCACATTCTAAGCCTTCCATGTGCATCGGAGAAACAGAGTAAGCCAGAGAATTTTTGTCCCTCAATTCAACAAAGAGCCTTCCACCTTGTCCACTTAGAATGCTCTGAATGATTTCAAGCGTATATCTTTCTGGGTCCGTCAATGTCAGACCTTGGTAACCTAAAATCAAATGCGTTTGCTCTTTGTTTAGATGAACAAATGACTTTTGATCCTTCGTGATTTGAGGAGCCTTGAAGTTTTGTGCAAGCTTTTCCCCTCGTGGCAAATGAGATGTTAGATCCTCAAGATACTGAACCCATTCCTTTGTGTTCACATCTCCAACCACGCTAAAAGTTAAGTTTTTAGCATGCGCAATTTTTTTATAATAACTTTGAAGATCTGAAACATTGATTTTCTCTACAGTCTCTTCGTTACCTAAAAGATCTCTAGAGTAAGGATGATCTTTAAAAATCATCGACATAAATTTCATTACACAGATTTGAGCAGGATTATCGTTTCTTGCCTTGATCTGATTTTTCATAATCACCTTTTCACGATCTAGAACTTTTTCAGGAAAAGTTGGATTCAAAAAAGCATCCGTATAAATTTCTTGCATCTTTGCAGTGAAAGGCGAAAGAAAATCCATTCCTAAACCGGCTGAGTTTCGGCCCCCAAATGCACCAATTCCTGCTGCCATTTCTTCAACACGTAGATTAATTTCTTCCTCTGAGAACTTCTTCGTTCCCGACAACCAGTTGCGCGAAAACATCTCGGTAACCCCAGGTTGAGAGTCCGACTCAATACGGACGCCCCCCATAAACGCTGCTTTCATCGCAACGTAAGGAGTTTCCTTCTGTTCGCGAATTAACAACGTCGCACCCGTTTTTAATAGTATTTTTTGCGGCGGTGGAGTTTTGCCCGAAGCAGAAGCTTTTACATTAAACTTTTGCGGCTTAAATTTTATGAGGGACTTTTTAACTTTAGACTTCTTCAAAGAAGCGTTAAGTTCTTTTGCAAAGACCTTTAACTCTTTTTGAGCTTCTACACTTTCCATATCACTCATCATCGTCACCGAGAAAGTGTCGGGCTTAAAATACTTTTTTGCGACTTTTTGTAAATCTGCAGGCGTCAGCGAATAAACCATCTTCATGTACTTCTGATAATAGTTAGGATCGTCGTAGTAAAACTGATTACTTCCCGCCTTGCGAGCGATGTTGTCCACGGTCTCTAAAGAATAGACCTCATGGCTTGCAAAGTTCGTAATCGCTCTTTGCAGTTCCTCATTAGAAACTGGCTCCTCAATCATACGGGCGATTTCTGGAATCATTCCATGCAGGGACTCTTTCAGATTTTCTTTTTCTACATTGACCGAAACTGCCAGCAAACCGTCGTCTTGCATAGAGTAGGCAAAAGCACCCACGGAATTTGTAAGAGGCTGATCGATTCTAAGTTTCTTTACCAGCCTTGAGCTATCGCCTTGCCCTAGGATAGAACACATCACCTCTAGTGCAGGAATATCTTTATGTTGAACGTCTGGAATTCTCCAATTCACATAGGCCACAGTCTGCTTAAATTCTGTTTTTTCATATTTAATACGAATGTTTTTTTGCGCGGGCTCTTTCTTACGTCTTACTTTTTTTAGTTTATACGGTTTAAAGTCCCCAAAGTACGACTGCACTTTTTTGCGCATCTCTTTACTTTCAAAATCACCAGCGATCACTAAGAACATATTTGAAGGAACATAGCGTGATTGATAGTATTCTGTGATCTTTTTAACCGACACTTTACGAATAATTTTTTCATAGCCAATGACAGGAATTCCATAAGGGCTTTTCTTGAAAACATTTGAAAACAAAAGCTGACTTGCTCTGCGCCCAGGGCTGTCTTGCCCGCGCTTAATTTCTTCGATAACAACTTCTCTTTCGTTATCCACTTCTTGCGCATCAAAAGTTGGAAATCCCATCATCTCGCAGATGACATCAAGAGCCGTATCGCCGAACTGTTTTGAAATTGTGACATAAAAAACCGTCTGATCAAAAGAAGTATAGGCGTTGAGCTCCCCACCAGCTCCTTCTACCGCGGCAGCAATTTCTCCTACTTGATACTTTCTCGTGCCCTTAAAGACCAGATGCTCAATAAAATGAGATATTCCCTCTTGATTCTTTTCTTCATCCGCAGAGCCCGTTTTCACCCACATTTGCACAGAAACGACAGGAGATTTGTGACTTTCCAATAAAAGGACCTTAAGACCGTTTTTTAGTTGAAATATTTTTGACATAATCTACATAACTCCTATGGCACTTGGCATTTATATCCATATTCCCTATTGTATCCAGCGCTGCTCTTATTGCGATTTTGCGACCTATGAACAGTCCAAAATTATGAAGCCCGAGCAGTACGTGAATTTGCTTTTTAAAGAGATTCACAGCCGACATCAATTCTTCAAGCCGCAAGCTTTGGATACGATCTACTTCGGAGGTGGCACACCGAGCCTGCTCCCTGCTGATTTAATTGTATCTATTATCAAAGAACTGGGTAGGTATGGATTTACAACTAGACCCGACACTGAGATCACTATCGAAATCAATCCTGCCACGGTAGATCCTAAGAAACTCGATATTTATCAAGCCGCTGGCATTAATAGGTTTTCTGTCGGTGCGCAGACCTTTGATGACAAGCTTTTAAAAATGGTGCGTCGTGAACACAGCGCTCAGCAAACACTTGAAACTCTAGAGCTTCTTCGCTCGCGCAATCTCAATTTTAGTTTTGATATTCTTTTTGCTCTTCCAGGACAGACTCTTGAGGGTCTTAAGAAAGACGTCGCTATTGCGATTGAACAAGGTGCTAAACATATTAGTCCTTATTGTTTGACTGTGCCCGATGGTCACCCTCTCTCTAAGGGGCGCGCTGTGGACGATGAACAAGTAGAAATGTTTGAAGTGATTGCTTCTGAATTGACAAACAAAGGCTTTCACCAATATGAAATTTCAAACTTTTCTCTTCCCGGTTACGAGTCTCGCCATAATTTGCTCTATTGGACAGACCGACCTTATTGGGGAATTGGCCTGAGTGCTCATTCCTATTCTCCTGAATATAATTGGGGCGCTCGCTTTTGGAATATCAATTCGATTAACGAGTATGAAAAACAAGTTCTGGCACACGACGGACAGGTTCTTTCTTTAGAAAAACTCCCATCTGACCAAGTGGAGTTCTTAGAAAAACATCAAACCCTTACAGACTTTTGTCATACATCTTTGCGCCTTATGAAAGGGCTTTCCGTCCCCGACTTAAGACTGAAATTTGACAATGAAATTGTGGAAAAAATCGAAGCCCTTGCACGACCTCTAGAAGAAAAAGGTCTCCTAGAAAAAACTAACGAGCATTGGCGCCTTACCGCGCAGGGCATTGTTTTAAGTAACAAGGTTTTCGAAGTCTTTACGTTCTTAGAAGAGGACCTTTAGGTCCTTTTTTAAGAGGGCTCTCACATTGACTTTAACTAATGAATACACAATCTTAAGTATTGTGAAAGGAAAAGTCATGTCAGAAGAAAATTCATCCAATAATACAGCGCCAGAGTCAGAAAAAATTGAAACCACTTCTGAGGTTCAAGCTCTTCAAGAGCAGGCTGAAAAGTTTAAAAATGACTATCTCTATTTACGTGCAGAGTTTGAAAATTATAAACGTAATGCCATCAAAGAACGCTCTGATTTAGTTAAGTACGGTGGCGAACGCATCGTTGTCGACTTGCTAGATGTAATTGACAATTTTGAGCGCGCCCTTGCAACTCAAGTAAATGCTGAAAATTTTCAGAACTTTAAGCAAGGCGTAGAAATGACTGCGATAAATTTAAAGTCAGTATTGGCGAAACATTCTATTAATGAAGTTCCTGCTGAGGGTGTTCCATTTGATCCAAACGTTCACGAAGCTCTTAGTAGTGAAGCAACTCATGATATGGAACCAGGTCACGTTTATCGCGTGTTTAAAAAACCTTATAAGTACCACGACAAACTTATTCGTCCAGGCCAAGTTGTTGTTGCTAAGAAACCAGAATAAGGAAAGCTGCACGCGTGTCGAAAAAGGACTTTTACACATTACTAGGTGTTTCAAGAACCGCTTCTGCCGAGGACATTAAAAAGTCTTATCGCAAGCTTGCGCTTAAATATCATCCTGACAAGAATCCCGGCGACAAAGCTGCTGAAGAAAAATTTAAAGAAATCAGTGAAGCTTACGATGTTTTAAGTGATTCAAAAAAACGTGAGATGTACGACACCTTTGGACACTCAGGTGCTCAACAAGGTTTCGGCGGCGGAGCCGGTGGTCCCTTTGGTGGCGGCGGTGGATTTCGCCGACAACAATCTTCCAGCGAAGGTGGGGACCCCTTTCAAGATATCTTTGGCGACATGTTTGGAGATATTTTTGGTCAGGCCCGCGGAGGCAGTGCCGGCGGAGCTCGTGCGCGCCGCCCCCAACGCGGAACAGATTTACGCTACACTTTGAATGTCAGCTTTGAAGAGGCTGCCACCGGTACAGAAAAAGTGATCTCTTTTGTTCGTCAAAAAAGTGGCAAAGAAGAATCTGCGAAGCTTTCTGTCAATGTACCTGCAGGAGTTAAAGAAGGCCAACGCCTAAAGCTTTCAGGCGAAGGCGACTCAGCCAGCGGTGGCCCTGCTGGAGACCTTTACGTCATTATTAACGTCCAAGAACACGCACTTTTCAAACGTAGCGAAAGTGACGTTTTGCTTGATCTTCCCATTGCCTATACGGACGCTATTTTGGGAACGAATATCGAGGTCCCAACACTCACTGGGAAAGCGATGATTCGCATCCCGCCTGGAACTCACTCAGGTCAAACATTCCGTCTTAAGGGAAAAGGATTTCCTAAGATAGGTGGGTTTGGATCCGGTGATATGCTTGTTAAAATTTTAGTTGATACACCTTCTTCTCTTTCTTCAAAACAAAAAGAGCTCATGGAAGAACTTGCTAAATCAGCAGAGCCAACTCCCCTTGTGAAGTCATTCCAAGAAAAAGTTGGTCAGATTATGAGGAATAGAAAATGACCTTAAGATTTGCGCTCTTATTCGGAGCTTGTTTTTTACTTTCATGCACGACTGTTGCTACTAAAAAACGTCCCCCCTACCGCCCGCCTTCTGTTTCAGCGGTTAAAAAAGCAAAGTCTGTCGGTGGACAGGCGCCAACAGAGTTGCAGAATGAATCGATTACATCTGAGGTATTAGCTCTACCAGCGATTCCGAAAGCTGATGATGCTTTAGAATACCTCAAAGGCTTGCTACAGCTTGCTAATGAATCTGCGGATCGCAAAGATCAAGAGTCTTACCGACAGCACGCTTTGGATATCGTAGAAAATAAATTAAACGAGGACCAACTAGAAGGAGTTGCAAAAAGTGGCGACTTTCAATTCTTACGTGGATATGCGGTTTTTCGTTTAGGTGAAATTCATTTCGAGAATAAAGATTACAGTGGTTCACGCAAGTATTTTAATACTATCATTGAACAACTTCCTGGAACTGATTTAGCCTTTCGCTCTCAAGAGCTTTTGAATCACATCAATGCCGCTAGGAACGTTCAATCTAAAACTGTCGGTGTTGTTCTTCCTCTCAGTGGCAGAACGGCTCCAATCGCTCAACGTGCTCTTCGCGGTTTAGAGATGGGCCTTGGCCTGCATTTACCAGGTTCAGGATTCAGACTGGCTGTAATGGATAGCGAAGGAAATCCTGATTCCGCACGACGCGGAGTTGAGCGCCTTGTTAAAGAAGACAACGTCATCGCTGTCGTGGGTTCTCTCTTAAGCAAAACAGCACCTGCTGTGGCTGCAAAAGCGGATGAATTAGGTGTGCCGAGTATTGCCCTGTCACAGAGATCTAAAGTGACAGAAATTGGTCCCACTGTTTTTAGAAATGCTTTAACAAGTGAGATGCAAGTTCGCGCACTCGTCCGCACAGCTATGAATGATATGGGAATGAAGAAGTTCGCGATTCTTTATCCCAACGATCCCTACGGCGTAGAGTTTAGTAATATTTTTTGGGATGAAGTTCTTGCTCGCGGCGGTCAAATAACTGCAGTACAAACTTACTCGCCAAAAGAAACTGACTTTAGGTTCGTGATTCAAAGACTTGTGGGCACTTACTTCGGTGAAGCGCGACAAGACGAGTTCAATGTGCGTCTTAAAGAGCTACAAAAATCTGATAAGCGCCGCTCTGTAAGAAGCAACAACCTCGAAACAGTGTTGCCAGCGATCACAGATTTCGATGCGATTTTCATTCCTGATAGCATTAAGTCATTAGGACAGATTTCTGCGATGCTCTCTTATAGTGATATTCGCAACGTAAAATTATTGGGCACAAATCTGTGGAATACGAAAGACACTGTTCGCAGAGCTGGTAACTTTGCCAATAATTTAATTTTTGTAGATAGCATTGATCTTGCTGCTGGCGATCGCAGCCGCTTTGCCGCCGAATATAAAGCCCTGTACAATGAAGAGCCTTCTCTTATTGAAGTTCAGGCCTACGATTCCGGTCTTATTCTGCGCCAGCTTATCGCTGGAGGCGCGGACTCAAGAGAGTCCCTAACACGAGCTTTAAGCCAATTAAAGCGCTTCCCAGGCTCTATTGGATACCTTTCAGTCAATGAAGACCGCGAAGTAGAACGTCCTTTAATACCCTTAACTATTGAGAAAAATCAGATAGTTCCGCTGAAAGTTCAAAAAAGATAGAATTCTTTTAACCCAAACCTCGACCTCCTTCATCTAAGAACACGAGCGGGCAATGAAGTCGCTCTAATCCTAAGAAGGGGGTCGCAAATGAATTCACACATTAACGAACAACTATTAACTGAGTGTAAGAAAAAACTTTTAGTTGCAAAGCAAGATGTGTTGAACAGATACCGTGCGGCCCGCTCCGATCTCTCAATTGTAGAACGCGGTGGCGATGAAGCCGATCAATCCGTAGCCCACATTGCAGAGCATAGTTTTTTAGTAGCGCAAGAGCGTATGCGCGATCAACTCCTTGAGATTGAGCAAGCACTAGCGCGTATCGAACAAGGAACCTTTGGTATCTGTGAAGAAACGGAAGAGTTCATTGAGGAAAGCAGACTGCTTGCAATTCCTTGGACTCGCCTCAGCATCGAAGGCGCAGAGCTTCGTGAAGCTGTAAGTCGTCGCTTCGCAAGATAATATTATGCGTCGACCTAAATGCTTAGTAATGCATCACGCAGTGCTTTTTTAGTGACAGTCTTCCATTCCCCCGAGATAAGAGGCACTTCGGCCACAGTCATCATATCGGGGGGTGAGATGAATACAACCGAACTATCTGAAGTAGAAGTTCAAAACTTGAAAGAATCTCTGCTCATGCAGAAGAGTCTTATTCTAAATAAAAGCCACGAGTTCAAAGAAGAACAATTAAAGATTTCTTCTGTCGCGGATGAAGCTGAAGTGGCTTCTTTAGATTTCTCAAATAATATTTCGATTCATTTACTTGAGCGTGATCGCACAGCTTTATTTGCGATCGAAAGAGCTCTAGGTAAAATCAATGACAAGACCTATGGTCAGTGCGAGTCTTGCAGCGAAATGATATCTGCACGCAGACTTCAAGCGCGTCCGTTCACAGCCCTATGTATTGATTGCATGGAAGAACAAGAGAACCATTCTAATCTCTTTCAATAAACTCGACTTTACTCAGTGGAAGAGATCTTTCTGACATGGATGTCAGTCCAATTTTTACTTAATCCATTCAAGCTCTGAATGTCTCATGCCGAGAAGACTCATACGTAAATAATATTCCCGCATAGAGCGGAGGAGCGGTATGAGTTTTGACGATAAATTAGTAGAAATTCCACAGACACTTCCAATGCTACCTGTGAGAGACATCGTTGTTTTTCCATATATGATCATTCCTTTGTTCGTGGGTCGTGATGCTTCCATCCGCTCGGTCGAAGAGGCTTTATCGAAAAATAGAATGATTTTCTTAGCTTCTCAAAAAGATATCTCTGAAGAGAATCCTTCTCCAGACAATATCTACACTACTGGTACAGTAGCGATGATCATGAGAATGCGTAAGCTTTCTGATGGTAGAATTAAAATTCTTATTCAAGGTGTAGCAAAGGGTCGTGTAAAAAACTTCACGAAAACTTCACCATCATTTGAAGTTGCTGTTGAAAAAATTGAAGACATTCCTTCAACAAAAACAGTTGCAGAAAATGACACACTTATCAGAACTGCTAAAGAGCATATCGAAAGAATCATCGCTCTTGGCCGCCCTCTTTCTCCAGACATTCTGTTGGTATTAGATGATGTCAATGACCCAGGCAGAATTGCTGACCTTATTGCATCTAACCTAGGTGTTAAAGTAGAAGACGCGCAAAAAGTTCTTGAGACTGAAAATCCAACTGAAAGACTTCAGCTCGTGAATGAGATTCTAGCGGCAGAACTAGAAATCATGCAGGCACAAAATAAAAATCGCGGTGGGCAAAAAGACGACATGTCTAAATCACAACGCGAATACTTCTTGCGCGAGCAAATGAAGGCTATAAAGAATGAGCTTGGCGAAGGCGATTCTAAATCTGAAGAGATGGATGAATTACGCGAAAAGCTTATCAATGCAGGAATGCCAGCTACTGTCGAGACAGAAGCTCTTAAGCAATTAGCTCGTCTTGAAAGAATGCATCCAGATGCTTCTGAAGCAACAATGGTAAGAACTTACCTTGATTGGATGGCAGATCTTCCATGGAGCAAAAAGTCTGATGACGTTATTGATCTAAAAAGAGCAAAAGAAATTCTTGATGAAGATCACTATGAGCTTGAAAAAGCTAAAGATCGCGTGATGGAATTCTTGGCGGTTCGTAAATTAAAACCAGACCTTAAGGGTCCAATCCTTTGCCTTGGCGGCCCTCCAGGAGTTGGTAAAACTTCACTTGGTAAGTCTATCGCTCGAGCAATGGGTCGTGAGTACTTCCGTATCGCCCTAGGCGGCGTAAAGGATGAAGCTGAGATTCGTGGTCATAGAAGAACTTATGTTGGCGCAATGCCAGGAAAAATCATCCAAGCATTGAGACAAGCTAAGACCAACAATCCAGTTATCGTACTGGATGAGATTGATAAGCTTGGTTCTGACTTTAGAGGTGACCCTTCTGCAGCAATGCTTGAAGTTCTAGATCCAGAACAAAACGCTACTTTCCGTGATAACTACCTGAACGTAGATTTTGACTTGTCGAATGTTCTTTTCATCGCAACGGCGAACGTATTAGAGAATATTCCACCAGCTCTACGTGATCGTATGGAAGTTCTGAATATTCCTGGTTACACAGAGAATGACAAACTTCTTATTACGAAGAAGCACTTAATCCGCCGTCAGATTGAGGCTAATGGTATCACGGAGCAAAACATTGAGTTCACTGATGAGGGCATCAGATTCTTGATCGCTGGTTATACTCGCGAAGCGGGTCTAAGAAACCTTGAGCGCGAAGTAGGCTCAGTATGTCGTAAAGTTGCAAAAATGGTTGTGATGAATGAAACGGAATTCATGACGATTGATGCGACAACAGTGCCTGAACTTTTAGGTCCTCCACGTTTCCAACGTGATGACAAGTTCGCAGACTCTCAAGTTGGTGTCGTTCAAGGTCTTGCTTGGACTTCTGCTGGCGGTGAAGTGTTAACGATCGAAGCATTGAAAATGAAAGGCAAGGGTTCTTTAATCCTCACAGGGCAACTTGGTGATGTGATGAAAGAATCAGCTCAAGCGGCTATGTCCTACGCTAGAGCTCACCAAGCTGAACTTGGAATTCCAGAAGACTTCTTTGAGAAGTACGATGTGCATATCCATCTTCCAGCCGGTGCAATTCCGAAAGATGGTCCTTCTGCGGGTATTACCCTAACGACAGCACTTGTCAGCTTAATGACAGGTACTCCAGTTAGACATGACCTAGCTATGACTGGCGAGGTTACACTCCAAGGAAGAGTTCTTCCAGTGGGTGGAATCCGTGAAAAGTGTCTTGCGGCTTTAAACCTTGGAATCACTAACGTGATCATTCCACTGTCTTGCCAAAAAGACCTAGCTGATATTCCTAAGATCTTTAAGGATAAGTTGAACTTCATCCTTGCTGAAAACTTAGACGAAGTATTTGCGGTAGCGTTTGATAAGAGTGCAAAAGCACACGAAAAGCGCCCTTCTGCAAAGAAAGAAGCAAAGAAAACAAAATCCTTGGCAGCTTAGTCTGCCAGGTACATCGCCCCTCCCAAAGATGATGTAAAAAAAGAAAAAGGCCAGGTATCCCCTGGCCTTTTTCTTTTCAGTATTTATTTTTCAGCTATTGCTTGAATCCTCGAAGGCGGTCATTTTCAGACTCTAAAACTCGAACCAGAGTTTTTAAATCCGTCACCTCTTCTCGTAAGTGAAAGATTTGCTCCTCTTTTTCTTGGAGAATCTGTGTATAAGCCTTTTTTAGCTCATTCAATAATTTATTTGCGGCAGTCAAAATAGGCTCATCCTTATTTGCTTTCATAGCTTTATCAAGGTCCTGAGCCTTATTTTCATCGCGTGAAGAAGCTTCTGACATAATGTCTTTACCTTTCATCAATCCATGATGAGCACCCACCAAATCGATTTCGCGATTTTGGGAGGGGCGATGTACTCTTTGATGGGTACCCATCGGTTCGTCTATGATGAAGTACTTACCTTCTTCAAACCGGAACTGAATGTCTTCGGCTTTGATACGGCGGCGCAGAGTACTCACACTCACTTTATATTTCGTGGAGTAGTCCGTTAATGGCAACCATGTATCGAAAGCTTCAGTATTCATTTAGTCCCTTAAAATCACTGTGTTACGAGTGATCATTTCAAACTGCGTAGGGAGAGGTGGTCACCCTGTTTAGCTTGCATATCCAACCTTATCACACGACTTCGGTCTGTCAAACGCTGTCTAGAGGTAATTTCATTTATCAGTGATTTCAGGACCTTGATCTGGATATTCACGACCTTTAGATTGGTCAAACCTAGACTTAGGGCTGAGTAGTCACGCTTTTTTGCTAGAAGATTGAGCAGATAAAGAAGAAGGGTTTGCCATGGGATGGCAAGGAACTCGATAATATTGATATATCTATGCGCATAAAAGACAAAAAGAAAATAGCCTTAGTTCTTAGTGGTGGCGGTATTAAAGCTGCAGCCTTTCATATTGGTGTCTGCCTCGCCCTTCAAGAAAAGGGCTTTAAATTTGCCGGTGGAACCAAAGAAATGGTTCGCCAAGCTGACCACAACAATGATCCTCTCACTATTAAACTCTATGTTGGTTCCAGCACAGGAGCCTTTGTGGCATCAATTTTAGCGGCGGGATACCCCGTTGAATCCCTGATCAATGCCTTTCAAATCGGCTCGGGCTCAAGCCCTGCTTATGAGAAAAACGATCTTCGCTATTTAAAACCCATTGGCTATCGTGATATTTTTCATTTGAATTCGAACGGTCTTTTAAAGTTTATCCCCAAATCCATCCGCGATAAATCTTTGGTCACCGGCGGCATTGAGTCCCTGTTAAAAAACGGCCTCAAACTCAATGGTCTATTTTCAACCAAAGGCATTGAATCTTACCTACGAAAGAATGTTCTACTGGATAATGATTTTTCTCGCCTTGGCGTAGAACTTTTCATTATTGGTACTCAGTTGAACCATACCCGCAAAGCAATCTTTGGAAACTTTGATCACGCTTATAAGACCAGCAGTACTAAGTACATTAACTACGCCTCTATTAGTGATGCCGTTGCTTGTTCAACCTCTCTTCCTCCAGTCTTTGCTCCTTACGGAGTTAAAAGACCCGATGGAAAAGAGATTTTCTACTACGACGGAGAAATTCGCGACACACTTTCTACCCACGTGGCTGCTGACTACGGTGCTGACTTGGTTATTTCTTCTTTTTCTATTCAGCCCTATCACTTCACTAAAGAGATGGGATCTTTGCACGAATACGGAATTCCGCTTATTGCCAATCAAGCTCTCTATCAAGTGGTTCAACAAAAGATCGCCAAAAACATTCAATATAAAAACGATATTCGCAGCATCTATAATGCAGTGGATGGTTACTTTAAAAAACAAAACCTTCCTGAAGAACACAGAACTAAAATGCTTGAAATCATTAGGGATCGTGTAAACTACAGACCCGAGGTGGATTACATCTACATCTCCCCTCGCCCACAAAACTACGAAATGTTCTTCGTGGATCATTTCAGTCTAAATCCAGAGATCCTAGCTCGCATCGTAAGAATCGGCTTCCGTTCCGGAATCAATTCTTTAAGACATTATGACATATAAAAAAAGCCCGAGATAACTCGGGCTTTTTAACAACTCTATATTTGAATTAAATTAGAACAGGCTTTTTTCAACAGCGCTAAAGATAGGCCCTGATACGAAGCCCATAAGAACAATGGCTAAAGCCATCGCAACGACCGTCACTGTTGTTGCATTTAAAGAGTGGCCAGCAATTTCTGCTTCTCCATCTTTCATATACATAACAACAATTGGGCGAAGATAGTAATAAACACCGATCACAGAGCTTACTACACCCCAAATTGCGAGCCATAAAAGCCCTTCACCAACAGCTGCGTTGAATAAGTAAAACTTACCGAAGAAGCCAAGAGTTGGTGGGATTCCCGCCAATGACAATAAAAACACTGTTAAGCAAAGTGCTAACATCGGACGTTGTTTTGCAAACCCAGCAAGATCATCAATGTTCACAATGGAGTTTTCTGACTTTTCCATCATGCTCACAACAGCTAATGCACCAAGAGTCATTAAACCGTAGCTAAGAAGATAGAAAATAACACCAGAAGCGCCAAAGGAACCATTGTCACTGACGCCCGCAGTAATGATACCCACCAAAAGGTAGCCAGAGTGAGCGACAGATGAATAAGCAATCATACGCTTAAAGTTATTCTGGATAATCGCTGCCGTATTTCCCACGATCATTGTGATAACTGCTAACCACTGAAGGATATCAAATAGTTGATCTGAACCCACTAAAGACTTCGTAGCAATTACACGCAAGAACGCTGCAAAAGAAACAGTTTTAATCGCGGTTGCCATGAATGCCGTGTGTGGAGTCGGAGCTCCTTGATAAACATCTGGAGTCCAAGCATGGAAAGGAGCGATAGAAACTTTAAAGCAGAATCCTAAAATGATGAACATGATTCCAAATAGGAACAGTCGGCTTGTTTGAATAAGCTCAGATGCTCCGGCCATGAAGGCAAGAATATTAGTTCCACCCGTTGTTCCGAAAACCAAAGCTACACCATAAAGGAAAATTGCCGAAGCAAATGATCCAAGGATGAAGTACTTAAGTGCCGCTTCTTTTGCGAGCTTTTCTTCATGGCTCATGGCGATCATTAGATAAAGAGCCAATGACATTGTCTCTAGACCAATGAAAATCATTAAAAGATCAATCGCTGATACGAGGATTAACATCCCCACAGCTGAGCTCATTACCAAGAAAATCAACTCAGAGAACTGACGCCCTACTGTTGCAGGATTTTCGTACATTAGAATCATCGCGCCACCAGCGGCTGCTAGTGCAATAACACCCATCCATTGAGTTACACCGTCAAATACCAAACTGTTACTGAAGGCCGTTTTTCCGCCGCCACCAAACACAATCATAAGTCCGATAGCGATCACAATTCCAATAAGAGCTTGAGCTAATGTCACCAAGTGTGGCTGCTCTTTATTTCCTCTAAGAACTTTTACCGTGATTGGCAATAAGCTCATTAAGAAAAGAGCAATCATTGGAGAGATCAGAAGGATATCACTTAAACCAATATTAACGTTCATTACTCTTCTCCTTGCGTCTCAGCAGCTGGTGCTACTGTCGCAGGTTCAATTGCCATTAAGTTATAGTTCGACTTGTTATTCACAAGGTGCTCAATGCTTGCCTTTGAATAGTTCAAGAAATGATTCGGGAATACACCCATCCATAAAATCATAACCATCAATGGAGCAAGAACGATCATCTCGCGAAGATTTAGATCTTTGATCGGATGAGCTTCGTCTTTTACCAACTCACCTTTTTCACCAAAGAAGACACGCTTATACATCCACAGCATGTAGACCGCTCCGAGAACAACCCCTGAAACCGCAAAGTAAGCAAAAACTGGTTCCGCTTGGTATGTTCCTAAAAGAATAAAGAACTCACCAATAAAGCTGTTCGTTAAAGGCATGCCGATTGAAGAAAGAGTTACAATCAAGAACGCTATTGCAAAGATCGGAGTTACACCAGCCAGACCACCATATTTAGAGATCTCACGTGAATGCGTGCGCTCATAAATCATTCCAATAAGTAGGAACAGTCCACCTGTTGCCACACCATGGTTTAACATCTGGTAAAGTCCGCCCGCAGTCCCGATAGAGTTGAAAGCAAAAAGACCTAAGATGATGTAACCCATGTGCGAAACAGACGAGTATGCGATTAGCTTTTTGATATCAGGCTGAATCATTGCAACGAGGGCGCCGTAAATAATTCCGACAACACCGATAAGCATGAACAACCAAGCCCAATGCTCTGCCGCCTCTGGGAATAATGGAATCACCCAACGGATAAATCCATAAGTACCCATCTTAAGCATCACACCCGCAAGAATTACAGACCCTGGAGTCGGCGCCTCAACGTGGGCATCTGGTAACCATGTATGCAATGGGAAGATTGGAACCTTAACAGCAAATGCCAACGCAAATGCGAAAAACAAAAGAGTTTGTAGGCTAAAGAAAGTTCCGCCAACAAACGGGATCTTCAATTGATAGAAATCAATCAAGCTCGCGCTCATCTGCCCTGTTGTTTCAAGTGTTAGGTACATCATATAAATGATCGCGATCAGCATTAATACTGAACCCGCCATTGTATAGATAAAGAACTTAACAGTCGCATAAAGCCTTCTTGCTCCACCCCAGATACCAACCATGAAATACATTGGTACTAGAGAAAGCTCCCAGAATACGTAGAAGAAGATCGCATCCATTGCTAGGAACGTACCCAGCATTGCTGTTTGTAAGATGAACAGACAAACGTGGAATCCTTTTACGCGCTCAGTGATCGACGTCCAACTTCCTAAAATGATAATCGGAGTAAGGAACGTCGTTAGAAGAACTAGCCATAAAGAGATGCCATCAATACCCATGAAGTACTGAATACCGAAGCGCTCAATCCAAAGATATTTTTCTACAAGCTGCAAGTTCGCCGAGCTCGGATCAAAGTGTCTAAAGAGTGTTAAGCTAAAAATGAACTCTACAAGAGAAAGGCCTAAAGCCAAGTGTCTAATAGTATTAGACTTTGGCCAAACCGCAATCAAGAGAGCGAATAGTAGTGGTAAAAATACAATTGAACTTAGGATCATCTCTCTACCTCATGATCACAAATGAAAGAGCCACAACAATACCGATGCCAATATACATTGCATACTGCTGCATATTTCCAGTTTGCAAAGTACGAACAAAACCACCCATGCCACGCGCTAAATCGCCCGCAAGGTAAGTAATTTTGTCGATGAAATTAACATCAATGTAGTACCAAATATTACGGCTAAGGTTGATCAATGGGTTGATGATAAAGCCAAAGTAGAACTCATCTACGTAGTACTTATTATCAACTGTGCGATAAACTGGGCCCAATGAAGCGGCAATTTTCTCTGGCGTCTCTGGAGTCTTAACGTAGAAACGATAAGCCGTGATTGCAGAAATAGCCGCCAAACCTACAGAAGTCGCAATTAAGATCCACTCTGTCGTTGCATCCGGCATTTCTAATCCAGGAAGTACAGCAAGTCTTGGAGCTAACCATTCTGCCCAAACATTTGGAATATGACCCAGAAGATCACCGATCACGTGAGGAACACCAATCCATCCACCGATCACTGAAAGTACCGCTAAGATGATCAAAGGAATTGTCATCAATGCCGGAGACTCGTGAGGGTGTACATCTTTTGGTACGCGACTCTTACCCCAGAAAGTAAGTGCCATTAAACGAGTCATATAGAATGCCGTTAATACCGCACCTAAAACACCCGCCGCCCAAAGAATTGGAGATGAAGCAAAAGCATACGCTAAGATTTCATCCTTAGAGAAAAAACCCGCAAATGGAGGCATACCGATAATCGCAAGCCAGCCCATAAGGAAAGTGAAATGCGTAATTGGCATATACTTTCTTAGTCCACCCATCTTGCGAATATCTTGCTCTTCATGCATGGCGTGGATCACAGAACCCGAGCCTAAGAACATAAGAGCTTTAAAGAATGCGTGAGTCATTAAGTGGAACATTGCTGCTCCAAAAGCTCCCACGCCCACAGCTAGGAACATATATCCAAGCTGAGAAACTGTTGAATACGCTAATACCTTTTTAATATCGAACTGGGTCATGCCGATTGTGGCTGCCAGAACCGCTGTCAAAGCGCCAATAATCGCAATGACCATCATTGTATTAGGAGCTGCGATGAATAACGGACTTAGGCGTACAATCATGTAAACACCCGCAGTTACCATCGTCGCCGCGTGGATAAGTGCTGACACTGGTGTTGGGCCTGCCATCGCGTCTGGTAACCAAACGTACAATGGAATTTGTGCTGATTTTCCTGTCGCGCCTACAAAAAGTAAAAGCGTTCCTAAAGTCACGGCACCCAACCAAGTAGCCTCAGGCACCGTCGGCGCCAAAGCATTGAGTTCGTAAAAATTTAAAGTTCCGAATGTAACAAAAAGGATAAACATACCAAGCAAGAATGCCGCATCCCCAATACGATTGGTGATGAAAGCTTTCATACCGGCAGCAGCCTTTTTCTTATCCGTGAACCAAAACCCGATCAGTAGGTAAGAACAAAGTCCTACACCTTCCCAACCAACAAACATCACTAATAAGCTATCTCCTAAAACAAGAAGTAACATATTAAAGATAAATAAGTTCAAGTACGCAAAATACTTTGCAACACCCTTATCGTGAGCCATGTAGCTGATTGAAAATAGATGAATCAAAGTTCCAACACCTGTGATGATTAGAATCATCACTGCGCTGATTTGGTCCACAACAAAACCTGCATTTACACGAAGCTTATCCATCGCCATCCATTCAAAAAAGACGGCAGAAATGCTTCGCGAATCAGCTGGCATTGAAATTAAATCAACAACAAGTGCGATAGACGCAAAAAATGAAATGGCCACTGCTGCGGTTGCAATTCCGCCAGCGACATTTGCAGAGTGCTTTTTATAGCGAAGACCGTTGATCAAAAAACCAACAAGCGGCGCTAGGATTACAAGGGCGATAAGTAAAGAATGATTCACTGCTGTCCCCTATCCTTTCAAGTGCTCAAAGAATCTAATGTTAATTTCGTTGAATCTCTTAAAGATTGAAACCGCCAAAGCCAAACCAACGGCCGCTTCAGCTGCTGCAATTGTCATCACGAAGAAAACCATAATATGGCCATCAAGGACGCCAAGAAATTTGCTAAATGCGATGAACGTGATGTTTACTGAGTTCAGCATCAGTTCGATCGACATCAAAAGAACAAGAACGTTTCTGCGAGTTAAAACCCCAGCCATTCCGATCACAAATAAAATTGCAGCTAATACAAGGTAATGGTTTAAACCAATGTTAGTGATGATATCAGCGTTCATGAGTTCCACCTTTACTTCTTGCTAAAGCCACAGCGCCGATTGCGATTACTAATAGCAAGACTCCAAGAGCTTCAAATCCAAAGATGTATTTTGTATAGAGCAATTGACCAAGAGCCTTTGTCGACTCCATTCCAGTTCCAGTAGTTACTGGGTTTTGCTCTGGGGTTTCGATCATCAAACCTGAAGACATTGTTAGGGCACCCACTACGATTCCAGCAAACAAACCAACCGTTGCAATTTTAATTGCACCGGTAAATTTACCTGCCGTGAAGGCCTTAAGATCTTTTTTCAAGTTGAAGAGCATGATCACCATAACAAAAAGAACCATCACTGCGCCGGCGTAAACAATCAGCTGTACGCCCGCAACAAAGAATGCATTTAGAGTTACGAAAATCGCTGATACACCTACCATTGTCATTGCCAAGCAAAGAGCTGAGTAAATTGGGTTTGCTAAAAGAACAACTCCCAATCCGCTGGCGATCGTGACGATGGCTAAAAACCAAAATAGAAAAGCATCTGCTGTCACACCAATCTCCTTACAATGACGCCAAGTAAATTACTGTAGCTGTTAGAATTGTATTTCCAAGAGCCCAAGGTAAAAGTGTCTTCCAACCAAAGTCCATTAACTGGTCATATCTGAAACGCGGCAAAGTCCAACGAACCCAGATAAATAACCACATAAAGAATGCAAATTTTAAGAAGAACGATAGGAAGTGTAAAAGAGCCACAACCACGCTTGCGCCTGATGCAGTTTCTGTTACCGTCGCTGCCCACGCCTGAACGTCAGCCACTGATACCCAAGGAATTCCATATCCACCAAAGAAGAAAAGAACCATCAGGGCAGAAGTTACCATGATGTGTCCGTATTCACCGATGAAGAACATGTTGAATTTGAATCCGCCGTACTCTGTGTGGAAACCACCGACAAGCTCTGATTCACCCTCTGCCAAGTCGAATGGAAGACGGTTTGATTCAGCAAATGCTGCCGTTAGGAATAAAATTGCAGCCACTGGCTGATAAAAGATTCCCCAGTTTGGAAGGATGGAAGATGAAATTGCATTCCCCATAAAGTTAAAACTCAACGGACCCTGTTGCGCCATGATCATTTCGGAAAGATTAAACGTTCCGTAGAGCATGATAATACCAACAATTGAAAGCCCTAGAGCTAACTCGTAAGAGATCGTCTGAGCCGAAGCGCGCAGAGCACCCATCAATGTGTACTTACTTCCAGAACCCCAACCCGCCATTAAAAGTGTGTAAGCAGCTAACGCCGACACCCCTAGAATGAAAACGATCCCTACGCCAATTTCATAACCTTGAAATAGAAATGTGTATGGCCCCCAAGAGCTTCCAAACATTTCAAAGGCATCGACATAAATCGGAGTTGAAAATGGAATTGCCGAAAACGCTACAGCACCTGGAATCAAAGCAAATACCGGAGCCGCGTAATATAACAATGGCTTTGATGAGGCAGGTACAAAGTTTTCTTTCGTTAAAAACTTCACAGCATCAGCAAGTAGTTGCATTAATCCCAATGGACCTACACGGTTTGGACCAAGACGATTTTGGATAAACGCAGAACCTCTACGCTCTAACCAAACAAGCACTGGTACCGCTTGCACCATTAGCAAAAATATGACGACCAATTTGAGACCATTAACCGTGATCTCAAATATATCTTTTCCCATTTCCATAAATCAGTCCCATTCCAATGCTTTTGATTTAATTTCCCAGAAAAGCCCGAAGATGAAGATCGCGATGAATACCATCATCGAAATGAAGACAAAAGTGCCTTCGCCCGAGCTAATAAACTCACGGAATGAGATCGCCCATGGATACATGAAGATGATCTCGATATCGAAAAGAATGAAAAGAATCGCCGTTAAATAATATTTAACGGAAACCTTCGTATCCTTTTTTTCAATCGCCGGAATACCGCACTCGTACGGTTCGTACTTCACGGCACTATAAACAGGTTTGCCGCCCGTTTTGGACGCGACCCATACTAAAAAAGCTCCAAAAAGAGCGATAAAAAGAACGATGAATATGACTCCACCGAGTGGCACTAGACCCTCCAAAGCTGTCGTTATTATTTGGATTTCAATTAGTTATATATGTGTCGAGTGCTAAATCCAAGAAATATGAATGGAAACAAGGCGATAAGCGTGGCAAGATTTGCAAATCCCATGAAAGCAGAAACCACTCATACGCGCTTAGAATCTATTCTCGAGAGATCCTTTGAACTGACACAGTCACGTATCAATGTGACGGGAGCTTCGTCCCCGCTATCTCTTGCTTACTTTTTGTCACAAACTTACTCGAAAAATATCAATAACTTGCCGCACCTAGTTGTTGTTCCAAGTTTCCGCGAAGCTGAGGTTTTAAGAAACTTAATTCGGTTTTTTAATCCTGAAAAAACGGCAGAAATTTTACCCGCGTTCGATGTTTCGGCATACTCAGGGCTCTACCCAAACCCAGCACTTAGCAGCGGGCGCATTCGCTTTTTATCTAAAGCGCTACAAGCTAAGCCCGGAGAATTGTTCATATCTTCAGTTGACGCATTGATGCAAAACACATTGCCCGCAAAAGTTCTCGGCGAATTTAGTTTCGAGATCGGCTCGGGGTACGAGTTCAAAACAGATATTCCTGAATTCTTGGGATCTTTAGGTTATATCGCAGCCCCCATGGTTGAGGATCGAGGGCAGTACGCTTTGCGTGGTGGCATTGTCGATATCTTCGCACCTACAGAAGATCATCCCATCCGCATAGAGCTCTTTGGCGATCAGGTCGACAGCTTACGCTACTTCGATGTTACAGATCAAAGAAGTTTGAATGAAATCAATCGCTTCACTCTGACCCCAGCAAAAGAAGTTTTATTCAGAGATGAAACACACCAGATTCTATTGCAACGCGTGCGAGAGTCTCTTGGTGATCGAAATGTCGATAAAGCTGAGGCCGATGAACTTTTGCGCTCGTTAGTTTTAAAAAACTTTATTAACGGCGTTGAATACTTACTGCCTTTTTTTTACGGCGAACTAAATAGCCCACTGGAGTTTTTTAAATCTCCACCGAATATCTGGTTTTTAGATGCTGTTGAGATCTCCCGCCAATCCGATGAATTTTGGACTGAACTCAAACATGAATTCTCCGGAGCTTCTCAACAAATTATCTATCCACCCTTAGAAGGGCTTTACTCTTCGTTTGAAAACCTTCAGTTCGCTAAAGACTCAAGACAGATTTATTTTTCTTCGCTTGAGTATTTAGATTCCGAGCAGAGCGATGTGCAAGTTGAGTATCGCACAGCCCTCACACAAGATTTCTCTAAAATTTCCTTAGCTCACCCTATTCATTCAGAGGATTGGTTTCGCGCAAGTCTGATGAAGTTGCGCCGCTGGAAGGATGATGGCTATCGCATCTTTATTTCTGCCAAATCTCAATCCCATGCGGATCGCGTGCGTCTAATTTTAGAACGCATGAATTTAAAGGGGCGCATTCTTCCCACAGAGGAACTCTCTTGGGACACTTGGCTTACGCAACAACAAGGCGAATCCGATACTATCTATATTCTTGGTAAGTACTTAGATAGCAATGGCCTTAGATTCGACGAAGAGTTACTCATTTTTCTTTCTGATGATGACTTTCTTGGAACCAAAAAGAAATCCCGCGAAGTTTCTGCCTCAAAAGATTTTCAGAAAAAAGCCAAACGTCTTTCGTTTGGGGATTTAAAGCCAGGCGATCTCGTGGCTCACGTTAAACATGGTATTGGCCGCTACGAAGGCCTTAAGATCATGAGTATCAATAATGTAGATTCTGAATATATCCAGATTAGCTACAAAGAAAATGATAAACTCTACTTACCTGTTTATCGTGTTGGGCAACTTCAAAAGTATTCTGGGCCAAACACATCGATACTTGATAAACTAGGCGGCACTGGCTGGGAGAAAACGAAGTCGAAAGTTCGCGAGCATGTTCGCGATATCGCCGCAGATCTCTTAGCACTCTATGCAAAAAGAGCGGAAATGTACCGTCCTCCTTTTGTGTTTAAAGATTCTGAGATAGAGCTTTTTGAGAACTCTTTCCCATACGAGGAAACTAGCGATCAGCTCAATGCTATTCGTGACATCATGAAGGACCTGAAGTCCACAAAGCCTATGGATCGATTGATTTGTGGAGACGTTGGTTTTGGCAAAACAGAAGTGGCCATGCGCGCCGCCTTCTTCGCTGTTCAAGCACAAAAGCAAGTCGCCTTGTTAGCTCCGACCACGGTTCTTACTTTTCAACATTTTGAAACTCTAAAAAATAGATTCAAAGATTGGCCCGTTGAAATTCGTCTTTTAAATCGTTTTGTTTCCACAGCGGATGCGAAGAAAACTGTTGAAGATCTTAAGAATGGTAAGGTCGACATCGTCGTCGGCACCCATAAGCTGCTAAGTTCTAGCATTAACTTTAAGAACCTCGGTCTTTTGTTAATTGATGAAGAACATAAGTTCGGAGTCACTCATAAAGAAAAAATCCGCAAACTTAAAAACAGTGTCGATACACTAGCTATGTCTGCTACGCCGATTCCAAGAACTTTAAATATGGCTCTGGCTGGAATTCGTGATTTGAGTTTAATCAATACAGCACCAGTGGATCGCCTGCCAACGCGAACATTTGTTACTAAGTTTGATGAAGAAACAATTCGTAAAGCTATTAGTGCCGAAATCTCCCGCGGAGGTCAGGTCTATTTCATCCATAACCGAATTGAATCCATCTACGGCTTAGCCGATGAGATTCGCGCCATTGTTCCTGAGGCGAGAATTCGCGTAGGGCACGGTCAGATGGATGAAAAAGAATTAGAACAGACAATGCTTGCATTTTTTAATCACGAAATTGACGTTCTAATTTGTACGACCATCGTTGAATCAGGAATGGATGTTCCTCGAGCAAACACCATGTTCATTGATTCAGCCCACCTTCTTGGTCTGTCACAACTTTACCAATTGCGTGGCCGCGTTGGACGTAGCAAGACGCGCGCTTACTGTTATTTAGTTATGCCCCGAAATAAGAAACTCGATAAAGACCAACAAGAAAGACTTAAGGTTATTCAGGAAAATTCTGCACTCGGGAGCGGTATCGCTATTGCGCAGTACGATCTTGAAATGCGTGGCTCTGGAAATATTTTGGGCGAAGATCAATCGGGACACGTTAATTCCGTTGGTTACGAAATGTATATGGATCTTCTCAATCAAGCACTGGCTGAAGCGCGTGGTGAAGAAATTGATAATTCAGATGTTGATCCAGAAATAAATCTCCGCGTTCCTGCGATGATTCCGGAAAGCTACATTTCTGATATTCGCTTAAGATTGAGTTACTATAAGGCTCTTGCTGATATTGAATCCGCAGAAGAGCTCGATCGCATTGAAGAAGAGTTACGTGATCAATTTGGTGAGTTGCCAGAGGCGACAATTAATTTGATGGGCCTGATGCTCATTCGCCGTCAATGCAAAGAGCTCGGAATTCGAGACATTAGCGCTGGGGTAAAATCAATTTCTTTAATTTTTACTGAGCACACAAAACTTGCTCCAGAAAAAGTTATTCAATTGGCTGTCAAAGAAAGTCAGAAGTACTCACTCACTCCAGACAATCGACTGAATATCAAGCTTCCAACGATTGCTTGGGCTCCAGTCTATGATGAGCTCAGTGAGCTAATAAAACTTCTGCCTTAAAACTCTAAATGCAGACCCGCACCGTACACAAAATCTGTTTCGGTGTTAGGGTCTTCGTCAGAGTTTGTTTTGCCGTACTTAGTTAAAAAGATATCTAGGAAAGTGTTCTCTAATCCCCAATTGAAGGTCGTCTGCCTAGCCGTGTCCCAGTCGATCCAATTGAGCTGAATTAATAATCCCAAAGTGAAAGCTGTTCCCCATTGTGTCGAACCTGAAAAACTATCCGTTGGCGATTTTTCATCTAGAGTGAACTGCCACATCTGTAAACCTAAGTACGGAGCCACATAGGGCTCTTGCATAATCATGTCTGCAGTATAACGAAGGGAGCCGCCATACTTTGTAATATCCAAGGAGCGATCCGCTCCGCTTGCGCTTCCGCTGATGGAACCCATTCCATAATTCAGACCTAGCGAAAGGGAACCTAAAAAAAAGTTATATTGATAAGACAAGCTAAGGCCAATCAAAGGCAATGCCTCGCCATTAAACATGGTGGAGTAAGTCGAATTATCTAGTACAGATTGGTAATTTTTAAGTTCTAGATGTTCATAGTTAAGAGAGAAATTAATACTATATGGATCACGGCGCTGCTTGTAGGGCGCAAGGTTGTCTTGATTGATCTCAACTTCAACGAGATGATTGGGCGTCGGCTCTTCTGCTTGTGCAAGTCCGAGTTGACCAATTAGTAAACAAAATAAAATCAGACCTAAGTTTAATTTAAACGTACTTTTCAACTCTCGCCTACCTTCAAAGTCCTGCAGTGATAAACTTCTCATATGCCTACACTGTGCTTTAAGTTTATTTGTATTTTTATTCAGACACTAGCTTTGTGTATTCTTCCCAGCTTAGCCCTAGGCCAAAGTACTCAAAAGAAGACCCTCGAACAGATCATCGACCAAAAAATTTCGAATCTAAGTCTTGAACAAAAAGTGGGACAACTCTTTATTGTCGGATTTCCACAAACTAAAATTGATCGTGATTTGATGCAGTTTCTGCACACCTATAAGCCGGGTGCTTTTATTCTCTTTAAAAGAAATATTAATTCTATCGATCAGATTAAAGAGTTGAACACCCATCTCTACTCTCTCAGCTATCGCTATAGCGATCTTCCTCCGCTCATCGCCGTTGACCAAGAGGGCGGGGCTGTTTCGCGATTACCCATACACCCACCACTTCCAACAGCAAAGGCCTTAGGTAAAACCGAATCCTCGGAGCTTGCCCACAGAATGGGTTTAGAGACAGGAAAGTTTTTACGCGAAGTCGGGTTTAATATTAATCTCGCTCCGGTATTAGATATTACTCCCAGCTCTGATAGCTTTATCGGTCTAAGATCACTCGGGGGTGATCCAAAGATTGTGGCCGAAATGGGTGCTGAGTATTCCAAAGGGCTGCAAGAGTCCCGAGTTTTGCCAACGGCAAAGCATTTCCCAGGAACGGGTTCCGTGAGCGAAGATCCGCACGATAAGATTGTAGTCAGCCCAACCAATCTTCAACAGTTTCAAGAAAAACACCTTGTTCCGTTTAAAGATTTTATATCTTTAGAACGTAGTAAAACCATTATGCTCTCACATCTTCTTTATCCAGCCTTGGATAAAGATAATCCCGGTACGTTCTCAAAAAAAATTATTTCAATTTTACGCTCAGATCTTGGCTTTAAGGATCTTATTATTACAGACGACCTACAAATGCAGTCGTCCAAATCTCTGGCCGGAAATATCAATCCTGCTGTCAAAGCACTTGTTGCTGGTGCAGATCTTGTGATGATGAGCTGGTCCCTTAAAGAACAACAGCGGGCTTTTCTCGATGTGCAAAAAGCAATTCAAGATGGCCGAATTCCTGAAGCAGAGCTCAATGCTAAACTTCAAAGAATTCTAAAGGCGAAGGCTTTCACAAATCTTTATCGTCGACCTAGTGATTTACCTAGCTTGGCTTTTAACGGGCAGCTTCAGTCGCCGAGCTATCAAAAGCTAGAGGAAGACATTCTCTCTGAGAATCTTCGCCCTTATCTTATCCCTCAATATCTTCCAAAAAAAGTCTCTGGATCTAGAGCCCCTGCCAGTAATGGCTCTGTTTGCCTAATGAGTGCTTCCGCTGCATTTACGACGTCGTTTAAGGCTGGCTATAGCCTTTCACAATCCTTGAAGATTTTTTCTAATCTAGAGACCGCCAAAGCTGCTATAGAGGGCTGCTTAGTCACCGTAGCCGTCGTGAATAATCGCAAACAGAGTTTATGGTTAAGATCGCTTAACAGATCTCTTCGCAAGAATATTTTAGTGGTTAATCAGACCCATCCGAGTTTTGTATCGGGATCTGGCTATTATAAAAAAATTAATCTCTATTTTGAACATCAAGAGAGCGGAAAAAAAATCGCGCAGCATCTTTCGGATTTACTGCGCGATTTAAATATTCATCTAGCAAAAAACTAAACTATTTTTTTGGCTGTCTCTCCGCAAGCTCTACCATGGCTCTTGCGTGGAAGATTTCTCTTTGGAACTCAGCCCAGTCTTCGTCTGGGATAAGCTCATGAAGAGCTTTGTGCTCAGCTTTTGCTAAGAAATCTTTTGTTACTTGAAGATCGATTTCTTCAGGAAGATCAGCAATATTTGCCAATACATTCACACCGTCAGTCGATACTTCACAATAACCCCAGCTGATAACTGCAAAATTAGGTCTTTCTTGACCTTTAATTTTCCAACTCATAACTCCGATATCCAGAGTCGTGATCATTGGTGCGTGACCGGGAAGAATATTAAGTTCTCCCTTAAAGCCAGGCAGAGTTACTTCTTCAACTTCCTGATTTAGTAACAATCTTTTTTCTGGAGTTACGATTGTTAATTTAAACATCTTAAAACCTTTCAAAGGAAGTCACAGGCTATATTAAGCCTGTAACTTTTTTGCTTTCTCGATAACGTCTTCGATAGTTCCAACAAGGTAGAAAGCTTGTTCAGGAAGATCATCGTATTTTCCATCAAGAATTTCACGGAAACCACGAACTGTATCTTTAACCTCAACGTACTTACCTTGAAGACCCGTAAACTGCTCAGCAACGAAGAACGGCTGAGACAAGAATCTTTGAATCTTACGCGCTCTAGAAACAACAAGCTTATCTTCCTCAGAAAGCTCATCCATACCAAGGATTGCGATGATATCTTGAAGTTCGCGGTAACGCTGAAGAAGCGCCTGAACATCACGTGCACATTTGTAGTGCTCTTCACCGATTACTTGAGGATCAAGTAGACGAGAAGTTGACGTCAATGGGTGAACCGCAGGGAAGATCGCCATAGCAGCGATATCACGGTCAAGGTTTGTCGTCGCATCCAAGTGAGTAAAAGTAGTTGCTGGAGCTGGATCCGTATAGTCATCCGCCGGCACGTAAACCGCTTGTACAGATGTAATAGAGCCCTTTTTAGTTGAAGTAATACGCTCTTGTAGAGCACCCATCTCAGTCGCCAAGTTTGGTTGGTAACCAACCGCAGATGGAATACGACCTAGAAGTGCAGAAACCTCAGCACCTGCTTGTGTAAAGCGGAAGATGTTATCTACGAAGAAAAGAACGTCTTGGTTTTCAACGTCACGGAAGTACTCAGCAACAGTTAGACCTGTTAATGCAACACGCGCACGTGCTCCAGGAGGTTCGTTCATTTGACCGAACACAAGAGCTGTCTTCTCTAGAACGCCAGACTCTTTCATCTCTCTCCAAAGATCATTACCTTCACGAGTTCTCTCACCTACGCCGGCGAATACTGAGAAACCACCGTGCTCTGTAGCGATGTTACGGATAAGCTCTTGAATAAGAACTGTTTTACCAACACCCGCTCCACCGAATAGACCAATTTTTCCACCTTTTGCGTAAGGAGCAAGAAGGTCAACAACCTTGATACCCGTTACAAGCATCGCAGCTGATGTTGCTTGGTCTTCAAACTTCGGAGCAGCTCTGTGGATACCCCAATGTTCTTTTGCACCAACAGGACCTTGTTCGTCGATTGGTTCCCCAATAACGTTGATAATACGACCAAGAGCTTCACGACCTACAGGAGCTGTGATCATGTCGCCAGTTGGTTTAGCTTGAGTTCCACGCACAAGACCTTCAGTTTGGTCCATCGCGATAGTTCTAACAACTCCATCACCTAAGTGTTGAGCAACTTCTAGAACTAGATTGAATTCTGCATCAGAGATAAATTTATTTGTTACGCGAAGAGCAGAGTTGATCGCTGGCATATCGCCGCCGTCAAACTCAACGTCCACAACTGGGCCCATTACTTGTTTAATTTTACCGAATGTCATTTATTCAGCTCCTATTTAAGCGCTTCTGCGCCTGACACGATTTCTGTCAGTTCTGTAGTAATTTTTTCTTGTCTCAATTTATTGTAAGTAAGAGTCAACTTATTGATCATTTCTGATGCGTTGTTAGTTGCATTCTCCATCGCGCTCATACGAGCACCATGTTCACCAGCAACTGACTCTGACATACATCTATAAACTTGCAGATCAAAGTGCTTCTCAAGAAGTTCTTTGATGATTTGTTCTGGACCTGGTTCGAAAATCATATCCACTGCAAACTCATTTGCTGACTTCTCACCTTCGGTTTTGAATGAGCTTAAACCCATATCAATCGGAAGAAGTGTTTCACAAACAACTGTTTGAGAAATAGCTGAGTTGAACTGGTTATGCACGATACGGACTTCATCATAACTACCCTCAAGGTAGTCATTCATCACGCGGCCTGCAATTTTTGAAGCCAACTCATATGAGATGTCTTTATCAAGCTTAGTAATGTAGTCGACAGGAGTAATGTCTCTTTTATTAAAGTAGTCATGACCCTTGCGACCAATAAAGATAAAATCGATTTTATCAAGATTACCTTTATGCTCTTTAATGTAGTTCTCAGTGAACTTGTTGATATTGCTGTTAAAAGCTCCACAAAGACCACGATCTGAAGTGATAACCACCATTAGAACGTTTTTTACAGTCTCTTTCTTTTCCATTAACGGATGAGAAACTTTATTAGTAACAGCGATATCCGCAATCACCTTACGCAAAGTAAGAGCGTAAGGACGCATATTCACGATGTTCTGCTGCGCCCTTCTCAACTTTGCAGCAGATACAAGCTTCATAGCTTTTGTGATCTGCTGGGTGTTTTTAGTGGACTCAATCTGAGCCCGGATATCCTTTAAACTAGCCATTCTTCACCTAATTACTTTGAATTAGAAGGTTGGAATACTGCTTTAAACTCTTCAAGAGCCGCAACAAGTGTTTTCTTAAGATCGTCAGAGATAGCTTTTTTCTCTGTAATCGTAGAAAGAATTGAACTGTGCTTGTTCTTTAGGAATTCAATCATCTCTGCTTCGTAGCGCTTAACATCTGTTTCAGGATAAGCGTCTACATAGCCATTACTCGCAGCAAAGATCATAGCAATCTGCTCTTCAACTTTAACTGGCGCGTATTGGCCTTGTTTTAGAACTTCAACTAAACGACGACCACGAGCTAACTGTTGCTGAGTCGCTTTATCTAGATCAGATGCAAACGCAGCAAATGCTTCCATCGCGCGGAACTGAGCAAGCTCTAGTTTCATAGAACCAGCTACTTGTTTCATCGCTTTAATCTGAGCAGCACCACCTACGCGAGATACCGATTTACCAACAGAAATAGCTGGGCGGATACCTTTGTAGAATAGATCAGACTCAAGGAAGATCTGACCGTCAGTGATCGAGATAACGTTTGTTGGAATATATGCAGAGATATCTCCAGCTTGCGTCTCGATGATTGGAAGTGCAGTTAAAGAACCACCACCCTTATCTGCAGACAACTTAGCAGCACGCTCTAATAGACGGCTGTGAAGATAGAATACGTCACCTGGATAAGCTTCACGTCCTGGAGGACGGCGAAGAAGAAGTGAAAGTTGACGATATGCCTGAGCTTGTTTTGTTAAGTCATCATATACGATCAAAGCATGTCTTCCAGTATCGCGGAAGTATTCAGCCATTGCTGTACCAGAGTAAGCAGCTAGGAACTGAAGTGGCGCTGGATCGGAAGCGTTGGCTGCAATAACAGTTGTGTACTCAAGTGCACCAGCTGCGCGAAGTTTTTCAACCACTAGAGCTACTGTTGATTGTTTTTGACCGATAGCTACGTAGAAGCAATGAACGCCTTGGCCTTTTTGGTTGATGATAGTGTCAACCGCAAGAGCTGTTTTACCAGTTTGACGGTCACCAATGATCAACTCACGCTGACCACGTCCAATTGGAACAAGAGCATCAATTGCTTTAATACCAGTTTGAAGAGGCTCTTCAACTGGATGGCGGTAAACGATACCAGGAGCTTTTAATTCAACGACACGGTTATGAGGAGTATCAATAGAACCTCTGCCGTCGATTGCGTTACCAAGAGCATCAACTACGCGACCAAGAAGTGCTTCACCAACTGGAACTTGAACGATCTTCTTAGTTCTTTTAACAGTGTCGCCTTCTTTAATATGTCTATCTTCACCGAAGATAACTACACCCACGTGTGTTTCTTCAAGGTTTAGAACCATACCGTAAACTTCACCTGGGAACTCAACTAGCTCACCAGCCATAGCATTTTCAAGACCGTAGATACGAGCAACACCGTCCCCGATAGAAAGAACGCTTCCTGTCTCGCTTACTTCAATCTTTTTGTTGTATTGATTGATTTGTTCTTTGAGAACACGACTGATTTCGTCAGCACGAATTTGTGTATCCATTGTTAGTTGGCTCTCCTGTTTAATTCTTCATTCAATTTTTTTAAGTGAGTATCGATACTGTCATCGAATGTCCATCCACCCACTTGAGCAACTACGCCGCCCAAAAGCTTAGGATCTTGTTCGTATGTTAGAACGATCTTCTTATTTAATACGCCTTCAATTTTTTTCTCGATCTGAGCGCGAGCCTCTGTTGATAGAGGTTGTGCAGATTTTACCACTCCACGAGTTACACCATTTTCAACATCCAGCAATTCTTGATAGGCCATTGCAACCTCATCTAGAACAGCTAGGCGATCATTTTTTCCAAGAAGAATGATCGTGTTGTAAACTTCTTCAGAAAGACCAGCCCCGCGCAGAGATGCCTCAATAGCGGCTACTTTTTGTTCTGTAGAAATTAATGGATTTGCGAAGAAAGTTTTCACTGTTGAATCAACAAAAACTGCCTTAATAACAGTTTGTAATTCTGTATAAACTTTTTCTTGAGTCTTGTTTTGTTTTGCCGACTCCAAAAGAGCCTTTGCGTAGCGCTTAGAAACTTCACTTACTTTCACGACTATACCCCAACGTGATTAATGAAATTGTTTTGCAACTTTTGTTGATCTTGAGATTCGATATTTTTTGAAAGTGCTTCACGGGCTACATTCACAGAATCTTTCAAAAGTTGTTCACGCAATTCTCTTTGTGCTCTTTGAATTTCCAGGTCCGCAGTTAGTTTTGCATCCTGACGAATGCGCTCAGAAATTGCTAGAGCATCCTTAAGGATCCCCTCTTTAATTTCCTGAGCTTGTTTTTCAGCTTTAACTAAAGTTTCGTCCTTAGTTGCGTCAAGGTTCGCTAACTTAGCTTTGATTTCAGCAAAATCTTTTTCTGCTTGAAGTCTTGCGGCTTCCGATTTTTTTGCAGCATCCAGATATTGATCTCTTCTATCAGCAAAAAACTTCTTAATGCCTTCTCTTCCAAAATAAATAACAGCAGCAATCAAAATACCCACGTTGATAGCTTGGTACATGATTGATTTTTTCACTTCTGGAGTTAATCCCTCAGCGGCGAATGCAAGGCTTGGTAGTAGAACGGCTAAGGAAGTAATAAATAACTTCATCGTTTCCCTCTTAGCTTAAAAGTTTCGCTGTGATTGACGTCGCAACAGCTGATGTTTGATTTTTTAATTCAGACTCTGCAGTTTTTACTGCAGCCGTAACCACGTCGCGATTTTTTTGAATCTGTTGTTCTGATTCTTCTTTTGCGCGATTAATGATCAACTCAGATTCTTTTGACGCCATTGATTTTTGAGTATCAACGATGGACTTAATTTGTCCTGCTAAGTCTCGTGTCTTTGTTTCATATTCCGACTGAAGCTCTGTGGCTTTAGCGTGAAACTCAACAGCTAGATCCTCTCCACCCTTAGTGCGTTTCTGTCTTTCATTAAGTGCCTGAGCATAAGGACCGAAAACGACTTTGCTTAGAAAAAGCAAGGTGATGGAGTAGATAACAAACTGATATGCGGCTGTGGTATTAATACCTAGTTGTCCAAAAATGTCCATTTACTTGAAATCCCTAGTAGTTTTTGAAGCTTCGGATTTACCTTTTGGCGCTTGGACGGTCAAGACGTATTTCTATTTGATAATCTTTCTGCCTAGGACTTAGGCATATAAGACGCACCCTCAAAAACGACTCCTTCATCAATTCTTAGACTCGGAGAAGTCACGGTGCCTTTAAAAGTAGCAGGAGGGTGCATAATAACACGTCTACGAGCGAATAAATTACCCTCAACGCGACCACTTATCACAATTGTCTCAGCCTCAATTTGGGCCTCGATATTTGCACCCTCATTAATAACGATAGTGTCGTTAGTAAAAATTTCTCCTTTAAAATCACCACCGATTTGAACGGTCCCTTCAAAGCTGAGTTTTCCCTCAAAAAAGGTACCCTTATCCAGAATAGCGGTCACATGTCCCGCTAATAAATCTTCGGTGTGAATTGGAGAGTTTTCTACTGACATCCTTCTTTTAGCCTATCTACGATATTTGTTAGTTCATCGTCTGAATAAAAGTGAATACTGATTTTACCCTTAGAATTTGCATAATCAATATTAACCTTTGTTCCTAGCATTTTTTGAAGTTCCTCACTCAATCCGTTAATGAGTCGTTGAGTAACGCTAGAATCAAAATCAGCCTTCACGGAAGCCTCTTCTGACTTACCTTTAGCCTCTGCTTGAATCATTTTCTCTAATTTACGGACTGCAAGCTTTTCGGAAATAACGCGCTTTGCAAGCTCAAGCTGCTTTTTTGGCTCTTGAACAGACAGCAATACCTTTGCATGCCCCACAGATAACTGTGCCGATGAAATCATGTTGCGAATCTCTGGAGTTAAAGAAAGCAAACGTACAGCATTCGCTACCGTAGCGCGGTCTTTACCAACCTTCTCTGCAACCTGCTGTTGAGAGAGTTTAAATTCAGTGATGAGTCTCTGATAACCCTCAGCCTCTTCGATCGGATTCAAATCGGCGCGCTGAATATTCTCAACAATTGCTAACTCTAGAGCTTCTTTGTCGCTGAAACTTCTAAGGATTACTGGAACTTCGTGTAAGCCTGCAAGTTGCGAAGCTCTCCAACGACGCTCACCCGCGACGATTTCTAATTTACCAGTAGAAATTCTTCTAGCTACGATGGGCTGAAGAATTCCATTTTCCTTAATAGATTGAGCCAGCTCTTGAAGAGACTCTTTTTCAAAAGTTCTACGCGGCTGAAACTCTCCTGGAGATAGTTTATCAATAGCAACTTTCCAAATCTTCGACTCTGGATCTACTGGCGCAGCTTGAACGGGAGGGGCTACGGGTGCAATAGGAGCTTGAGTTGGTGTTGTAGATGACTTAGGTACTTGAATTTCAGTGGGCGCAGGGCCGCCCAATAGTGAGCCTAAACCTCTTCCCAATCCCTTTTTTTTGTTTGAAGATTCCGGTTGAAGATCAGACATTTAACTCTCCCTCTGTTGCAGTTTGTTGAGTATTCACAGAAGTATTTTCAGTTGTTTTTTGTTCAGTACGAGTAATCACTTCCTTAGCCAACTCAAGGTAGCGCACTGCGCCAATAGATTTCGTGTCATAGTCTAAAATAGACTGACCATGGCTTGGTGCCTCGCTGAGGCGAACGTTTCTAGGAATGATTGCGTTGAAGACTTTTTCACCAAAATGGTTTTTGATTTCATTAACTACTTGATGACTCAAGTTATTTCTCACATCAAACATTGTAAGAACAATGCCTTCAATATGAAGTTGCGGATTCAGGTTTTTCTTAATAAGCCCCGCTGTGTTTAAAAGCTGACTTAATCCCTCAAGGGCGTAGTACTCACACTGAAGCGGTACCAAAAAGCTATCCGCTGCATTTAATGCATTTAAAGTTAAAAGACCCAATGAAGGTGGGCAGTCGATGATTACATAGTCATATTCATCAGCAACCGTAGCGATAGCTTGCTTCAAACGGTACTCACGGTGAGGCATATCCACTAACTCAATTTCTGCGCCCACAAGATCTGGATTAGCCGTCGAAATTTTTAAGTTTGGATTTGAAGTTTGCTGAGTAGCCTCGCTCAGGGTTTTTTCACCAATAAGCACGTGGTAGCTATTGCTATCTTGGCTCTCGTATCTCTTAATACCGAGTCCGCTGGATGCATTCCCTTGCGGATCCATGTCGATCAGTAATACGCGCTTACCCAGAGTAGCCAAAGCAGAAGATAAATTCACAGATGTCGTCGTTTTGCCAACCCCGCCTTTTTGGTTCGCAATACAGATAGTTTTTGCCATTCTTCCTCCTTGAGATAGCAAAGTCGGCTGTTTTTTTAAAACTTGCAAGAATAAAGACCAGTTTTTCGCAACACACCTTATGTTTTTCGCTCATTTACCGATGTTCCACGTGGAACATATGCGTATTCTTCTAATTTTTAGTATTTCATTCTTACTTTTTGGGTGTGACCGACCCGATCCTCAGCCTCAACTGAAGGATCCAATCTATTTAGACATTCAATCGGAAATAACTTCTCTCCAACAGTCTCTTGACTCGGAAACAAAGACCCTACAAGAACACCAGAAGACTCTAGCTGAAGTTGTCCCGCAAACGGGTCAGAATAAGTATGCACAAAAGAGAGTGGATGAAAGTAAAGCCCTCTTAAATAAAATTTCTCAAGAACTCGAGTACCAAAAGCTAAAACTACAGGCTCAAGAGAAGAAGGCACGCTTCGACTATAAAAAAGCATTCGAATCTAAGGAAGTTTGGCCAAACCCCAGCGAGTGGAGTGAATACCAAACAGAAAAGCGCTTTAGAAATGCTAAAAAGACCTGGGATGTAGAGAGTCGACTTAAAGAACTCTCTTCGGGGAACGAAAAAGAGACCGTGGAGCATCACTAAATGTTCCACGTGGAACATTTAGCCAATTTTATCTGTTTTAATCACTGAAAACTTCATATTGCCAATTGGAAGCTTGTAATCACCCACCAGAGAGGGGCTCCAAAGGGAACATAGCTGTGTGGGAATCTCACTGAGCTCTACTCCCCACTCCTCGCCCTTAAAGTGGAAGAAAACGCCACCCTTAGCGACAGATTTCCTTCCTAGCATAATAGCCTTCGAAATACTCCCAAAGCCCCTAGCAATCACTGTCTGAACAGAGCCATCAGCCATTTGATCGAGGGATTTATTAAGAACAGATGTATTTGTGAGTTTTAATGAATTAATCACCGAGTTAAGGAACTCAATTTTCCTAGAATCAGATTCAAGGATAATGACTTTCTTTTGAGGGTCTAAAATACTAATGACGATTCCTGGAAAGCCACTGCCCGTTCCTACACAAAAAATATCGCCCGCTAGTGAATGACTCTGGACAATCGTCCTATAGCCTAAAATAGAATCTGAAAAGTGAATGGCATCTGCGAAAAATACAGTCTTTGGTCCAATGAGGCTAATAGTTCTATTGGCTTTGATCAGCTCTTCTTGAAAAGTCTTAAGCTGTGCCTGAGTGTGAAGATCAATATCCTGAAACCACTCCTGAAGGCGCCAATGAATCGTTGGCGCACTTTGCTCCGAACTATTTTCCAAACTCCAACTCCTTCATCTTCTTGTGACCTTTAAGATGAATCATTATAGCTTGAATTGCAGACGGATTAACACCACTGATTCTCTGAGCCTGTCCCAAAGTACGAGGCTTCACTTGAGAAAGTTTATCCTTCTCTTCGTTTGAAAGACCACGAATCTCAGAATAAGCCAGACCCTCTGGAAGAACGAGTTCTTCCATGCGTTTAGATTGTTCGATCAACTCCATTTGACGCTTCACGTAACCAGAGTACTTAACTTCAATTTCGACCGGTTCATTTACATTTGGATCCTCATCAATCTCAAACTGAAGCAAAGGAAGATGAGAACAAGTAATTTCGGGACGGCGCAGCAACTCTTCGAAAGTTAAAGACTTTGTAAGTTCTGGAGTAGGAATAGTCTTTAATAATTCTTGAATATCTTTTGTGGGATAAACCTTTTGGCTTTTTAATCGACCAAGGAAATCATGTCGACGCATCTGAAGATTCGCAAGAATTTCCAACGACTCTTCGGAAGCAATTCCTAAGCGCACTGCTAGGCTCCCCAGGCGATCAATAGTATTGTCTTCGCGTAAGATCAATCTATGCTCTGCTCGAGAGGTAAACATGCGGTAAGGCTCTCTGGTCCCCTTGGTGACAAGGTCGTCAACCAATACGCCCATATAGGCTTGATCTCGTCCTAGAATAAACTCTTCTTTCCCAAGGATACTGTGAGCGGCATTGATCCCAGCTAGAAACCCTTGAGAGGCTGCTTCTTCATACCCGGAAGTTCCATTGATCTGGCCAGCTAAATATAATTGTGAAATAGGACGTGTTTCCAAGCGATGCCAAATCTGAGTCGGCTCAATATAGTCGTACTCAACAGCGTATCCGTAGCGCAGAATTTTAACATTTTCTAAGCCTGGGATTGTACGAAGAAAATCGTCTTGAACTTCTTCAGGAAGACTTGATGAAACACCTTGAAGATATATTGAATTCGTATTCAGACCTTCTGGCTCTAAAAAACTCTGATGACTTGTTTTGTCGGCAAAGCGCGTGACCTTATCTTCAATGGATGGACAATAGCGAGGGCCAGAGCCTTCAATAATTCCACAATACATTGGTGATTTATGAAGATTTGCACGGATGATATCATGGGTCTTTTCAGTCGTGCGAGTCAAATAACAGAGAATCTGTGGTAGAGCCAAAGTACGAGGAGATTTATAACTAAAAGGATAAATTTTTTCATCGCCAGCCTGAGGGATCGTTTGGCTCCAATCAATGCTGTTTTTATCAAGACGTGCTGGAGTCCCCGTCTTAAGACGTTTTACTTCAAAGCCATAGCCTTTAAGTTGGTCAGAAATTCCAACTGTAGGTGCATCCCCCACTCGCCCACCGGCTTCTTGTTTAAGGCCGACGTGCATTACACCGTTCATGAAAGTGCCCGTTGTCACAATGGTAGATTTGCTGAAAATTTCAGATCCATCCTGAAGTACAACACCAATACAAACATCATCTTTTAAAATAAGACGCTTTACTTCACCTTCAAGTAAATCCAAGTTTTCTTGATTTTTTAAAACGTCAGTCTGAAATGCAGAGTAAAGATCCTTATCGTTTTGCACTCGAGTTCCGCGAACTGCCGGCCCTTTAGATGAATTCAATCTCTTGTACTGGATTGTCGTCGCATCGGCAGCAATCCCCATAGAGCCACCTAGTACATCTAACTCACGCACCATGTGACCCTTCGCTAAGCCACCGATAGAAGGGTTACAGCTTAAAAAAGCGATACGCTGAAGATTGGTAGTAACCATTAGAGTTTTTAAACCTAAGCGCGCAGGAGCAAGGCAAGCTTCAACGCCCGCATGACCGGCACCAATAACAATCACATCGTAATCACTTTTTCTCATAAAACTATTTCCCGATACAAAACTCTTTAAACACGCGATCCATAATTTGATCGTCGAAGCGCTTTCCAAGAGTTTCTTGAATAGCAATTAGCGCTTCTTTAAACTCCAAAGCTAAGAACTCATCACCAAGCCCGGCTTGGACAACTCCGCGCGCACGCTGCGTGTTCTCAAGAGCCTTATTTAGATTTTCCATATGTCGAGCATTAGAAATTAAAACAGTATTCTCGATCTGTAGATCGCCAAACTCTTGTAATAATTTGTCTAATACCAAAGAACGAATACCTTTATCAAGAGCACTCACGAAGAACATTCTACTTTTAAGAAAGGCTTCTTTATCTGAGATGCTTTTGAAAAAATTACTATCTTTTAGATGATTCTCTAGGGTCTTTGATTCTTTAATACCCGAGAGCTGATCTGATTTATTAGCTAAAATAAAAGTACGCTTACTATCCAGAGCATTCAGAATATCCAGCTCTTCAGAGGTTAACCCAGCGTTAACATCATAAACGAAAAATACGAAGTCGGCTTCATCGGTAGCAGCACGGCTGCGTTCAATGCCGATCTGCTCTACTAAATCCGACGCCCCTGTGCGCAGGCCTGCGGTATCTACGAACGTAAACTTAACACCTTGATAGGAAGTATCCCCATCAATCACATCACGAGTCGTACCCGCAATATGGGTTACAATAGCGCGATCATCTTGAAGAAACAGATTTAATAGGCTGGATTTTCCAACGTTTGGAACTCCCGTAAAAACAACTCTAAATCCATCTTTAATAATACGACCCTTATTAAAAGTTCCCACCAAAGTGCTCAACTCCGCTTCGATAGTATCTAAGCGAGATAGGACCTCTGAGTTATCTACAACTTTAATATCTTCTGTGGAGAAATCGATCCCAGCTTCAGCGTGTGCAAGAATCCAGGTCATGTGGTTTTCAATAGAGGCAAGTTGAATAGAAAGATCACCCTTAAGTTGTCGTAGGGCCATCTTGGTAGCCTGCTGACTCTGGCTCTCAATAAGTGCCAAGACACTTTCAGCTTGAACAAGATCCAACTTCCCATTCATAAAGGCGCGGTATGTGAACTCGCCACGGTCTGCAGGACGAGCTCCAAAATAAACAAGCTCCGATAAGATACTTTGGCAAATAGAAGGGCTTCCATGACATGAAATTTCAAAAGTATGTTCGCCGGTAAAAGATTTGCCTTGCGTAAAATAAGTCGCAACAACCTCATCAATCACCTGACCGTTGCGATCAATAAGATTTCCATAATAGGCTCGGTGTGACTCTAATTTTTTAAGGATAAAGGGGCATACTTTAGAGATAATCTCCACAGCCTGAGCGCCACTAATGCGAATCACAGAAATTCCACCAACCCCGTGTGGAGTGGAAACAGCACAGACAGTATCTTTATCACGATCGGCAATTAACATAGTAAACCCTTATAAAAAGAAAGGGCGTTTTAAACGCCCTTTACTGAAGTTATCTATTAATCGTTTGAAGTAAGCTCTTCGGACGTATTTGAACTCCCTTTTGCAGGGTAGATCTTGATTTTTTTATAAAGCCCGTCACCTAAAGAACGGCTCTTTACACGAGGATCTTTGGCTAAGTACTGGTGAACTACCTTTCTATCCTTTGGAGGAAGAGCACGGTAATATACAGATTTACCTTGTTCAATACAGATAGCCTTTAAATTCTCAGCTCTTTCAATAAGAGCATTTGCAGTCTCATCACGGTATCCGCCGCAATCAACAGAAACATTTGTTTTATCTTCAGGAAAGTTATGCTGAATAACTCTCTTTAAGAATAACTGAAATGCATCTAGCATTTGGCCTTTTTTATCTTTCAAAATTTCTTCGTCAGCACCGTTGAACTCAACAAAAATCGTCTCGCTCCCGTTGTCTTCTTTATCAGTACGAACTTCAAACGTTAAGTCGAACTGAGCTTTTTCAACGATCCCCTCTAGAGTCTTTTGAACAAGTGCTTCAACTTCACTATTTGCACTCTTACTCTTCCCCCCGAAAAGCTTTCTAAAGAATCCCATTTTTCCTCCTGTTAAAAATAAATCAAAAAATTAAGCTTTTTTAGCAGCCGGCGCTGAACTGTCGCGCATGATAATAAACTGCTGAATAATTCCAAACAAAGTACTCACAACCATGTACAGAGTTAAACCGCTCGGTAGCTGCAACATGAATAGCGAGAACACCACTGGCAAGAACGCCATTACTTTTGCTTGAGTAGGGTCCATTGTTGACGGTGTAATTTTCTGTTGAACGAACATAAATACAGCCATCAAAATAGGTAATACATAGAACGGATCGTGCGAACTAAGATCGTGGATCCAGCCAGCAAATGGAGAGTTATAAAGCTCAACACTGCTTCCAATAACACGGTAAAGAGCAAAGAAGACTGGGATCTGAAGTAGCATTGGTAAACAGCCACCTAATGGGTTAGCACCATTCTCCTTCATAACCTTCATCATCTCTTGGTTTAAGCGCATCGTATCGTCTTTATACTTCTCACGCAGACCCTGAATGATCGGTTGAACTTTCTGCATAGCCTTCATGGATCTAAAAGACATGATATTAAATGGCAGAACACAAAGGCGAACTAGTAGAGTCAAAAGAATGATCGCCACACCCCAGTTGCCCACAACTGAGTGAAAAGCCTTCATTACATATAAAAGAGGACGTGCAATAAAACCAAAGAACCCTAAGTCGATAATCTGCGCCATCTCAGGATCTACTGCTTTAAGAATATCAATAGATTTTGGTCCAACGTAGAATACTTCAGAAAATACCATCTCAGTTTTTAATGAAGATGGTTTATAAACCAGTTCAGCAAGAGCGGACTTCCCTTGAATAGTTGAAGTCAATTTTACTTCGGGAATAATTTCTGATTTATCTAAGATTGTCGCCGCAAAATACTGAGAACTTACAGATACTAAAGAGACTGAAGAAAAACCTTCGTTTTTATCTTCTTTAGCATTACTGAAATTCACTGTTTCTGTTTTTCCACCGTTGTGAACAATGAAGAAATCTTGATGATCAAAAGAAGGAAATAAAAAAGATGAGCTCTCGGGTGTGTGAACTTTTTCAGGAATTAAAAGAGAAAAGCCTTTTTTAAATTCTTCAGTAGGGTTTTTCACAAGGATCTTATTAGTAAAAGAGCCTGTTGATTCATCAAACATCAACTCTCTTTTGATCTCTGTTTCACCTAGAACAGCTGTACCTTCATAGTGACCCTTAGCTACTTCGTTTACATTAAACTGAAGAGCACTTGTCTCACCAGCCCAACGCATTTCAAACAGAGCTTCGTTATCAGAAAGTCCAAGCTGAATATTTTCTTGCTTCTTGTTCTGATAATTTTTTACGGTAAAATTCTCAACTCCCATTCCTTTGCTCGTTAGAACAAAAGACACTTTATCGTTCTCAAAAAGAATTGTTTTTTCAGGAGCTTTATCTGGAGTTGTTAAAACAGCCTTTGCATCAGAGTTAGATGCAGAGGTTACATTTGAATCCGAGTTCTCAGTTGTTTCAGTGACTGCAGCTGTTGGCTGTCCATATCCTGGATATTTCTTCCCTAGATAGGTATTCCAACCATAATAAACAAGAGCTACAGCAACGACGGCAATAATGGTTTTAGCGTCAAAGAAGGAAGGACTATTATTTTTTTGCATCTGCAATTCCTTTTGGTACTGGATCGTAACCACAGGGTACGCCAGGTCGACATCGACAAACTCTTTTAAAAGTTAACCAGATTGCATGATGAATAGGATGTTCTTGAATGGCATCGAGAGCATATTGTGAGCAGCTTGGTTCAAACCGACAAGAACCTCCCAAATGGGTCGTTCCGATCGTTCGATAAGCACTTACAAATAGAATAAAGATGAACCTAAAGACTTCTTTTAATCTCTTCAAGGCCGCGGTCCATAGCTTTATAAAACTCTGCGTAAGACAGACCTTTATAGAAGTTATTTTCCATAGGCTTAAGGATGATGTTGATGTCTGCTTCAATAGATAATCCTGCTTCATCGCAAGATCTGGCATACTCTCTCATCCAACGTTTCAACTTATTTCGCACCACGGCCTTTCCGACTTTTCGACTTGCCGTAATACCAAAACGAACCTGCCCCACGTCGTTCTTCTTAAAATTAAGAAGTAACCATTTCGTAGGCCAGATTCTTTTTCCAGTTTTCTTTATAGAGAGAAACTCAGAGCTGCGCTTTAAAAAAAGAGGAGAACTATTTTCCACCAGTAGAAACTGTTAAACGTTTTCTACCTTTTGCGCGACGGCGGTTAAGAACTTCTTGTCCAGCTTTTGTAGACATACGAGCACGGAAACCGTGTTTAGATGCACGACGTTTATTTGATGGTTGGTATGTACGTTTCATGACTCTTCTCCCGGAGAATTTTACGACGCTAATGACGTCAATAAGTAATAACCCACAAGTTATTTTCTAACTAATACGTGGGGCATTAATAAAGCACGTTGCGGCAATAAGGTCAACTGTTGAAAGTTTCAGCTCCCCTTGTTAAGAGACTTCTTAA